>NZ_JFYT01000122.1:0-7236 GCF_000632165.1 Delftia sp. RIT313 | reverse complement strand
AACAGGCTGCGCACCTGGGCCGCCAGCCCCCTGGCGCGCATGCGTTCGAGCAGCTTCAGGGCCAGCAACGAATGACCACCCAGCTCGAAGAAGCTGTCATGGCGTCCCACGCGCTCCACGCCCAGCACCTCGGCCCAGATGCAGGCCAACGTCTCTTCCAGCTCACCTTGCGGCGCCTCGTATTGCTGGGTACTTGCCATTTCCGGTTCAGGCAAGGCCTTGCGGTCCACCTTGCCGTTGGGTGTCAGCGGAAACGCATCCAGCACCACGATGGCGGAAGGCAGCATGTAGTCGGGCAGCACGGCGGCCAGAGCCTGGCGCAGCTCGGCCGCCAGGCCTTCCCCAGCCTGCGGCGCGGCCACGTAGGCCAGCAGCCGCGTGCCGCCCGCGCCCTGGGCGGCGACCACGACGGCCTCGCGCACTCCGGGCCGGGCCAGCAGTTGGGCCTCGACTTCGCCCAGCTCGATGCGCAGGCCGCGCACCTTGATCTGGTGGTCCAGCCGGCCCAGGTATTCGATCTGGCCCTGCGCATTCCAGCGCACCAGATCCCCCGTGCGGTACAGCCGACCCTTGCCGCTGCCATCGAAGGGATGGGCCACGAAGCGCTCGGCCGTCAGCCCCGGCCGGTTCAGGTAGCCGCGCGCGAGCGCCATGCCACCCAGGTACAGTTCGCCCGCCACGCCCTGGGGCACGGGCGCCATGTCGGCATCCAGCACCCAGGCTTCGGTGGCGCTGATGGGCCGGCCAATGGGCACCAGGCTGAGGCCGTCGTCACGGCAGGTCCACTGCGTCACGTGGATGGCGGCCTCCGTGGGCCCATAGAGGTTTTGCAGGCTCACGCCGCGCAGGCGCCGCAAGGCCTCGCTCTGGGTGGCCGCGGGCATGGCCTCGCCACCGCAGATGACGTAGCGCAGCCGTGTCTGCTCCTCTATGCCCTCGTATGCCAGAAAGGCCTGCAGCATCGAGGGCACGAAGTTCAGCGTCGTGATCTGGTGACGGCGGATCAGCGCGATGATGCGTGCAGGCTCGCGCTGGTCGCCGGGTCCTGCCAGCACCAGCTTCACGCCTACGGTCAGGGGCCAGAAGATTTCCCAGACCGAGACATCGAAGCCGAACGGCGCCTTGTGCAGCACGGCATCCCCGGCGCCTATCGCATAGCGCTGCTGCATCCAGGCCATGCAATTGCTCAGTGCGGCATGCCGGTTCGCGGCACCCTTGGGCCGCCCCGTCGAGCCCGAGGTGTAGATCACGTAAGCCAGGTTTTCGCCATCGACCGGCACCTGGGGATCGTGCTCGGGCCCGGCTGCGGCCGTCTCGGGCTCGATGTCCAGCAGTTGCAGGCCCGCATCCTCGGGCAGCAGCCCGCGCCCCGGCCCCTGGCAGAGCACCAGGCGTGCGCCGCTGTCGGCCAGCATGTAGGCCAGCCGGTCTCGCGGATAGTCGGTATCCAGGGGCACATAGGTGCCGCCGGCCTTGAGCACGGCCAGCAGGGCCACGATCATGGCCACCGAGCGTTCGGCCGCGATGGCGACACGGGTCTCGGGGTGCACGCCCAGCGCGATCAGGCGGTGGGCGAGACGGTTGGCACGCCGGTTGAGTTCGGCATAGCCCAAAACCTCATCGCCGAAAGCCAGGGCCGGCGCCTCAGGCCGGCGCCGAGCGCAGGCCTCGAAACGGCGGTGCACGGGCTGTCCGTCCCCGGCCACCTCGGCATCGCGCCCCCAGGCTTCAAGTTCCCGGCGCTCCGGCTCGCCCGGCAGGACGATATCGCCCAACGCCTGGTCGGGATGATCGGCCAGGGCCTGCAAAATGGCCTGCAAATGCCCGGCCATGCGCGCAATGGTCGCCGCCTCGAACAGGCCCGCAGCGTAGCTGATCTCCAGCAGCACGCCGCCGTCGGCATCTTCCGTGCTGTTGAGCGTGAGTTCGAATTGCGCGCTGCGCCCCTCCTGGGCACAGGGCTCCAGCGTGAGGCCGCCCAGCCGTCCTCCCCCGCCGAGGGCTGATCGCTGGTGGTTGTGCATCACCTGGAACAGGGCATGGACGCCGAGATTGCGCTCTGGCTGCAAGGCCTCGACGAGCTGGTCGAAGGGCAGGTCCTGATGCGCCTGCGCGGCCAGCGCAGCCTCGCGGGCCTGGCGCAGCACCTCGACGACGGGGCGGCGAGCGTCCATGCGGTTGCGCAGCACCTGGGTATTGACGAAGAGGCCGACCAGCCCTTCGGTCTCGGCGCGGTGCCGGTTGGCGATGGGCACGCCCACACGGATGTCCTGTTGCCCGCTGTAGCGGGCCAGCAACGCCTGCCATCCCGCCAGCAGCGCCATGAAAAGGGTCGCGCCCTCGGCACGGGCACGGGCCTGCAGTGAATGCGCCAGCGCCGCAGGCAGCTGCAGCCTGTGCTCGGCCGCGCGGTGGACGGCGTCGGCGCGCCGTGCATGGTCGGCCTGCAGTTGCAGCACGGGCTGCTCACCGCCCAGTTGCTGCATCCAGTAGCGCAGTTGGCGCTCGCGCTCGCCCGCCTCCATCCAATTGCGCTGCCAGGCCGCATAGTCGCTGTACTGCACGGGCAGGAGGCGCAGTCCGGGGGCCCGGGACTGCAGATGGGCACCGTACAGGGCGGCGAATTCCTCGATCAGGATCTGCATGGAGCGCCCGTCGGACACGATGTGGTGCATGGCGACCACCAGCAGATGCCGGTCCTGCCCCTCGCGCACCAGGGCCACGCGCACCAGCGGCCCCGCCTCCAGGTCGAACGGCTGCTCGCAGACCTGCCGCACCCATGCCCGGGCCTGCGCATCGCCGGCCGCTTCACCATCCCATAGGGGAATGTCGACCTGCTGGGAATCGCACACCTGCTGCAGGGGCTGGCCGTCGGGGCCGGCCCTGAACACGGTGCGCAGCGCGGCATGCCGGGCGACCAGATCCGCAAAACCCGCCCTCAGGGCCTGTGCGTCCAGCGCACCCTGCAGGCGCCAGACTGCGCTGATATGGTAGGCCGCGCTGTCGGGCTCCAGCTTCCAGAGAAACCACATCCGTGCCTGCGCATAGGACGCAGGCACGGCCGTCCCGTCATCCTGCCCCGCGACGATGGGCAGACTGGAAAAGTTGATGCCCTGGGCCGCCAGTGCTTCGAGAAACAGGCGCCGCTTGCCCGGAGCGAGGCGATTGAAGCGCTGTGCGATGTCGAATTCCGTGTTTTTCATTCCAGGTCCAACTCTTCCAGAAGGGATGCCATTTTTTGAAGATCGGCGGCCTTGCCGGCATCGGCGGCGCCCAAGGTCTGTTCCACCAGCAGGGCCATGTCGGCCAGGCAGCGGCTCTCGAAGCAGGCCCTCAGGGGCAGTTGCACCGAGAACTGCCTGCCCACCCGGGCCTGCACATCGAGCACGGCCATGGAGTGGCCGCCAAGCTCGAAGAAGTTGTCGCCACGCCCCACCTGCGCCACGCCCAGCACGGCCGACCAGATCGCTGCCAGGCGCCGCTCGGTCTCGCCGCGGGGCACGTCATGGCTGGGTCCGCCGCCCAGGTCCGGCTCGGGCAGGGCCCGGCGGTCCAGCTTGCCGTTGGCGTTGAGAGGCAAGGCGTCCAGCCCGACGATGGCGTTGGGCACCATGTAGTCGGGAAGCAGCGCGGACAGCTGCAGTCGCAGTCCCTCGGGATCGGCCACGTGGCCGGCCTGGGCAACCACGTAGGCCAGCAGCCGTGTGCCGCCGGCCCCGGGCCGGGACACCACGGCGGCCTCTCGCACGCCGGGCTGGGCCAGCAGGCCGGCCTCGATCTCGCCGGCCTCGATGCGGTAGCCCCGCACCTTCATCTGGAGGTCCGCGCGGCCCAGGTACTCGATGCGGCCGTCGCTACGCCAGCGCGCCAGGTCGCCGGTGCGGTACAGCCTGCGGCCCTCCTGCGACAGCGGATCTGCCACGAAGCGCTCGGCCGTCAGGCCCGCACAGCCCAGGTATCCGCGCGCCAGTCCCGCGCCCCCCAGATAGAGTTCACCGACCACGCCGGCCGGCACGGGCTGCATGGCGGCATCCAGCACCCGGACCAGGGTTTGCCGCACCGGCCGGCCCAGCGGGACGCAAGCGCCCTGCACATCGCCGACCTCCACGCGGCCGCAGACCGCGAAGGTCGTGCACTCGGTGGGGCCGTAGCCATTGATCAGAGCCGTTGTGCCCATGATCTCCAGCGCCTGGCGCGCATGGTGCACCGACATGGCCTCGCCCCCGCTGAGCAGCTGGTCCAGTCGCGCCAGGGCTTCGGGGTGTGACTCCAGCATCCGGTTGAAGAGCGCCGCCGTAAGCCAGGCGCAGCGCACGTCATGGCGCTCCATGAATGCCGCCAGGTCCTGGAAGGACACCCTGCCCGGCGGCGCCTGCACCAGGGTGCCGCCATTGCACAGCGCCCCCCAGATCTCGAAGGTCGAGGCATCGAAGGCCAGCGGCGCGAACTGCAGCATGCGCAGCCCGGTCCCCAGCCGCGCGCAGTCCGCGTCACGCACCAGGCGGCAGATGCTCTGGTGGGCTATCTCCGTGCCCTTGGGACGCCCCGTGGAGCCCGAGGTGTACATCAGGTAGGCCAGGCCCTGCCCGTGCAGCGCCCGGGCCGGGTCGTGATCGGGCCACACGCAGGGGTCCGGTGCATCCAGCGCAAGCCATCGCAATCCGGCATCTCCCACGGGCCGCCCCAGCCAGCATTCGTGGGTCAGCACCAGCCGCAGCCGCGCGTCCTCGCACATGGCACCGGTGCGCCCATCCGGCCATTGGGGGTCCAGCGGCACATAGGCACCACCGGCCTTGAGCACGGCCAGCAGGGCCACGACCATGTCGGCGCAGCGCTCGAACAGGATGCCCACACGGACCTCGGGGCCGACCCCCAAAGCCATCAGCCGATGGGCCAGGCGGTTGGCATGCCGGTTGAGTTCGCCGTAGGTCCATGGCCGCCCGTCGCCAGCCAGCGCCAGTGCATCGGGCTGGCGGCGCGCCTGCGCCTCGAACAGACCATGGACCGTCGCGTCATGGACCTCGCCGGCCCGGTTGTCGCCCCAGTCCAGCAGTCGGCGGTGCTCGGCCTCGCGACCCAGCGCCAGTTCGCAGACCGGCGTCTGCGGCGCCTGCTGCAGCGCCTGCACCAGTTGTTCCAGCGCATCGCGCAGGTCCTCGCAGACGCGCAGGGCGTCGGCGGGCTGCGCCACCTGCGCGGCCAGCGTAAATGCGCTTCCCTGTTCGTCCACCGACATGCCGAACGGATAGTTGCTGCGCTCCCGGCTCTCCAGCATGTCCATGCCTTCCCAGGCCGGCGCCGTGTCCTGGCTGCCCTGAGCGCCGTAGCGGTAGTTGAACAGGGCGCTGAACAGGGGCAGTCCGCCCGCCAGGCCGCTGCAGCGCTGGATCAGCGAAAGGCTGGCATGTTCGTGGTGCAGCAGCTGGGCCAGTAGCGCATGCGTGTCATCCAGGCATTGGCGCACGCTGCGCGCGCCCAGCTGCAGCCGTACGGGCAGCGTGTTGATGAACAGGCCGACCGCGCGTTCCGCGCCGCGCCCGCCCTGCATGCGCCCGAACAGCACGGTGCCGAACACCACGTCGTCACGCCCCGTGGCCCGGCCCAGCACCAGCGCCCAGGCCAGGTGGAACAGCACCGCGGAACTCACGCCGCTGCGGCGGGCCTGTTGCCGTATGCGCCCGGCCAGGCCGTCATCCAGGCGCAGGCGCGCCTCCTGAACGGCACCGCCGTCGCCTTGCACATCGAGCAGGCCGTAGGGTGCCGTGGGTTCGGTGACATCGCCCAGCAGCGCCGTGAAGAACGCCCTGTGCTCGGCCTCGCCCACGCCCCTGCGCGCATGTGCCACAAAGCGCCTGAATGGCAGGGGCGCGGACAAAAGCTCCCGGCGCCCCTGCTGGATCAGCGCGATCTCGTGGACCAGCAGCTCCAGCGTCTGGTGGTCTATCACCAGGTGATGGCACAGCAGGCGCAGCAGCCAGCGCCCGTCCTGCGCGCGCGACCCGGCCAGCGCGCGCGCCATGGGGGCCTGCCGCACATCGATGCGCGGATGGGGCTGCTGCGCATCGGCCGCCGACCATTCGGGCTGTAGCTGCGCGTGGCGGTACACCACCTGCACGGGCTCGCCCAGGCCCTCCCACAGCACAGCCGTGCGCAGGATGTCGTGGCGTGCAATCACCTCGTTGAAGCTCGCCACAAAGCGCTCCAGGCGCTGCCGGCTGTCGAAGGCCAGCACATGCGAGGTGACATAGGCATCGCTGTCCGCATTCAGCATGTGGTGGAACAGGATGCCTTCCTGCAGGGGCGCGAGCGGATAGATGTCCTGGATGTTCGCGGCCCCGCCCGGCACCGCGGCCTCGATGCCGGCGATCTCCGCGGCGTCGATGTCCACCAGCGTCAGCATCTGCGGCGTGATGGCCGTGCAATCCTCGGGGATCAGGTTGGCGGGCACCTCGATCTGCACCTGGCCCTGCAACTGGCCCTGCTCACGGCCCAGCGCCTGGGCGAAGTCCGCCAGCCTCGGGTGCTGGAACAGCGTGCGCACCTGCACGCCCAGGCCCAGGGCGCGCACCCGCTCCAGCAACCCCAGCGCCAGCAGCGAATGCCCGCCCAGCTCGAAGAAGCCGTCGTGCCTGCCCACGCGCTCCACGCTCAGCACCTCGGCCCAGATGCGCGCCAGCGCCTCTTCCAGTTCGCCCTGCGGCGCCTCGTATTGCTGGGTACTTGCCATTTCCGGTTCAGGCAGCGCCTTGCGGTCCACCTTGCCATTGGCCGTCAACGGCAGGGCATCGAGCACCACGATGGCCGAAGGCACCATGTAATCAGGCAACCCTTGACCCAGCCGCTCCTTGAGCAGCCCGTCTTCGACTTCCTCGTTCAACGAGACATAGGCCACCAGCCGCGCCCCGCCCGGCCCCTGGCTGGCCAGCACGACGGCCTCACGCACCTCCGGCTGCGCCAGCAGTTGGGCCTGCACTTCGCCCAGCTCGATGCGGAAGCCCCGGATCTTGACCTGCTGGTCGGCCCGGCCCAGGTATTCGAGCTCGCCCTGCGCGTTCCAGCGCACCAGGTCGCCCGTGCGGTACAGCCTGCTGCCATCGTCCGTGAAGGGGTTGGCGATGAAGCGCTCCGCGCTCAGGCCTTGCCGGTTCAGGTAGCCACGCGCCAGGCCCGCGCCCGCAACGAACAGCTCGCCCGCCACGCCTTGCGGCAGCAGGTTCAGACTGCCGTCCAGCACGT
>NZ_JFYT01000121.1:0-1716 GCF_000632165.1 Delftia sp. RIT313 | reverse complement strand
CACTCCTCGTCCTGCTCCACGGCATGCACCAACTGCCCAAAGGCCGAAGGCGTTTGATTGAGAACGGTTACGCGCTCCGCACGCAGCAAGGCCAGGAAGTCCTGGGGCGAGCGGCTGACCCAGTACGGCACCACCACGAGCCGGCCACCCGTGCACAGCGCACCAAAGATCTCCCAGACCGAGAAGTCGAAGGCGTAGGAGTGGAACAGGGTCCAGACATCGTCAGGCCCAAAGCCGAACCAGGCCTCGGTGGCAGCGAGCAACCGTGCCACGTTGCGGTGGCTCAGCTGCGCGCCCTTGGGGCGGCCCGTGGAGCCCGAGGTGTAGATCACGTAGGCCAGGCTGTCGGCCGAGACCTGCACCTGCGGATCGGCATCCGATTCGGCCGACAGGTCCAGCGTATCGATCTCCAGCAGTTGCAGGGACTCGGTGCCGGGGATGCGATCACGGACAGCCGCCTGCGTCAGCACCAGGCCGATGCCGCTGTCGGTGACCATATGCGACAGACGGCCGACAGGATAGTCCGGGTCCAGCGGCACATAGGCGCCGCCGGCCTTGAGGATGGCCAGCAGGCCCACGACCATCTCCGCCGAGCGCTGCATGGCGATGCCCACGCGCGACTCGGGCCGTACGCCCAGGGCGATCAGGCGATGGGCCAGGCGGTTGGCCTCAGCATTGAGCTGTGCATAGGACAGCGTGTGGCCTTCGCTGCGAAGGGCCGGCGCCTGGGGCAGGCATCGGGCCTGCGATTCCACGCGCCCGTGCAGGCAACCGGCTGCGCGAAGCGCAATGGCTGCGGGAGCCTGTCGCAGCAGCGCCTGGCGCTCGTCCTCGCCCAGCAAGGGCAAGCTGCCCACCTCTTGGGCGCCATCGTCCGCCAGGGCTTGCAGCACCCGCACATAGTGCCCCGCCATGCGCTCCATGCTGGCGCGGTCGAACAACTCCACCGCATGGACCAGGCTCAGGTGGATGCTGCCGTCCACCAGCTCCGTGCTGTCCAGTGCCAGTTCGAACTGCGCCGCCCGCGTACCGCTTGCGGCGTCCTCCACCACCAGGCCGGGCAGAGAGCGGGCCTCCTCCATCGCCTGCGCACGCTGATGGTTGTGCACGACCTGGAACAGCGCATGCGTGCCCAATTGCCGCTGCGGCTGAAGCACCTCCACCAGTTGCTCGAAAGGCAGGTCCTGGTTGGCCAGCGCCCCGCGGACGGTCTCGCCGGCCCGGGCCAGCGCCTCGTCCAGCGTCAGGCCGTCATGCACCTGGCCGCGCAGCACCTGAGTGTTGACCAGCAGGCCGACGATGCCCTCCGCACCGGGCCGATGGCGGTTGGCGATCGGCACGCCCACGCGGATGTCCTGCTGTCCGCTGTAGCGATACAGCAGGATCTGCAGGCCCGTGAGCAGCACCGTGAACAGGGTCGTGCCTTGGGCACGCGCGACGGCATGCAGCTGCCGCGCGAGGGTGTCGGGCAACTCGAATTGCCACTCCCCGGCCTCGTAGCGGCCGTCGGCGCGCCGCGGATGGTCCACGGGCAGTTGCAGCAGGGGGTGTTTGCCGCCCAGCTGGTCCTGCCAGTAGCGCAGCTGCCGCGCATGCTCGGCACTGCCCATCCACCCGCGCTGCCACGCGGCATAGTCTGCGTAGCAAAGAGGGGGGGCCAGGGGCGGGGCTCCAGCGCCCTCGGCAGGCGGGGCCGCCTGCCGAGGGCGCTGGAGC
>NZ_JFYT01000120.1:0-7285 GCF_000632165.1 Delftia sp. RIT313 | reverse complement strand
CCCCCGCACCGCGCCAGGCCCCTGCCCAGCGCCCCGCTCCCGCGCCCATGGCACCCCCGCCCCAGCGCGCGGCCTCGGGCTTTGACGACATGGATGACGACATTCCGTTCTGATTCGGACCATCAAGGTTCTTGAGCATCCAGACCCGCTTTCCCCGGAAAGCGGGTTTTGTTTTTCCAGGCGCCCGACGACAAATCCCATGCCCCTGCCGCGTGCCAGAACCCTGTTGTGGAGTCTTGTCCTGTGCCTGCCGCTGGCCGTGTTCGGCTGGCTGGCTGCAGCCCTGTGCCTGATCTCGCAGGAGGACTACACGCCCGAGCCCGGCAGCTTCACCTACTACATCGGCATCTCGTCCCTGGTGCGCCATGCGCCGCTGGTGGGCGCGCTGGGCAAGGCGGAGTACTTCGGCACCGTGGGCGACGGCAACAAGCCGCCACACGGCCTGGTGTCCTATGACGTGGAGTTCGCAAGCATTGGCCCCGCCACGCACGCCTTCGATGCCTACCTGCTCGGCAAAGGCTATTCCCGGAGTGCGGACGACGAAACGCCCGGCCCCTCCTACGGCATGGGGCGGCGCGTTCGCCATGCCAGGTACAAGGCGGCTTCGGGCCAAGTCGTCTACGTGGAAGTGGTGCAGGCCTCATCGGCCGAGCAAGGCCCTGTGCGCTACCGCGCCACCATGGCGCACTACGACTGATTGCGGCCAGGGGTCCATCCCACGGCAGGCAGCACCCCCTCGTACAATCGCGCCCGTGATTTCAGTCCACCGGCACCGTCAACCCGAGGCTCGCCAAGCGCACAGCCGCGATGCCGCACGCCTTCACAGCTTCACGCTGGCCCGCATCGCGCGCGGCTCGCAGAGCCGGCGCTCGGGCTGCACCCGCCTGGCGCCGCCGTAGCACGGTCGAACTGTTCAAGCCGCCAGGTTTCGGGCATCGCCCGACGCCCGGCATGTTCATTCCCGTCTACAAAATCCTGCCCCGCCCTGTCACACCCAGCGCGGCGGGGCCGGCCATTTCCATGTCGAAACACCCCCATACCTTTCGCGCCGAGTGGGCGCCCAGCATTCCGCGCGAGCTCATGGCAGGCGCGGTGGCCACCTTTGCGCTGATCCCCGAGGTCATCGCCTTCTCCTTCGTGGCCGGGGTCGATCCGGCCGTCGGGCTGTTCGCCTCCTTCATCATCAGCATCGTCATCGCCTTCACGGGCGCGCGCCCGGCCATGGTGTCGGCGGCTGCGGGCTCGGTCGCCCTGGTGGCCGCTCCGCTGGTGCATGCCCATGGCGTGCAGTATCTTTTTGCGGCCGGCATTCTTGCGGGGGCCGTGCAGATCCTGTTCGGCGTGCTGCGCCTGGGCGTGCTGATGCGCTATGTGTCGGGCTCGGTGCGCACGGGCTTCGTCAATGCGCTGGCCATCCTGATCTTCTCGGCCCAGATGCCGCACCTGATCGGCGCCAATGCCGCCACCTGGGCCATGGTGGGCGCCGGCCTGCTGATCATCTACGGCCTGCCCCGGCTGACCACGGCCGTGCCCTCGCCCCTGGTCTGCATCGTGGTGCTGACGGTGGCG
Organism: Delftia sp. RIT313; assembly: GCF_000632165.1. NCBI lineage: Bacteria > Pseudomonadati > Pseudomonadota > Betaproteobacteria > Burkholderiales > Comamonadaceae > Delftia > Delftia sp. RIT313. The sequence goes on along the minus strand of NZ_JFYT01000120.1, from coordinate 5,716 downwards.
GCGCATTGGCTGGACCTGCCCTTGAAGACGGTCGCCGACCTGGGCCTGCTGCCGGATGGCCTGCCCAGCTTCGGGCTGCCGCAGGTGCCTTGGTCGCTGGAGACGCTGCGCCTGATCGCCCTGCCCGCGCTGGCGATCGCCATGGTGGGATTGCTGGAGTCCATGATGACGGCCAGCGTGGTCGATGAACTCACGGACACGCCCAGCTCCAAGAACCGCGAGTGCAGCGGCATCGGCGTGGCCAACATCGCGGCCAGCCTGTTCGGCGGCATTGCCGGCTGCGCCATGATCGGCCAGACCGTGGGCAATGTGCGCTACGGCGGCCGCGGCCGGCTGTCCACGCTGTTCGCGGGCGCCTTCCTGCTGATCCTGATGGTGCTGCTCAAGCCCTGGGTGTCCCAGGTGCCGGTGGCGGCGCTGGTGGCCATCATGGTGATGGTGTCGGCCTCCACGCTGGACTGGGGATCGGCCCGCGCCCTGCTCAGGCATCCCAAGCTGTCCAGCGCCGTGATGCTGGCCACCGTGGTGGTCACCGTGGCCACGGACAACCTGGCCGCCGGCGTGGGCGTCGGCGTGCTGCTCAGCGGGGTGTTCTTCACCTTCAAGGTCTCAAGGCTGCTGTCCGTCGAGAAGACGCAGGACGATGCAGGCCTGACCTACCGGGTCTCGGGCCAGGTCTTCTTCGCCTCGGCCGACCTGCTGGTCGATGCCTTCGACGTGCGGGACATCGAAGGCCGGCCGGTGCGCATCGCGCTCGACAACGCCCATTTCTGGGACATCACGGCCGTCAATGCGCTGGACAAGGTCTGCCAGCGCCTGCGCAAGCACGGCAGCACGGTCGAGGTGACGGGCCTGAACGAACACGGCCGGGCACTGGTGTCGCGGCTGGATATCGGCATCGAGTAGGCCCGCGGCCGTCCCCGGGCGGGACGGCCCTCACCGCTCATCGAACGACAGCACCACGCGCTCGGTCAGCGGATGCGCCTGACAGGTCAGTACAAAGCCGCAGGCGACCTCGTTCTTGTCGAGGGCGAAGTTGCGCTCCATGCGCACCTCGCCCTCGACCACCTTGGCGCGGCAGGTGCCGCAGACGCCCGAGGTGCAGGAATAGGGCACTTCCAGCCCGGCCGAGGAGGCCGCGTCCAGGATGCTGGCCTGGCCGCGCGTGAAGGGGATCTCGCGCGAGAGGCCGTCGCGCACCAGGGTGATGCGGGCGGTGGCGACGTCGCCGGGCTGGGCCTCGTGCACCACGGCGCCCACCGTGCCCTGGCCTGCGGCCGGCAGGGCCACGCCGAAGCGCTCGATGTGGATGCGCTCCTCGGCCACGCCGGCGGCCAGCAGGGCGGCCTCGGCCTCGTCGTTCATCTGGAAGGGTCCGCAGATGTAGACATGGTCGATGTGTGCGGCCGGCACCACGCCCTGCAGGAATTCGGCGATCTTGCTGCGGTCCATCACGCCCATGTTCAACGGCAGGTCGGTGTGCTCGTCCGAGAACACATGCTGCAGCGACAGCCGCGACATGTAGCGGTTCTTGAGGTCCTCGATCTCCTCCTTGAACATGGTGGACTGCAGCTGGCGGTTGCCGTAGATCAGCGTGAAGCGGCTGGCGGGCTCGCGCGCCAGCACGGTCTTCATGATGGACAGGATGGGCGTGATGCCGCTGCCGCCGGCGATGCCCACATGGTGGCGCGCGGCCCCGGGCTCGATGGGCACGAAGAAGCGGCCCTGGGGCGCCATGACCTGCAGCGTGTCGCCGGGGCGCAGATGCTCATTGATCCAGTTGGAGAACTGGCCGCCGCGCACCTTGCGCACACCCACGCGCAGTTCGCCGTCATCCACGCCTGCGCAGATGGAGTAGCTGCGGCGCAGGTCCTGGCCGTCGATCTGGTGGCGCAGCGTCAGGTACTGGCCCTGGGTGAAGCCGAAGACCTCGCGCAGCGCGGGCGGCACGTCGAAGGAGACGACCACGGCCTCGGCCGTGTCGGGCGCAATGCTGCGCACGCGCAGCGGGTGGAACATCGTGGTCGTGGTCATATCGGCTTGAAGTGTTCGAAGGGTTCGCGGCAGTCCAGGCAGCGGTGCAGGGCCTTGCAGGCCGTGGCGCCGAAGGCCGACAGCCGTTCGGTGTGCGCGCTGCCGCAGTGCGGGCAGGCAACGGGCTCGGGCACGGCAATGCCCTGGCGGCGGCGCACCAGGCGGATGGGCGAAGTGCCTTCCGGCAGGCGGGAGTCGCCGCAGCGCCCGGGGGGCGCGATGCCGTACTCGCGCAGCTTGCGCCGGCCGTCGTCGCTGATCCAGTCCGTGGTCCAGGCGGGGGCGCGGCGCAGCACGGCGCGCGCGGGGCCCAGGCCCGCAGCCTCGATGGCCTCGAGCACGCTGCGCTCGATGACCTCGGTGGCGGGGCAGCCCGAGTAGGTGGGCGTGAGCACGATCTCCATGCCCTGGCCTTCGGGCAGGGCATGGACCTCGCGCACGATGCCCAGCTCGCAGACCGAGATCACGGGCACCTCGGGGTCGGGCACGTCCTGCAGCGCGGCCCAGGCCAGGCGCTCGCGCTCGGCCGAGGCGGATGTGACGGCCACAAGCCGTGCGGCAGCCATCACCACACCCCGCCCGGATAGGCGCGCTGCAGGTGCTGCATCTCGGCCAGGATGAAGCCCATGTGCTCGCTGTGCACGCCGTTGCGGCCCGTGCTGCGGAAGGCGGATTCGGCCGGCATGTCCAGCGTGGCCTCCTGCAGCAGGGCGGCCATTTCGGCCTGCCAGGGCTCGCGCAGCTCGGACCAGGCCGGGCCCAGGCCGCTGGCGCGCGCGGCGGCGTCCGTGGCGTCGTCGGTGAACAGCTCGGCCGCGTAGCGCCACAGCTGGGCCAGGGCCGCCTCCATGCGCTGGCGCGATTCCTCGGTGCCGTCGCCCAGGCGCACCACCCAGTCGCCCGCGTGCTGCTCGTGGTAGCGCGCTTCCTTGAGCGCCTTGGCGGCGATGGCGGCCAGTTCGGCGTCGCTGGAGTGCACCAGGCGCTCCCACATCAGGCGCAGCCAGGTGGCGGCCATGGCGTTGCGCAGCACGGTGAAGGCGAAGTCGCCGCGCGGCAGCTCGGCCAGCGTGGCGTTGAAGTAGTCGCGCTCGTCGCGCAGGAAGGCGAGCTGGTCCTCGTCGTGCGCGCGGCCTTCGAGCTGGCCGGCGCGGGTGAGCAGCGCACGTGCCTGGCCGACCAGGTCCAGCGCCATGTTGGTCATGGCGATGTCCTCTTCGAGGATGGGCGCGTGGCCGCACCACTGGCCCAGGCGCTGGGCCAGGATCAGGCAGGTATCGCCCAGGCGCAGCAGGTACTGCACCTCGGGGCGGGCGTCGATGGCGATGGAGGAGGCGGAGGCGTTCATGGCAGCTCCCCGCTCACATGTGGTCCACCGAGGGCGGCAACTGGTAGAAGGTCGGATGGCGGTAGACCTTGTCCTGGGCGGGATCGAAGAACATGTCCTTGTCGCCGGGGTCGCTGGCCACGATCTGGTCCGAGCGCACCACCCAGACGCTCACGCCCTCCTGGCGCCGCGTGTAGACATCGCGCGCCATCTGCAGCGCCATCTGCGGGTCGGCCGCATGCAGGCTGCCGCAGTGCTTGTGGTCCAGGCCGGCCTTGCTGCGGACGAAGACTTCCCACAGCGGCCATTCGTTGGTGATGTTCTGTTCGACGGCGGTCATGCGGCCTCCTTGCGGGTCTGATTTCTCTGTGTCTGCTTGCGGGCATGGGCCAGGGCGGCCTCGCGCACCCAGGCGCCTTCGTCCCAGGCCTTGACGCGGGCGCCCAGGCGCTCGCGGTTGCAGGGGCCGTCTCCGGCGATCACGCGCCAGAACTCGTCCCAGTCGATGGGGCCATGGTCATGGGCCTGGCGGGCCTCGTTCCATTTCAGGTCGGGGTCGGGCAGGGTGACGCCCAGCACCTTGGCCTGGTCCACCGTGGCGTCGATGAACTTCTGGCGCAGCGCGTCGTTGGAGATGCGCTTGATGCCCCAGCGCATGGACTGCGCGCTGTTGGGCGACTGGTCGTCGGGCGGGCCGAACATCATGATGGACGGCCACCACCAGCGGTTGACGGCGTCCTGCACCATGGCCTTCTGCGCCTCGGTGCCCTGCTGCATCATGGTCAGCAGCGCCTCGTAGCCCTGGCGCTGGTGAAAGCTCTCCTCGCGGCAGATGCGCACCATGGCGCGCGCGTAGGGCGCATAGGAGCAGCGGCAGATGGGCACCTGGTTCATGATGGCCGCGCCATCCACCAGCCAGCCGATGGTGCCCATGTCGGCCCAGGTCAGCGTGGGGTAGTTGAAGATGGAGCTGTACTTGGCCTTGCCCGTGTGCAGCGCGTGCAGCATCTGGTCGCGACTGCTGCCCAGCGTCTCGGCGGCCGCGTAGAGGTACAGGCCATGGCCGCCCTCGTCCTGCACCTTGGCCAGCAGGATGGCCTTGCGCTTGAGCGTGGGCGCGCGGCTGATCCAGTTGCCCTCGGGCAGCATGCCGACGATCTCGCTGTGCGCGTGCTGGCTGATCTGGCGCAGCAGCGTCTTGCGGTAGTTGTCGGGCATCCAGTCCTTGGCCTCGATGAATTCGCCGGCATCGATGCGCTCGTCAAAGCGCTGCTGCAGGCGCATTTCGTCGGCCGAGCGCACGGCCTTGCCGCCATCGCCCGCTTCCTTGCCCATGGTGTCCATGGCCTGGGTATACATGTGCGATCTCCTTGAATGAAATGGTTGACGACGGCCGGCGGTGCCTCAACGCGGCCGCTTGTCGTACACACGCCGGGCCTTGCCGGTCTGCGTGCGCTCGATGGTGTCGGGATCGAAGACGCGCACCGCCGTGGAAATGCCCACCAGGGTCTTGATGCGCTGCTGCACCCACTGCGCGATCTCGCCGCGCTCGGCATCGCCCAGGCCGCGCCGCTGCGGCTGCAGCTCGCAGTGCACCTCGACGGTGTCCAGCAGGCCTTCACGGCTGATGTGCATCTGGTACAGGCCCGTGAGGCTGGCATTGGCCAGCACGATTTCCTCGATCTGGGTCGGAAAGACGTTGACGCCGCGGATGATCATCATGTCGTCGCTGCGCCCCACGATCTTGCCCATGCGCCGGAAGCTGCGCGAAGTCGGCGCCAGCAGCCGCGTCAGGTCACGCGTGCGGTAACGAATGATGGGCATGGCTTCCTTGGACAGCGACGTGAAGACCAGCTCGCCCTCGCTTCCGTCGGGCAGCACCTCGCCCGTGTCGGGGTCGATGATCTCGGGATAGAAATGGTCTTCCCAGATCACCGGACCGTCCTTGCTCTCCACGCATTCGCTGGCCACGCCCGGGCCCATGACTTCGGACAGGCCGTAGATGTCCACGGCATCCAGCCCCGCCTTGCCCTCGATCTCGCGGCGCATGGCCTCGGTCCAGGGCTCGGCGCCGAAGATGCCGATCCGCAAAGAGCTCTCGCGCGGGTCCATCCCCTGGCGCTGCATCTCCTCCACGATCACCTGCATGTAGCTGGGCGTGACCATGATGATGTCGGGCCGGAAATCCTGAATCAGCTGCACCTGCTTTTCGGTCTGCCCGCCCGACATGGGCACCACGGTACAGCCCGCGCGCTCGGCGCCGTAGTGCGCGCCCAGCCCGCCCGTGAACAGGCCATAGCCGTAGGCCACATGCACCATGTCGCCAGGCCGCCCGCCCGCCGCGCGGATGGAGCG
>NZ_JFYT01000119.1:0-7816 GCF_000632165.1 Delftia sp. RIT313 | reverse complement strand
GTGCGGGAAGGGGGTGGGGCTGGACAGATGCATGCCGAAAATTGTGCCCCATTCCCGCCGCAGGCCCCGCAACCCTTGCGACGACGCCGGCACGCGGGACTCGGCTTTTGCGCCTGCGCAGCCTGGCGCACCCCTGTACGCACGTACACTGCCCGCATGCTGTGGGTCAAAGCCTTTCATATCGTTTTCGTGGCAAGCTGGTTCGCGGGCCTGTTCTATCTGCCTCGCATCTTCGTCAACGTGGCCATGGTCACGCCCGGCTCGGTGGCCGAGCGCGAGCGCCTGCTGCTGATGGCACGCAAGCTGCTGCGCTTCACCACGCTGCTGGCCGTGCCCGCACTGGGCCTGGGCCTGTGGCTGTACCTGGGCTACGGCATCGGCAAGGGGCCGGGCAACGGCTGGATGCATGCCAAGCTGGCCGGCGTGCTGCTGGTCATCGGCTACCACCACGCCTGCGCGCGCCTGCTGCGCAAGCTGATCGACAACCGGGACCAGCACAGCCACCGCTGGTTCCGTTTCTTCAACGAGGTGCCGGTGCTGCTGCTGGTGGCCATCGTCATCCTGGTGGTCGTCAAACCTTTCTGAGAAACCGATCCAACGAAGAGGGAGGCAGGGCGTGGTGCAAAAGACTTCGGCCTGGCCGCTGGCGCTGGTCTATGCGGTGCTCATCGTTTTCGCCAGCCTGTTTCCTTTCGATGGCTGGCGTGCCCAGGGCATTGATCCGCTGGTCTTCCTGACGGCAAAGATCCCGCCGCCGTACTGGACCTGGTTCGACATCAACATCAATATCGTCGGCTACGCGCCGCTGGGCTTTTTCCTGGCGCTGGCCCTGGTGCGCAGCGGCAGCCCGCGTGCGGCCGTGCCGCTGGCGGCGCTGGCCGGCACGCTGCTGTCGCTGTCCATGGAGTTCCTGCAGATCTACCTGCCGCGGCGCGTTCCCTCCAACCTGGATCTGGTGCTCAATGCGGGCGGCACCCTGCTGGGGGCGCTGGTGGCGCTGCTGCTGGAGCGGCTGGGCGCGCTGGCGCGCTGGAGCGCCTTTCGCACCCACTGGCTGGGCGAGGACGGCGGCGGCGCCATGGTGCTGTTGGCACTGTGGCCCTGGGCGCTGCTCTTTCCCGCCGCCGTGCCCTTTGGCCTGGGCCAGGTGCTGGAGCGGCTGGAGCAGGGGCTGCTGGATCTGCTCGAAGGCACGCCCTTCCTCATGTGGCTGCCGCTGCGCGAGTCCGCGCTGACGCCGCTGTCGCCCGTGACCGAGATGCTGTGCGTGATGCTGGGCCTGTGGGTGCCCTGTCTGCTGGCCTACTGCGTAATGCGCCACATGGGCCGGCGCGCCATGCTGGCGGGCTCTGCGGTGGTGATCGGCATCGGTGTCTCGGCACTGTCGGCCGCGTTGAGCTGGGGGCCGGCCCATGCCTGGGAGTGGGTGGACCTGCCGGTGCGCATGGGCGTGTGGGGTGGCCTGGGCCTGGCCATGGTGGCCATGCCGCTGCCGCGCCGGGCCTGTGCGGCCCTCTTGCTGCTGGTGCTGGTGCTGCAATTGAGCATCCTGAACCAGGCGCCCACCAGCGCCTATTTCTCGGAAACGCTGCAGGCCTGGGAGCAGGGCCGCTTCATCCGCTTCTACGGGCTGGGCCAGTGGCTGGGCTGGCTGTGGCCCTATGCGACCCTGGTCTATGTGCTGCTCAGGCTGGCGCGCCGCGATGCGGCACCGCCGCCGCCCCCGGCGCCTGCAGTGCCGCAGGCCTAGAATCCGCTCCATGAGCGAACACCCACGTCCCGGGGCCGACAGCGGCCAGCAAGGCGCAGGCAACTACTATGCGCGCCACATCTTCTTTTGCCTCAACGAGAGGCCCAACGGCGAGGACTGCTGTGCGCTGCACGGCGCCAAGGCGGGCTTTGACCACTGCAAGAAGCAGGTCAAGCAGCTGGGCCTGGCCGGCAAGGGCCAGGTGCGCGTGAACAAGGCCGGTTGCCTGGACCGCTGCGCGGGCGGTCCCGTGGCCGTGGTCTACCCCGAAGGCACCTGGTACACCTTCGTGGACGAGTCCGACATCGACGAGATCGTCGAGTCCCACCTCAAGAACGGCCAGCCCGTGGAGCGCCTGCTGCTGCCGCCCGACGTGGGCCGCTGAGCACCGGCTGGAACTTTGGGCCTTTCCGGGCATCAGTGCTTTGTCAGCTTGGATTGGCTGCTACTACTAGGATAGCGATTGTGAATGCGCAGACCGAACGTTTGACCTTGACCGGCCTTGCCGGGGCCGTGGAGGCCCTGCGCGATGCGCCGGCCGCCGATGCACCGCCGCGCGGCGTGGCCATCATCGCCCACCCCCATCCGCTGTTCGGCGGCACCATGGACAACAAGGTGGTGCAGACCCTGGCGCGTGCCTTCGTGCAGTGCGGCTACACGGCCGTGCGATTCAACTTCCGCGGCGTGGGCGCCAGTGCCGGCGAGCACGACGCAGGCGTCGGCGAGGCCCAGGACATGCTGTCCGTGGTCCGCCAGGTCGCCCCCGAAGGACCGATCGCGCTGGCCGGCTTCTCATTCGGAGCCTTCGTCACCAGCCATGTGCTGGCGGGGCTCTGGAACGAGGGTCGGGTGGAAAAGGCGGTGCTGGTGGGAACGGCGGCCAGCCGTTTCACCGTGGCGCCTGTCCCGCCCGAAGCCCATGACCGGACCCTGGTGGTGCACGGCGAAGCCGATGACACGGTGCCTCTGTCTGCTGTCATGGACTGGGCGCGCCCGCAGATACTGCCTGTTACCGTCGTGCCCGGAGGCGGTCATTTCTTTCACGGACAATTGCCGCTGCTCAAAAGCCTCGTGGTCCGCCATTTGCGCTCACTCCCCTAGCGGCCCGCGCCGCTGCTCAACAGGCCTGCCCCATCGGGCGGGCATGTTTTCGCCTTTCCTGCATTCCCTGCCCTTTAGCGAGAGTTTTCCTCATGAAGCCACTTTCCTCCACGCTGCGAGTCCTGGCACTGGCGGCCGCCATGGCGCCGGCCCTGGCGCTGGCGCAGATCACCCCGCCCCAGCCGCCCGAAATCGCGGCGCGCAACTATCTGCTGGTCGATGTCACCGCCAACCAGGTGCTGGGCGCCAAGGACATCGATGCGCCCATCGAGCAGGCCTCGCTGACCAAGCTGATGACCGGCTACCTGGTCTTCGACGCGCTGCGCGCCAAGAAGATCACGCTGGAGCAGCGCCTGCCCGTGAGCGAGCGCGCCTGGAAGATGCCCGGCTCGCGCATGTTCATCGACCCCAAGATGCAGGTGCCGGTCGATGACCTGGTCAAGGGCATGATCGTGCAGTCCGGCAACGACGCCACCATGGCCCTGGCCGAAGGCGTGGGCGGCTCGGCCGAGAACTTCGTGCGGCTCATGAACGAGCAGGCCAAGGCGCTGGGCATGAAGAACACCAGCTACAAGAACCCCGAAGGCCTGACCGAGCCCGGCCACCTGACCACGGCGCGCGACCTGTCCATCCTCGCCCAGCGCCTGATGCAGGACTTCCCCGAGTACATGCACTACTACTCGACCAAGAAGTACTTCTATCCTGGTACGCCGGCCTCCAACGGCACCAACCGCAACTCGCTGCTGTTCCGCGACCCGACCGTCGATGGCCTCAAGACCGGCCACACGGCTGCCGCCGGCTACTGCCTGGTGGCCACCGCCAAGCGCGACCTGCCCAACGTGGGCAGCCGCCGCCTGATCTCCATCGTGCTGGGCGCGGCCAGCGAGAACGCGCGTGCCAATGAAAGCCAGAAGCTGCTGAACTGGGGCTATGCGGCCTTCGATTCGGTCAAGCTGTTCGATGCCGAGCAGGCCGTGGCCACGCCCGAAGTCTGGAAGGGCAAGGCGAACACCGTCAAGATCGGCCGCACCACGCCCATCGTGGTCACCGTGCCGGCCGGCAGCGGCGGCAAGCTGAGCACCGAAGTCGTGCGCCAGGACCCGCTGATCGCCCCGTTCACGAAGGGCCAGGCCATGGGCACGCTCAAGGTCAAGATGGGTGCCGACACCGTGGCCGAAGTGCCGCTGGTGGCGCTGGAAGGCGTGGAGCAGGCAGGCTTCTTCGGCCGTGCCTGGGATGCGATCCGCCTCTGGATCAAGTAAGCCCCGCGCCTGTCGCGCAGGCCCTCGCGTACTGGCTTGGAGGGGGTGCAGTTGTGCGATCTCCCGCAAGCTGGTACAGTCGAGGGCTTTTCGGAATTTCCGAAGGGATTCACGTTTTCGCTTTTCGCAAGCAATTCACGTTTAGGGACGTTTATTAATGCCAACCATTAACCAACTCGTGCGTCAGGGCCGCACGGTCGAAGTTGTCAAATCCAAGAGCCCTGCTATGGAAAACTGCCCTCAGCGCCGCGGCGTGTGCACCCGTGTGTACACCACGACGCCTAAGAAGCCTAACTCCGCTCTGCGTAAGGTTGCCAAGGTGCGCCTGACCAACGGCTTCGAGGTCATCTCCTACATCGGTGGTGAAGGCCACAACCTGCAAGAGCACAGCGTTGTTCTGGTGCGCGGCGGCCGTGTGAAGGACTTGCCCGGTGTGCGTTACCACATCGTGCGTGGCTCCCTTGACCTGCAAGGCGTCAAGGACCGCAAGCAATCCCGTTCCAAGTACGGCGCGAAGAAGCCCAAGGCCAAGTAAGCCCTGCGTTTTTTCGAGGAAGGTGCTGTATCCCGCGTGGCGCGAGATTCAGCGTAGTGACCCCAAACGCAAGTGTTTTGCGCGGGTCGAGTAAGTGGGAGTCCTGTTGACTCTCGCGGTGTCTGAAAAGATGCCAACTGAAGCAAGATAGAGGTAAAAAATGCCACGTCGTCGCGAAGTCCCCAAACGTGAAATCCTGCCGGATCCCAAGTTCGGCAATGTCGAGCTGTCCAAGTTCATGAACGTGATCATGGAAGGCGGCAAGAAGGCGGTTGCAGAACGCATCATCTACGGTGCCCTGGACCTGATTCAAAAGAAGCACCCTGACAAAGACCCGCTGGAAGCCTTCGTTGTTGCCATCAACAACGTCAAGCCCATGGTCGAAGTGAAGTCCCGCCGTGTTGGCGGTGCCAACTACCAAGTGCCTGTCGAAGTGCGCCCCGTGCGTCGCCTGGCTCTGTCCATGCGTTGGCTGAAGGAAGCCGCCCGCAAGCGCGGCGAGAAGTCCATGGCCCAGCGCCTGGCCAACGAGCTGCTCGAGGCCACCGAAGGCCGTGGCGGCGCCATGAAGCGCCGTGACGAAGTTCACCGCATGGCCGAAGCCAACAAGGCATTCAGCCACTTCCGCTTCTAAGAGCACTTCGCTCCCGATCAGACAGGCCGCATGCATTTTTGCCTGCGGCCTTGTCTCGATTAGGAGCATCCCCAGATAAGACTGCTGTCCGTCTGCACCATGAGGCTGGAACGGGCAGAGACTCCCTCCATACGATCAAGGATCCATCATGGCTCGCAAGACCCCCATCGAGCGCTACCGCAACATCGGTATCTCCGCCCACATCGACGCAGGCAAAACCACCACCACGGAACGTATCCTGTTCTATACCGGTGTGACCCACAAGCTGGGCGAAGTGCACGACGGCGCTGCTACGACCGACTGGATGGAGCAAGAGCAAGAGCGCGGCATCACCATCACTTCCGCTGCAGTGACCTGCTTCTGGAAGGGCATGGACCTGTCCTACCCCGAGCACCGTTTCAACATCATCGACACCCCCGGCCACGTGGACTTCACCATTGAGGTGGAGCGTTCCATGCGCGTGCTGGACGGCGCCTGCATGGTGTACTGCGCCGTGGGCGGCGTGCAGCCCCAGTCGGAAACCGTGTGGCGCCAAGCCAACAAGTACAAGGTGCCCCGTCTGGCCTTCGTGAACAAGATGGACCGTACCGGCGCCAACTTCTTCAAGGTCGTTGACCAGATGAAGCTGCGCCTGAAGGCCAACCCCGTGCCCGTCGTGATCCCGATCGGCGCCGAAGACAACTTCAAGGGCGTGGTCGACCTCGTCAAGATGAAGGCCATCATCTGGGACGAAGCCTCGCAAGGCATGAAGTTCGAATACCACGAGATCCCCGCCGAGCTGGTGGAGACCGCCAACAAGTGGCGTGAGAACCTCGTGGAAGCCGCCGCTGAAGCCAGCGAAGAGCTGATGAACAAGTACCTGGAAGAAGGTACTCTGTCCGAAGAAGACGTGAAGGCCGGCCTGCGCGCTCGTACGCTGGCTACCGAAATCCAGCCCATGCTGTGCGGTACCGCTTTCAAGAACAAGGGTGTGCAGCGCATGCTGGACGCCGTGATCGACTACCTGCCGGCGCCTGTGGACATCCCTGACGTCACCGGTACCGATCCCGAAAACGAAGAAACCAAGCTCAGCCGCAAGGCTGACGACGGTGAAAAGTTTGCGGCACTGGCCTTCAAGCTGATGACCGACCCGTTCGTCGGTCAGCTGACCTTCGTGCGCGTGTACTCGGGCGTCCTGACCAAGGGCGACACCGTGTTCAACTCGGTCAAGGGCAAGAAGGAACGCATCGGCCGTATCGTGCAGATGATGGCCAACGAGCGCGTGGAAGTCGAAGAAATCCGCGCCGGCGACATCGCTGCCTGCGTGGGCCTGAAGGACGTGACGACCGGCGAAACGCTGTGCTCCGTGGACGCCCCCATCGTGCTGGAACGCATGGTCTTCCCCGAGCCCGTGATTGCACAGGCCGTGGAGCCCAAGTCCAAGGCCGACCAGGAAAAGATGGGCATCGCCCTGTCGCGCCTGGCTGCAGAAGATCCGTCGTTCCGCGTGCGTACCGACGAAGAATCGGGCCAGACCATCATCGCCGGCATGGGCGAGCTGCACCTGGAAATCATCGTTGACCGCATGAAGCGCGAATTCAACGTGGAAGCCAACGTGGGCAAGCCCCAGGTTGCCTACCGCGAAACCATTCGCCAGAAGGTCGTGGACGTGGACGGCAAGTTCGTTCGCCAGTCCGGTGGTAAGGGTCAGTACGGCCACGTGGTGTTCACGGTCGAACCCCAGGAACCCGGCAAGGGCTTCGAGTTCGTCGACGCCATCAAGGGCGGTGTGGTTCCTCGCGAATACATCCCCGCAGTCGAGAAGGGCGTGATCGAAGCGCTGACTTCCGGCGTGCTGGCTGGCTACCCTGTCGTGGACGTGAAGGTTACGCTGACCTTCGGTTCGTACCACGATGTGGACTCGAACGAAATGGCGTTCAAGATGGCCGCCATCTTCGGTTTCAAGGAAGCTGCCCGCAAGGCCAGCCCCGTCATCCTGGAACCCATGATGGCTGTGGAAGTCGAGACGCCTGAAGACTACGCCGGTACCGTGATGGGCGATCTGTCCTCGCGTCGCGGCATGGTGCAGGGCATGGACGACATGGCCGGCGGCGGCAAGTCCATCAAGGCTGAAGTGCCTCTGTCGGAAATGTTCGGCTACGCCACGTCGCTGCGCTCGCAGACGCAAGGCCGCGCTACGTACACGATGGAGTTCAAGCACTACTCTGAAGCTCCCCGTAACGTGGCTGAAGCCATCGTTGCTGCTCGCTCGAAGTAAGCTTTTTTGTATAATTGAAGGCTTTTGAATCGCAGCACCCAGGCGTTTTGGCGCCGGGGTGCTGCGGTTTTTGCCGGTCTGCGATCCCATGCCGCCCTGTCACCTGTGCGGGGCGACCAAGCAATGGGGTGCAGACCTTAAACATCACACAGGTTTTGCTCTTTCGGAGAAATCATGGCAAAAGAAAAATTCCAGCGGAACAAGCCGCACGTCAACGTTGGCACCATCGGTCACGTGGACCACGGCAAGACGACCCTGACGGCTGCTATCGCTACCG
>NZ_JFYT01000118.1:0-9122 GCF_000632165.1 Delftia sp. RIT313 | reverse complement strand
TGAGCAGCATGACAACAAGTTATGCCTGATGACCATAGCAAGTTGGTACCACTCCTTCCCATCCCGAACAGGACAGTGAAACGACTTTGCGCCGATGATAGTGCGGGTTCCCGTGTGAAAGTAGGTCATCGTCAGGCTCTTACAGCCCAAGAAACCCCGTAGCCCAAAGCTACGGGGTTTTTTGCATTGGGGTGCAGAAAACGGGAAACAGGCAGAACAGCCAAAACGGACAGCCAACCGAACATCCAAAACGGACATCCCAAAAAAAGAGAGCGCTGACGCGCTCTCTTTTTTTATCCTGAATGCGCAATGCTTCAGAGCGGCAGGCATTCACCCTGTACAAAGACCTTGAGTTCACCCGACTGGATTGATGTCCAGGTTTCATTCTTGGTCAACGGTGCAGTGACGATGATGGCCACACGGTCCTGTGGTGTGGTCTCCCGGGCGAAGTCCACGGTCAGGTCCTCATCCGACAGATGGGCCTGGGCAAAGGGGTGGCGACGCTCGATGTAGCACAGGTGTGTGGTGGCATGGGCCCACAGCGCTTCGCCGTTGGACAGCAGGAAGTTGAAGGTACCGTGCGGCGAGATGCGCCTGGCCAGTTCGCGCAGCGTGTGCGTGAGTTCCTGGACGCTGGGCAGGCCGGCATGGGACTTCCAGAGCTCCTGGAGAATCCAGCAGAAGGCCTGCTCGCTGTCGGTATTGCCTACCGGATGGAAGTGGGCATGCAGTTTGGGAGCGAAGCCCTTGAGATCTCCGTTGTGGGCAAAGACCCAGTTGCGGCCCCACAGTTCACGCACGAAGGGGTGGCAGTTCTGCAGGCTTACTGCGCCTTGCGTGGCCTTGCGGATGTGGGCGATGACGTTGCGGCTCTTGATCGGGTACTCGCGTATCAGCTTGGCGATGGGCGAGTCGATGGCGCGCTCATAGCCGACGAAGTGGCGCAGGCCCTTGTCCTCGAAGAAGGCGATGCCCCAGCCGTCCGTATGGTCGCCGGTATTGCCCGCCCGCTGGGTGAACCCCGAAAAGCTGAAGCGCACGTCGGTGGGCGTGTTGCAGTTCATTCCAAGCAGCTGGCACATGGCGGTATCGTTGTTTGCGTAGTTCAAGCCATAGCCTAACGCCTGGCGCGGCAGCTGCAAGCACAATGCGGGGCAACGGCAAAAAAACGGAACACACCCATGCCCATCCTCTGTCTGCATACGGCGCACAGCAACGCCGTGATCTTCGAGCAGGCTGCTGCCGAACTGGGCTGGCCGGCCCACTCAATCGTTCATCAGGTGCATGAGGAACTGCTGTTGGAGGCGGAGGCTGCAGGTGGCATGAATGCGTCGCTTCGGCAGAAAACGGCAGGGCAGCTCGATGCGCTGGCAGACCATGCCGATATCGATGCCGTGCTGCTGACCTGCTCGACCCTGGGCCCGGCCGTGGCGGATTGCCGCAGTGGCAAGGTCTGGCGTGCCGATGGCATGCTGGCGCGCAAGGTGGCCGCTGCCTTGCAAAGTGACCCCGAATCGCGCATTGCACTGCTGTGCGCCGCTCCCACGACGTACGAAGCCACGCGCAATCTGTTCATGGGAGAACTGCAGCAGGGCAACGCAGATCAACGCATGCAGCTGCAGTGTGTTGAAGGGGCCTGGGCTCTTTTTCGCAGTGGTGATGTCGCCGGCTATGTGGCGTGCATGGCCGATGCGGCTGTTCAGGCCCATGCCGCTGGTGCTACCCAGGTGGCCCTGACCCAGGTGTCCATGGATGGCGTTGCCAGGCACTGGAAGCCAGATGCCTCCATGCCTGTGCCCTGGACGGTGGCTGGGAGTGCACTGCAGGCACTCATGGAAATACGGGATTAAAGACCAGGTTTCATGAAAAAAGGCAGCCAAAGCTGCCTTTTGCATGCATTGAGCGAAAGATCCTCAGCTGCGTTCGGACCAGAGCTTGCCGCCCGTGGCCCAGTTTTCGCGCTTGATGTCGGTGATCAGGATGTCCACCGATTCGGGCGAGCCACCGAGGACTTCGACCGAGACGCGCGTGATCTCTTCGACCAGCTTGCGCTTTTGTTCGACGGTGCGGCCTTCCATCATTTCGACGTGGTATGTGGGCATGTCAATCTCCTCAGGGATCAAGTTCTAGGGGGTTGGGTCGGCGACATCATATCGGCCGACGCGGGCGGTCGAGACTTGTCGGTGCCAAGCGCGCAGGCGGGGCACAGGCAGGCCTTGTTGCGCATGGGCTCCGGAATGCGGGCCAGTGCATCGGGTGCCACCGGGGTGTCCATGCACCAGCAGTTCAGCGGATCAACGCCCGCAAGAATGGCGCATTGATTGCTGCGGCCGCACAGCGGACACAGATTCGCATCGGGGGGAGGGGCACTCATCGTGGTTCCGAGTGTAGGCCCATGAAAAAAGCACCTCAGGCAAGCCTGGGTGCTTTTGCAGCCTTGGGCGCCGCCAGATGTCAGGCGGCTGCCTTGACCTTCAGGCGCCAGGCATGCAGCAGGGGCTCGGTGTAGCCACTGGGTTGCTCCTTGCCCTTGAAGACCAGGTCACAGGCAGCCTGGTAGGCCATCGAGGTGTCGAAGTGGCCGGCCATGGGCTTGTACGGCGCATCGCCCGCGTTCTGCTGGTCAACCACGGCGGCCATGCGCTCGAAGGTCTCGCGCACCTGGGCCTCGGTCACGATGCCGTGCTGCAGCCAGTTGGCGATGTGCTGGCTGGAGATGCGCAGCGTGGCGCGGTCTTCCATCAGGCCCACGTTGTGGATGTCGGGCACCTTGGAGCAGCCCACGCCCTGGTCCACCCAGCGCACCACGTAGCCGAGGATGCCCTGGACGTTGTTGTCCAGCTCCTGCTGCTTCTCGGCGGCGCTCCACTTGTCTTCCTTGACCACGGGCACCTGCAGCAGGTCGGCCAGGATGGTGGCGCGCTCGGCGTCGGCATTGGTCTGCTCCAGCTGCTTTTGCACTTCGGCCACGTTGACCTGGTGGTAGTGCAGGGCGTGCAGCGTGGCGGCCGTGGGCGAGGGAACCCAGGCGGTATTGGCGCCGGCCTTGGGGTGGCCGATCTTTTGCTCCAGCATGGCCTTCATCAGGTCGGGCATGGCCCACATGCCCTTGCCGATCTGCGCCTTGCCGCGCAGGCCCAGGCCCAGGCCCACGAGCACGTTGCTGCGCTCATAGGCGGCCAGCCAGGCGCTGCCCTTCATGTCGGCCTTGCGGACCATGGGGCCGGCATACATGGCGGTGTGCATTTCGTCGCCCGTGCGGTCCAGGAAGCCGGTGTTGATGAAGGCCACGCGCGATGCGGCAGCGGCAATGCAGGCCTTGAGGTTGACGCTGGTACGGCGCTCCTCGTCCATGATGCCCAGCTTGACGGTGTTCTCGGGCAGGCCCAGGACCTTTTCCACGCGGCCGAACAGCTCGCTGGCGAAGGCGGCTTCCGCGGGGCCGTGCATCTTGGGCTTGACGATGTAGACGCTGCCCGTGCGCGAGTTGCGGATGCCGTTGGCGCCCAGACCCTTGATGTCATGGACGGCAATGGCCGTGGTGACCATGGCGTCCAGGATGCCCTCGGGAATTTCCTTGCCGCTGCCCCAGAGGATGGCCGGGTTGGTCATCAGGTGGCCGACATTGCGCACGAACATCAGCGAACGGCCATGCAGCTTGACGGGCTTGCCATCGGCGCCCGTGTACTCGCGGTCGGCGTTCAGGCCGCGCGTCATGCTCTTGCCGCCCTTGTCGAAGGTTTCGGTCAGCGTGCCCTTGAGGATGCCCAGCCAGTTGGCATAGCCCACCACCTTGTCTTCGGCATCCACGGCGGCCACGGAGTCTTCCAGGTCCAGGATGGTGGACAGGGCAGCTTCGACCACCACGTCGGCCACGCCGGCGGCATCGGTCTGGCCGATGGACGTGGTCTTGTCGATGCGGATGTCGATGTGCAGGCCGTTGTTGAGCAGCAGCACGGAAGAGGGCGCCGCGGCATCACCCTGGTAGCCGACGAACTGGGCGGTGTTCTTCAGGCCCGTGGTGCCGCCGCTCTTGAGTGCGACGACCAGCTGGCCAGCTTCCACGCGATAGCCGGCGGCATCCTTGTGCGAGCCCGATGCCAGCGGGGCTGCCTGGTCCAGGAAATCACGTGCGAAGGCGATCACCTTGGCGCCGCGCACGGGGTTGTAGCCCTTGCCCTTTTCCGCGCCACCGTCTTCGCCGATGGCATCCGTGCCGTACAGCGCGTCATACAGCGAACCCCAGCGCGCGTTGGCGGCGTTCAGCGCATAGCGGGCGTTGAGAATGGGCACGACCAGCTGGGGGCCGGCCTGGATGGCCAGTTCCGCATCCACATTGGTGGTGGTGGCCTTGGCGTCCTTGGGCTGCTCGACCAGATAGCCGATCTGCGTCAGGAACTGCTGGTAGCCGGCCATGTCGGTGATGGGGCCGGGATGGGCCTTGTGCCAGGTGTCCAGCTCGGTCTGCAGGCGGTCACGCTCGGCCAGCAGGGCGGCATTGCGAGGAGCCAGATCGTTGACGATCGCGTCGAAGCCTTTCCAGAACGCCTCGGGAGCGACACCGGTGCCCGGGAGCACTTGTTCATTGATGAAACGGTGCAGCTCTGTAGCGACCTGCAGGCTGTGGGCTTGGGTGCGATCGGTCATGGTGGGAACCCCGGGTTGGATGGATGGAAAGGCTTGGCAGACCCTTTTCGGGCCTGACTATAAGGAATACTTTATTAGATTTATTTGCGTACATAAATAGACCATAAATCTTAAAACTCGTGACTTTTACGCAAAAATGTGGGAAGGTTATGCGCGCGCCAAAACCGGCCGGCTTTGGCACGCAGCCCTATGCATGGTGCACATGGAGGACAGCCAGTGCCCACTATGCAAAAAGGCGAGTCACAGGAGACGGGTGTGCGGTCGCATGCCCCACAAGAACACGGAAAAGAAACGGACAGCGGTCATGGACAAGCTCAAGGCATTCGAGTCATTCGTATCGGTGGCAACGCGCGGCAGCCTCACGGCCGCGGCCAAGGCGGAAGGCGTGGCGCCGGCCATCATGGGGCGGCGCCTCGATGCCCTGGAAGAGCACCTGGGCGTCAAGCTCATGGTGCGCACCACGCGGCGCATCTCCCTCACGCATGAGGGCAGCGCCTTTCTTGAGGATTGCCAGCGCCTGCTGTCCGATGTGTCCAACGCCGAGGCCAGTGTCAGCGCGGGCGGGGTCAAGGCCACGGGCCACCTGCGCATCACGGCGCCGGCGGGCTTTGGCAGGCGGCACGTGGCGCCTCTGGTGCCGCTCTTTCGGGACCTGCACCCGGATGTGACGATTTCCCTGAACCTCAGCGACCGCGTGGTCGATCTGGCCGGCGAAGGCTTTGACTGCGCGGTGCGCGTGGGCGATCTGCCCGACTCGGCCCTGGTCAGCGTGCGCATTGCCGACAACCGGCGCCAGTGCGTGGCCACGCCTGCCTATCTGGAGCGCCGGGGCACGCCGCGCCACCCCAGCGAGTTGACCCAGCACGACTGCCTGACGCTGTCCAGCGACGCCTCGCAGACGCGTGGCTGGGCCTTTCGCATCCCCCATCCCGACAGCGGCACCAGCGAGGTCGTGCACTTCAAGCCGGGCGGTCCGCTGGACTGCTCCGACGGCCAGGTACTGCACGACTGGTGCCTGGGCGGCTGGGGCATCGCCTGGCGCAGCACCTGGGAGGTCGAGGCCGAGATCACCTCGGGCCGCCTGGTGGCCGTGCTCGAAACATTCGCGGCACCGCCCAATGGCATTTTTGTCGTCTTTCCCCAGCGCAAGCACATGCCGCTGCGTGTGCGGCTGTGGATCGACTATCTCAAGCACCACTACGAGCAGCCGGATTTCTGGCGGCGTACCCACGCGGCCTGAGCGGGCCGCCCAGCAAGGAGGAATAAGCATGGCAGTGTCGATAGCGACGAAAGCGGTATCCGCAACGCAGGGCGCGGCCCGAGGACGGCGGCGCTGGATGCGCATGGCGCTGGGAGCCGCCTGCCTGGGCATGGTGGCGGGCTGCGCCGTCCAGGGGCCGGGGCAGGGCCGGCCGGACGGGATGCGGCAGGGCGCGGTGCCTGCCGGCATCGTGAGCGTGACCTTTGACGATCCCTCGCGGTTCGACGCCGGGCGCAACGGACCCCAGGAGTCCGAGAAGGCGCGCCGCGCCTGGGTCGATGCGCTGGCCCAGTTCCTGGCCGAGCGTGCCGCGCCCAGGCTGCCCCAGGGCCAGCGGCTTGAAGTTCACCTCACCGATGTGCAGCGCGCAGGCGGCTTCGAGCCCTGGCGCGGGCCCCAGGCTGCCGATGTGCGCATCGTGCGCGACATCTACCCACCGCGCATCGACCTGCGCTTCAAGCTGCTGGGAGCCGATGGAAAGCTGCTGCGAGAAGGCAGCCGCCAGCTGCGCGACGCCAGCTTCATGATGCGCCCGGACCTGTATCCCAACGATCCCCTGCGCTACGAAAAGACGCTGCTGGACGACTGGGTGCGCGCGGAACTGGGGCGCTGACCGGACCGCAGTGGTCTACCGATTGCCTCGGACATCACGATGGCAGTCCCCGTTTCTGGCGTAATGGACACTTGGCCCAAGAGGCCCAATTTCTATACGGATTCCCCATGACGATAGAAGCCATCCTGGCCAGCCTCCACCTGCTGGCCATCCTCACCTTCGTGGTGTTCCTGTCCAGCCAGGCGGCGCTGTGCCGCAGCGAGTGGATGAACGCCGCCGTGGTGCAGCGCCTGGCGCGGCTGGACATGATCTATGGCCTTGCCGTGGTCTTCCTGGTGCTCACCGGCATCGCCCGTCTGGTGTGGGGCGTCAAGGGCATGTCCTGGTACGTCTCGCAGCCACTGTTTCATCTGAAGATGACTTTGTTTGTCGTCGGCGCGCTGCTGTCGATCAAGCCCACGCTGGCCTTCCGGCGCTGGCGCCGCGCGCTGGATGCCGGCCAGGGCCTGCCCCAGCCGGCCGAGGTCGCCAGCACGCGCCGCTGGGTGATGTGGCAGGCCCATGTGGTGCCCGTGATCGCCGTCGTCGCGGTGTTCTGGGCGCGGGGCATGTAGGCTCCGTTTTCCTGTCCGGCGGCATGGGGTGGGCCTGCCACGTAGAATCCGCCGATGCTCTCCGTCAAACAGGAACTGCTCGCGGCTCTGGCCGGCGAGCTTGAAACTTTGTCGCCCGGCGCCGGTGCCCGTGCCGCTTTTGAATCCCCCAAGGTGGCTGCCCATGGCGATTTCGCCTGCACGGCCGCCATGCAGCTGGCCAAGCCGCTCAAGCTCAACCCGCGTTCGCTGGGCGAGCAGCTCAAGGCTGCGCTGGAGGCCACGCCGTCCTTCCAGCGTTGGGTCGATGCCATCGAGATCGCCGGCCCCGGCTTTCTGAACATCCGCCTCAAGCCCGCCGCCAAGCAGCAAATCATCCGCGAAGTGCTGGAGCAGGCCGAGAAGTTCGGCTGGCTGGCCGACCGTGGCGCAAAGATGCTGGTCGAGTTCGTCTCCGCCAACCCCACCGGCCCGCTGCACGTGGGCCATGGCCGCCAGGCCGCGCTGGGCGATGCCATCTGCAACCTCTATGCCACGCAGGGCTGGGGCGTGCACCGCGAGTTCTACTACAACGACGCGGGCGTGCAGATCGACACGCTGACCAAGAGCACGCAGCTGCGTGCCAAGGGCTTCAAGCCCGGTGACGAATGCTGGCCCATCGATCCCGAGAATCCGGCAAGCAAGGCCTTCTACAACGGCTCCTACATCCAGGACATCGCCGACGACTTCCTGGCCCGCAAGACCGTCAAGGCCGATGACCGCGAATTCACGGCCAACGGCGATGTCGAGGACTACGACAACATCCGCCAGTTCGCCGTCGCCTATCTGCGCAACGAGCAGGACAAGGACCTGCAGGCCTTCAACCTGCACTTTGACGAGTACTACCTCGAATCCAGCCTCTACACCAATGGCTATGTCGAGGACGCGGTGCAGCGCCTGATCGCGGGCGGACATACCTACGAACTCGACGGCGCGCTCTGGCTCAAGTCCACCGACTACGGTGACGACAAGGACCGCGTGATGCGCAAGCAGGACGGCAACTACACGTACTTCGTGCCCGATGTCGCCTACCACATCCAAAAATTCAAGCGCGGCTACTCCAAGGTCGTCAACATCCAGGGCACGGACCACCACGGCACCATCGCGCGCGTGCGCGCCGGCCTGCAGGCCGCCGACGTGGGCATCCCTGCCGGCTATCCCGACTATGTGCTGCACACCATGGTGCGCGTGGTGCGCGGCGGCGAGGAAGTCAAGATCAGCAAGCGCGCCGGCTCCTACGTCACGCTGCGCGACCTGATCGAATGGACCAGCAAGGACGCGGTGCGTTTCTTCCTGCTGTCCCGCAAGCCCGACACCGAGTACACCTTCGACGTGGACCTGGCCGTGGCCCAGAACAACGACAACCCCGTGTACTACGTGCAGTACGCCCATGCGCGCATCTGCTCGGTGCTGGCCGCCTGGGGGGGTGACGCGGCCACGCTCAAGGACGTGGACCTGTCGGCGCTGGAAGGCCCGCAGGCCCAGGCGCTGATGCTGCAGCTGGCCAAGTACCCGGCCATGCTGACCTCGGCCGCAGAAGGCAATGCGCCGCACGACGTGACGTTCTACCTGCGCGAACTGGCCTCGCTGTACCACAGCTACTACGACGCGGAACGCATCCTGGTGGACGACGAAAAGGTCAAGCTCGCCCGCCTGGCGCTGATCTCGGCCACGCGCCAGGTATTGCACAATGGCCTGGCAGTGCTGGGCGTCTCGGCCCCGCAACGCATGTAACTTCGAGCGACAAGCGATCTATGAAGACACAGCAACGTGGGGGCACCGTCATCGGTCTCATCATCGGTATGATCGTCGGGCTGGCAGCAGCCCTGGCCGTCGCCGTCTATGTGACCAAGGTGCCCGTGCCCTTTCTCTCCAAGGGCGGCAAGACGGCCGACCAGGACGCGGCCGAGGCCCAGCGCAACAAGAACTGGGACCCCAACGCGCCGCTGCAGGGCAAGAACCCGGCGCCGCCACCACCGGCCGCCGTCACGCCCAGCCTCCCCGGCAGCACCGCACCAACCACCCCCAC
>NZ_JFYT01000117.1:0-11303 GCF_000632165.1 Delftia sp. RIT313 | reverse complement strand
CGCCACCGCCGCCGCCCGCGCCCGTGATTGCGCCGCCCCCACCTCCCAAGCCGCAGGCCGTGGACGACGACCGCGAGGCCGAGATCGCGCTGGAGAAGAAGCGCAAGATCGAGCAGCAAAAGAAGGAGCGCGCCGAACAGGCCGCCCGCGAGCAGCGCGAGAAGGAACGCCAGGAGCGCCTGGACAAGGAAAAGGCCGACAAGGCGGCCAAGGACAAGGCCGAGCGCGAGAAGGCGGAAAAAGCCGAGAAGGACCGCCGCGACAAGCTCGAGCAGCAGAAAAAGGACAAGGCCGAGCAGGACCGCAAGGAACGCCTGGAGCAGCAAAAGAAGGACAAGGCCGAAAAGGAAAAGGCGGACAAGGAAAAAGCTGCCAAGGACAAGGCCGAGCGCGAGAAAGCCGAGAAGGCCGACAAGGAAAAGGCCGCCAAGGCCGAAGCCGAGAAGAAGGCCGCCGAGGACAAGCGCAAGAAGGAACAGGCCGCCAAGGAGGCCCGCGAGGCCAAGGAAGCCGAGGCACGCCGCCTGGAGAACATCCGCCGCATGCAGGGCCTGGCCGGCAGCGGCGGCTCGGCCGGCGAAGGCGCAGGTGGCAGCAAGAGCGGCGGCTCGGGCAGCTCGGCCGGAGGCCCCTCGGCCGGCTATGGCGCCAAGGTGGCCGCGCGCGTCAAGCCCAACATCGTCTATCCGGACGCCATCAGCGGCAACCCGCGGGCCGAGGTGCGCGTGCGCACCGCGCCCGATGGCACCATCACCGGCGCCACCATCGCCAAGTCCAGCGGCAACAAGGCCTGGGACGATGCCGTCATCCGCGCGCTGCAAAAGACCGAGACGCTGCCGCGCGACATCGATGGCCGCGTGCCTTCGGACCTGGTCATCGGATTCCGCCCGCAGGACTGAACGGGCACAGGCCCTTCATCAAAAAGCCCCGCCGGTACCTGCCTGCGGGGCTTTTTCCATCTTGCGTTGTATGCAATCCGCCACGCGCCTGCGACTTCGCTTGCGGCACCGGCCGCTTGTCCCTAGCATCCCCGTCTTTGCCGCATTCGCGGCACCCGTCCACCATCGCAAAGGAGAGAACCCATGTCCCATTCGACACGTCCCTTTGCAGTCGTGCACGCTTGAAGCCCTAGCGCCTCCAGGCCACGCTGCAGACCTGATTCCCGGCCCCGCAAGAGGCCCGGCTTTCGGCTGCGCGTGCGCTTTTCCTGATGCCTGTCCATCGAGCTTGCGGCGACTGCCCATTGCGCATTCCGCATCTGCCGGAATGTGCCCCAAGCACTCGATCGAAAGCCATTCATGGGCAATTCCCTTTCGGACACCTACATTGAGGTGTTCGCCAACCGCGGCGTCTGGATTGAAGACGCCGCCATCCAACAACTTCAAACTACGGCCCGCAACCTGGCCGGCATGCGCGCAGCCGTGGGCCTGCCCGACCTGCACCCGGGCCGGGGCTACCCGGTAGGGGCAGCCTTCTTTTCCGTGGGCCGCTTCTACCCGGCCCTGGTCGGCGGCGACATCGGCTGCGGCATGTCGCTGTACAGCACGGAGCTGGCGGCGCACAAGACCTCGGCCCCCAAGCTGGAAAAGGCGGTGGGCAACATCGACGGCCCCCTGCCCCAGGAACTGCTGGACGCCGTGGACATGCAGCAGCTGGAGCACATCGCCCAGGCCAGCGGCGTGGCCGACCTGGCGTATCTGCAGGACAGCCTGGGCACCATTGGCGGCGGCAACCACTTTGCCGAACTGCAGGTGGTGGACACGCTGTACGAGGACGGCGCGCTCGACAGGAAACGCGTGCACCTCATGGTGCACAGCGGCTCGCGCGGGCTGGGGGGCGCCATCCTGCGCGCCCATGTGGAGGCCTTCAGCCACGACGGCCTGGCCGCCAGCAGCGATGCCGCCACGCAGTACCTGCGCCAGCACGCGGCCGCCATCGCCTTCGCCCAACTGAACCGCGCCAGCATTGCGGCACGCCTGCTGCGCGCCCTGCGCACGCGCGGCCAGGCCCTGCTGGACATCACCCACAACCACGTGATCGCCCACCACTGGCGCGGCGAGGATGGCTTTTTGCACCGCAAGGGCGCCACGCCGGCCGACCAGGGGCTTGTGGTGATTCCGGGTTCGCGCGGCGACTACAGCTACCTTGTGCGGCCCGTGGCCGGGCGTGACGAGGCACTGCACTCGCTGGCACATGGCGCGGGCCGCAAGTGGGCACGCACCGATTGCATGGGCCGCCTGCGCCCGCGCTTCACGCTGGACGAGCTGCTGCGCACCCAATTCGGAAGCGCCGTGGTCTGCGCCGACCGCGAACTGGTCTACGAGGAGGCACCCCAGGCCTACAAGGACGTGGACTCCGTGGTCGCCAGCCTGCAGGAAGCCGGCCTGGTGCAACTGGTGGCGCGGCTGCGCCCCCTGCTGACCTACAAGAAGGGAGCCATGCAATGCTGCTGATCCAGCTGACCGCATCCCACGGCCCCGCCGAGTGCGAGCATGCCGTGCGCCTGACCCTGCGCGAGCTGCTGCGCGACTGCGCCGCCAGCGGCATCGCCGTGGAGGTGCTGGAGGAAACACCCACGCCGGCCGGCTACAAGTCCGTGCTGCTGCGCTGCGAGGGCGACACGGGCCTGCTTCACGGCACGCTGGGCGCCTGGCTGGGCACCATCCAGTGGGTCTTCGACAGTCCCCTGCGCCCCCACCACCCGCGCAGGAACTGGTTTGTTGCCGTGCAGAAGTGCGAGCCGCCCCGGCAATTGCCGGCAGACGGCGAAATCGTCTTCCAGGCCTGCAAGGCCTCGGGCAAGGGCGGCCAGCATGTCAACACCACGGACTCCGCCGTCCATGCCCTGCATGTGCCCAGCGGCATCTCGGTGAAGGTCATGAGCGAGCGCAGCCAGCACGCCAACAAGCGGCTGGCACGCGAGGTGCTGGCCCTGAAGCTGGCGCGCCTCAACGCGCAGGGCGAGGGCCAGGCCCGGCGCTCGCGCAGCCAGCAGCACTGGGAGGTGGAGCGCGGCAGCCCCGTGAAGGTGTTCCGCGCCTGAACGCCCGGAGCTAGCCCCTGGCGCACATGTAGATGCCCAGGGCCAGCAGGCCCAGCATCAGCACGCGCTTGAAAACCTGGGGCGACAGCGACTGGCGCAGCCGCTCGCCCCAGGCCATGCCGGCCAGGGCGGGCAGCAGCATCAGCGCGGAAACCAGGGCCGTGGCACCCCAGCCCGTCCAGGACGAAGCGGCATGGCCCGGCCCCTGCGCCAGCGCCATGCCCGCGCCCAGCGCCAGCGTGGACACCGTGAAGCACAGGCCCATGGCCTGCATCAGCGCCTGCCGGCCCAGCGCCAGCGATTGCAAAAAGGCCACGGCCGGCACCACGAACACGCCGGTCAGCGCCGTGATCCCGCCCGTCAACAGACCGCACAACAGACCCAGCCAGGCCTGATGCCTCTGCGGCAACTGCAGGCCCGGCCCCCACAGGCCCCACAGGGCATAAATAACCAGGGCCACGCCCAGCGCCGTGCGCGCCACGGCGGCCTCGCCCACCGGGCCCCACCACAGCATGCCGCCCACCGTGCCCGCGACAATGCCCAGCTGCATCCAGCCCAGGCGCCGCAGCAAAGGCCGCAGCGATGGCATGGGCCGCATCTGCACCACATTGGTCACCAGGGACGGCAGCAGCAGCCAGGCCGCCGCCTGCCCGGCCGGCATGAACAGCGCCAGCAGCGCCATGGACACCGTGGGCAGGCCCAGGCCCACCACTCCCTTGACGACACCGGCCAGCCCGAACACGGCCACCGCCGCCGCCAGCACCCACCACGCATCCCACATCACGGCCACCCTGCACTTTCACTGACCTGGCTCAGGCCTTTCCTGAACCTCATGGCGCCATGCTCGTGCACCACCGCAGGGATCACAATCGGGAATCTTCAAACCAAGGCTCAGGCATGGCCTGATCCTTCAGCACCACAGTCCATGCGATTCGACCTCACCGACCTGCAGCTGTTCGTCCATATCCTCGACTGCGGCACGCTTACGGCGGCGGCCGGGCGGGCGCACATGACGCTGGCCTCGGCCAGCGAGCGCGTGCGCGGCATGGAGGCGCAACTGGGCTGCGCCCTGCTCGCGCGCCAGGCGCGCGGCGTGCGGCCCACGGCGGCCGGCCACACGCTGGGCCAGCATGCGCGTGACGTTCTGGCCCGGATGCAACGCCTGCGCGGCGACATGGCCGAGTACGGCGCGGGCCTGGCCGGGCATGTGCGCGTATGCGGCAACACCTCGGCCGTGAGCGAGCACCTGCCGCTGGCCGTGGCCGGATTCCTGCGCGGCCATCCGCGCGTGGCGCTGGAGCTGCAGGAATGCCGCAGCGCCGAAGTGCTGGACCGGCTGCGCCAGGGCCTGTGCGACATCGGCGTGGCCAGCGATGCCCAGGACCTGCGCGGCCTGCAGGCCACGCCCTGGCGCCCCGACCCGCTGGTGGCCGTGCTGCCGCGCGCCCACCGCCTGGCCCGACGCAAGCGGCTGGCCTTGCAGGACCTGCTGACCGAAGACTGGGTAGGCCTGCCGCACGATGCCGCCCTGCAGGTGCTGGTGCGCCAGCAGGCTGCCTTGCTGGAAGGGCCGTCGGGAGGGCAGTTGCGCTGGCGCGCCCAGCTGCAGCACCTGGACAGCATCTGCCAGCTGGTGGGCCAGGGCGTGGGCGTGGCCGTCATGCCCGCGGCAGCCGCGCAGCGCCTGGCCCCGGCCAGCGGCGCCCGCGCCGTGCCCTTGAGCGATGCCTGGGCCCGGCGCCAGCTGCTGCTGTGCACGGCCCGTGAAGACCAGTTGCCCGCCCATGCCAGGCAGTTGCTGGAGCATCTGCAAGGGCTTAGCTCGCCTGAGCCTTAGCGAACCATGTTGGAAAGCGCTATGCAGGACAATACGGGGATCATGACCCTCAAAGCCCCCGAACTGCTGCTGCCGGCCGGCTCGCTCGACAAGATGCGTGCGGCCTACGACTTTGGCGCCGACGCCATCTACGCCGGGCAACCCCGCTACAGCCTGCGCGCACGCAACAACGAATTCCGCCTCGAACAGATCGCCCAGGGCATCTCCGAGGCGCATGCGCGGGGCAAGAAATTCTTCGTCACCAGCAACCTGATCGCCCACAACGACAAGGTGCGCACCTATATCCGCGACATCGAGCCCGTGATCGAGTGCAAGCCCGACGCGCTAATCATGGCCGACCCCGGCCTGATCATGATGGTCAAGGAAAAGTGGCCCGAGACCGAGGTCCATCTCTCGGTGCAGGCCAACACCACCAACTGGGCCACGGTGAAGTTCTGGCAGAAGGCCGGCGTCTCGCGCATCATCCTGTCGCGCGAGCTGTCGCTGGACGAGATCGAGAAGATCCGCCAGGAATGCCCGGACATGGAGATCGAGGTCTTCGTGCACGGCGCGCTGTGCATCGCCTACTCGGGCCGCTGCCTGCTGTCGGGCTACTTCAACCGGCGCGATCCCAACCAGGGCACCTGCACCAATGCCTGCCGCTGGGACTACAAGACGCATGACGCGGCCGTGGACCCCAATACCGGCGAGGCCCTGGCCCAGACCCTGGAGCAGGACTTCAGCTTCGAGAAGGCCCGCGAGGAAGCCGACAGCCAGTTCACCAGCACCTGCGGCGACGGCGCGCGCCACCCCAAGGCCGAGCAGGTCTACCTGCTGGAGGAAAAGGGCCGCCCCGGCGAGCTGATGCCCATCATGGAAGACGAGCACGGCACCTACATCATGAACTCCAAGGACCTGCGCGCCGTGGAGCATGTGGAGCGCCTGGTGAAGATCGGCGTGGACTCGCTCAAGATCGAGGGCCGCACCAAGAGCCTGTACTACGTGGCCCGCACGGCCCAGGTCTACCGCCGCGCCATCGACGATGCCGTGGCCGGCCGCCCCTTCAACCCGCACCTGATCACCGAACTCGAAGGCCTGGCCAACCGCGGCTACACGGGCGGCCTGCTGGAGCGCCGTCCCTCGCAGGACTACCAGAACTACGAGACCGGCCACTCGGTGCTGCAGCGCAGCCACTTCGTGGGCGAGGTGCGCAGCTATGCCGACGGCATGGCCGAGGTGGAGACCAAGAACCGCTTCTCGGTGGGCGATACGCTGGAGATCATCCACCCGCAGGGCAACCGCCAGGTGCTGCTGGAGAAGATGTTCAACCTCGACGGCGAACCCGTGCAGGTCGCCCAGGGCAACCCGATCCGCGTGCGCATTCCGCTGGATGCGCCGGCCGAGGGTGCGCTGATCTCGCGCCTGCTGTGAAGCCGGGGCGCAGGCCGCCCTGCTCTTCTTGCCCGTGATTTTTTCCTGGCGGCTGTCCAGGGCCATTGCTGCAATGGCCCGGAGCGGCCGCCGTTCCTTTCATTCCTCATTTCTGCACTGCCATGGACATCGTCGTCAACGAAGAACTCAAGGCCTACATCGACCCGCTGACCCCCGATGAACTCGACGCGCTGGAGCGCAGCATCGTGGCCGAAGGCTGCCGCGACGCGCTCGTGCTCTGGAACGACCTGCTCATCGACGGCCACAACCGCTACGCCATCTGCCAAAAGCACGGCCTGCCCTTCAACACCGTGCAGGCCACGCAGTTCAAGAACATGGACGACGTGCACCTGTGGATGATCGACCAGCACCTGGGCCGCCGCAGCGTGTCCGACTTCCAGCGCGGCGTGCTGGCGCTGCGCAAGCGCGAGATCATTGCCACGCGCCGCTCGGCCGCCGCCGCCGCCGTGATGGCCGCCAAGGCCGATGCGCCCCAGGCCGAGGGTGAAGCCCCCTGGGAAGGCGAGACCGACCCCGTGGTCGCCGCCGCCCTGGCCAGCGTGGCCAAGGTGCCCGACGAGGCCCTGGACACGCGCGAGGCCCTGGCCCGCGTGGCCCGCCTGTCCAGCAGCCAGGTCAAGCTGATCGAGACCATCCAGCAAAAGGCCGCGCCCGAAGTGGTGGCCGCCGTGCGCTCGGGCGACATCTCGCTGAGCACCGCCGCCGTGGTCGCCAGCCTGCCCGTGGACGAGCAGCAGGCCGTGGCCGCCGCAGGCGCCGACGAACTCAAGCAGGCCGCCAAGCGCGTGCGCGATGCCAAGAAAAAGCCCAAGGCCGCCAAGCCCGAAGCCGAAGCGGCCGACGGCGAAGGTGCGGCCGTGACCGCCTCGCCCGAGGAACTGCAGCAGCGCGTGAACGAACTCGAAGCCGAGAACGAGCGCCTGCGCCAGCAGATCAAGGCGCTGCAGGAACTGCTGGCCGAGCAAGGCTGAAGCGGCGCCCGCACCCAAGCACGCACGCCGCCATGACGCGCTACCAGGAGCTGGCCGACGATATCGAGGCATCCATCACCGCAGGCGTTCTGTGCCCAGGTGACAAGCTGCCCTCGGTGCGCCAGACCAGCGAGCGGCGCGGCGTCAGCGCCTCCACGGTGTTCCAGGCCTACTACCTGCTGGAGGCGCGCGGCCTGGTGCGCGCGCGCGAGCGATCGGGCTACTTCGTGGCCCAGCGCCCGCGCAGCGCGCCGCCCGAGCCTACCGAGCCGTCTTCGCCCGAGGGCGACAGCTTTGCGGTGGTCGATGTGAGCGAGCGCGTGTTCGAGGTGCTGGAGTCGGCCATGGACCGCGATGTCGTGCCCCTGGGCTCGGCCTTTCCCTCGCCGGGCCTGTTCCCGCTGCGCCGCCTGGGCCAGTGCCTGGCGCATGCCGCGCGCGAGGCAGACCCGCGCAGCGCCATCGACGACCTCACGCCCGGCAGCCTGGCGCTGCGCCGCCAGATCGCACGCCGCTACCTGGCCGACGGCCTGGCGCTGACGCCGGCCGATCTGGTCATCACCAACGGTGCGCTGGAGGCTCTGAACCTGTGCCTGGCCGCCGTCACGCGGCCCGGCGGCGCCGTGGTCATCGAATCGCCCTGCTTCTATGGTGCGCTGCAGGCGCTGGAGCGCATGGGCCTGTCGGCCATCGAAGTGCCCACCCATCCGGGCGAGGGCATGGACCTGGCTGCGCTGGAGGCAGCACTGCAGCGCCACCGGCCCCAGGCCATCTGGCTGATGACCTGCTTTCAGAACCCGCTGGGCAGCCTCATGCCCGAAGCGCGCAAACGCGCGCTGGTGGAGCTGGTCACGCGCCACCGCGTGCCGCTGATCGAAGACGATGTGTACGGCGAGCTGTACTTCGGCGAGCGCCGCCCGCCGCCGGCCAAGACCTTCGACACCGAAGGCTGGGTGCTGCACTGCAGCTCGTTCTCCAAATGGCTTGCGCCGGGCTGGCGCACGGGCTGGGCCGCGCCGGGGCGCTTCACGCGCGCCGTGGCCCGGCAAAAGCTCACCACCACGCTGGCCACGAATGCACCCACCCAGCAGGCGCTGGCCGACTACCTGGAAAGCGGCGGCGCCGACCGCCACCTGCGCCGCCTGCGCCAGAGCCTGGCCCTGCAGCGGGACCACATGGCATCGGCCATTGCCCGACACTTTCCACAAGGCACGCGGGCCACGCGGCCCGAGGGCGGCTACTTCATGTGGATAGAGCTGCCGCCGTACTGCAATGCGCTGGCCCTGCACCGCGCGGCGCTGGCGCGCGGCATCAGCGTGGCGCCGGGGCCGATCTTCTCGGCCTCGCAGGCCTTCGGCCACTGCCTGCGGCTGAACTACGGCCATGACTGGAGCGACGAGACCGGGCAGGCCCTGGCCACGCTGGGTGAGCTGGCCCGCGCAATGCAGCCCCTTCCAACAGCAACAGCAGCAAGGTAAGCGCCCGCTGCGCTGGCAGCACCTACTGCGCTGTAGCGCCCGGGCAACGCGGCCCGGCACAGCTGCTGTCAGCCTGGTGCAAGCTGGATGATTCTCATTTAGACTCGCACCCCGAACCGGCATCGCCGCCATGCATGCTGACCGGTCCTTGTCTCCTGCTTCCGCCTCGCCCGCCGCCACGCGTCCTGCAGCCTGCCAGCCGACCCTTCAGCGCTGCACCAATCCCAGAGGCACAAAGGAAGTTTTCCATGGTTTCCAGCAATCACTGCGCCACGCTCACACGCTGCGCGGCCGCTGTCGCCGCCGCCCTGCTGTCGCTGCAGGCGTCGGCACAGGCGCCATCCCCCGCCACCACCGCACCCGAGGCCGGCCTGTCCGCCATCACCGTCACGGGCAACTGGCTGGATAACCCCACCGAGGAAAAGGTGCTGGACCATGCCGGCGCGCGCACCATCGTCGAACGGGCGCGCATCGAGGAAACCGGCTCCTCCAGCCTGCGCGACGTGCTGCGCCTGGTGCCCGGCGTGCAGGTGCAGGACAGCAACGGCACGGGCGGCAGCGATGTGTCGCTGAACATCGGCGTGCGCGGCCTGACGGCGCGCCTGTCGCCGCGCTCGTATGTGCTGATGGACGGCGTGCCCGTCTCCTACGCGCCCTACGGCCAGCCCCAGCTGTCGCTGGCGCCCGTGTCGCTGGGCAACCTGGAGTCGGTGGACGTGATCCGCGGCGCGGGCTCGGTGCGCTACGGCCCCCAGAACGTGGGCGGCATCATCAACTTCGTCACGCGCGCCATTCCCAAGACCTTCGCGGCCGAGGCCTCGGTGGGCACCGAGATCTACAGCCACGGCGGCAATGCCAAGACCACGCCCAGCCTGTTCGTGGGCGGCACCAACGAATCCGGCCTGGGCCTGGCCCTGCTGTACTCGGGCACGCATGGCGACGGCTGGCGCGCAGGCAATGACAAGACCGACATCGACGACATCCTGCTCAAGGGTGCCTACCGCATCTCGGCCCAGGACGACATCGCCGTCTCGCTGCACCACTTCGAGGGCTCGGGCCGCATGCCCGGCGGCCTGACCACGGCGCAGTACGCGGCCGACCCGTTCCAGTCCACGCGCTCCTACGACAGCTTCGACGGCCGCCGCACCGATGCCTCGTTCAAGTACAACCACAAGGACGGGCGCAACAACTTCGAGGTGCTGGGCTACTACGTGGACTCGTTCCGCGGCAGCTACATCGAGCAGGACAACGCCAACCAGCGCCGCCTGACGGCCGCGCCGCGCAGCTACCACTACTTCGGCATCGAGCCGCGCTACTCGCGCCTGTTCGAGACCGGCTCCGTGGTGCAGGAAGTCAGCGTGGGCTACCGCTACCTCAAGGAAAGCAGTTCCGAGGTCGCGCTGCGCACCGCCTACTACAACCCCGCCACCATGGCCAATGCCATGGCCCTGCCGATCACGCCCTACCAGACCAGCCAGGGCGGCACCACGGCCCATGCCTTCTATATCGATGACCGCATCGACATCGGCAACTGGACCATCACGCCCGGCGTGCGCTACGAACGCATCAACTCCTTCAACAACGTCAGCAACCTGGGCGCCGACGGCAGCACCGTCACCAGCCAGCTGTTCCCCAAGGCCGATGCAAGCGAGTTCCTGCCCACACTGTCCGTGCTCTACCGCATGAATGCGCAGTGGTCGCTGTTCGCCAACGCGGGCAAGTCCTTCGGCCCGCAGCAGTACGCACAGCTGGCCCAGACCGAGCGCGGCCTGCATCCCGAATCGGCCAAGACCTATGAGGTGGGCACGCACTACAACAGCCCGGCGCTGAACGCCGAGCTGACGCTGTTCAACATCGACTTCGACAAGGAACTGCTGCTGACCCGCGTGGGCGTGGACGGCATCTGGACCGACCTGGGCGCCACGCGCCACCGCGGCATCGAGTCCTCGCTGCGCTACGACCTGGGCCAGTGGAATGCCGCGCTCAAGGGACTGACGGCGGGTGTGTCCTATACCTATACCGAGGCCGTCTCGCGCGCTGGCGATTTCGCGGGGCGCGACCTGCCGCTGTACTCGCGCCACACGGGCCAGCTGTGGGCGCGCTATGCGCTGGGACAGTGGACGCTGAATGCGGACCTGGCCGCGCAATCGAAGCAGCGCTCTCCGGGGTCGGGCACGCAGTATGTGACGCAGGAAGATGCTGCGGGGCGGCTGGGTGATATTCCCGGGTTTGCGACCGTGGGCCTGCGTGCGGGCTATGACTTTGGCAAGTCGCTGAGCAATCTGCGGGTGGCCGTGGGGGTCAAGAATCTGTTCGATCGCAGGTACTACACGCGGTCTACGGACAACAACGGGGGCAAGTATGTGGGGATGCCTCGGACGTTGTATGTGCAGGGGACGTTGCCGTTCTGAGGCTTTGGTTTACGTGGGTCTGTTTTTGACCCTGCCGGGTGGTATTTTTCTGAGGCCGGGTCTCGGCCCGGCGGCCGACTGCCCTTTCTTGATTCGCCAAGAAAGGTCAGATCAAAGAAGGCGACCCGAATG
>NZ_JFYT01000116.1:0-11362 GCF_000632165.1 Delftia sp. RIT313 | reverse complement strand
CGCCCACCCTATGCGCTGCACTACACGATCAGCGAAGGCCGGCGCCACCCCTTGCGCCTGCACAATCCGCGCGGCGAGGTCTACCGCCGCTTCATCCCCTGGCTGGGCCGCACGCTGAGCTTTCGCACCGTGGAGCCCGAGGCCGACCTGCCCCTCATCCACCGCTGGATGAACGACCCGGTCGTCGCGCATTTCTGGGAGGAAAGCGGCGACCTTGCCCACCACCGCGCCTACCTGCAGCGCATGGCCGGCGACCCGCATGCGCTTGGCCTCATCGGCTGCTTCGACGGCGAGCCCTTCGGCTACTTCGAGGCCTACTGGGCCAAGGAAGACCGCATCGCCCCCTTCTATGACGCGGGCGACCATGACC
Organism: Delftia sp. RIT313; assembly: GCF_000632165.1. NCBI lineage: Bacteria > Pseudomonadati > Pseudomonadota > Betaproteobacteria > Burkholderiales > Comamonadaceae > Delftia > Delftia sp. RIT313. Next base: position 10,992 of record NZ_JFYT01000116.1, on the reverse strand, counting down.
GGGGCTGGCATGCGCTGGTGGGGGAGGCGCGGTTTCGCGGCCAGCCCTACCTGACGGCCTGGCTGCCCTCGCTGTCGCACTACCTCTTTCTGGACGACTGCCGCACGCAGCGCATCGTCGTGGAGCCGCGCGCCGACAACCGCAAGATGCGCAAAAGCCTGCCGCGCTGCGGCTATGCGCTGGTCAAGGAATTCGACTTCCCGCACAAGCGCGCCGTGCTGGGAGTCCTTCTCAGGGAACGCTTTTTCGCAGACGCCTTGTGGATACCGCAGACCGACGCAGCCGCGCCGGACGCACTGGACGCATCGACCCAATGAAAGGACCTTCCATGCAAACCCACCCGCTGATCGGCATCGGCTTCGGCCCCTCCAACATTGCCCTGGCCATCGCCCTCAAGGAGCGCGAAGCCACCGCGCGGGCCATTCACCCCGTCTTCATCGAAAAGCAGCCGCGCTTCGCCTGGCACCGGGACATGCTGCTGGAGCAGGCCCACATGCAGGTGTCCTTCCTCAAGGACCTGGCCACGCTGCGCAACCCCACCAGCCGCTTCACCTTCATCAACTACCTGCACGAGAAGGGCCGGCTGCAGGACTTCATCAACCTCAAGACCTTCTTTCCCAGCCGCCACGAATTCAACGACTACCTGGCCTGGGCCGCCTCCAAGTTCGAGGACCGCTGCGTCTACGGCCAGGAAGTCATCGAGGTGCTGCCTGAAAAACGCGACGGCAAGGTGGAGCTGCTGCGCGTGCGCTCGCGCGATGCGGCCGGCAACGTGCATGAGCGCCTGGGCCAGAACCTGGTCATGAGCATCGGCGGCACGCCCAGCATTCCCGAGCAGTTCAAGCCCCTGCGCGGCGATGCGCGCGTCTTCCACTCCAGCGCCTACCTGCGCAGCATTGCCGAGCATGCCAGGCCGCTGCGCATCGCCGTCGTGGGTGCGGGCCAGAGCGCCGCCGAAATCTTCATGGACCTGCACGGCCGCTACGCCACGGCCGAGATCGACCTGGTCATGCGCGCCCGCTCCATCCGCCCCTCGGACGACAGCCCCTTCGTCAACGAAATCTTCAACGCCGACTTCGTGGACCATGTCTACAGCCGCCCGCATGACGAGCGCGGCGCCCTGCTGCGCGAGTTCTGGCACACCAACTACGCCTGTCCCGACCTGGAGCTGATCGAGAGCATCTTCAAGGTGTTCTATGAACAGAAGGTCGTCGGCGATACGCGCCATCGCTTCCTGCGCCGCCACGAGGTGCAGGACGTGCGGGCGGCCGGCGACGGCATCCACCTGGGGCTGCGCGATCTCAACAGCGGCATCGACCATGCATCGCGCTACGACGTGGTGGTGCTGGCCACCGGCTATGCGCGCGAGCACCACAAGACCCTGCTGGACCCGCTGGCCCCCTACCTGGGCGACTTCTCCGTGAGCCGCGACTACCAGGTGCACACCACGCCGGACTTTCGCCCCGCCATCTTCCTGCAGGGCGCCTGCGAGGGCTCCCACGGCCTCAGCGACACCCTGCTGTCCGTCACTTCGGTGCGCACCGGCGAAATCGGTGAAGCCCTGCTGGCAGCGCAAGCCCAAAGACCCGATGTTGCGCGCACAGAACAGCTGGCGCTGCAGGATTGAAAGATCGCACAGGGCATGATGGCGCAGGGATCTCCCATGCCATAATTTGAATGCAAACCATTTGCATTTGAATTCGAATCACCTGCGCCGCTGAATCCCATACCCGCTGCTGCACCGCCCCGGCCCTGGCCGGGGTTGCAGCATCTGGTAGGCCCTTCTCTGTACGGACCCAGGGGTTCCAACCCATCGCCCTTGCGGAAAGGCAGGTATCCGGATGCGTGACCTGATCCAGGAACTCGTGGCTCACTATGGCGATCTGCGCCGCCAGCTCACGCGCGATCTCCGAGATCCGCACTATGCGGCCGACATCGCGCAATCGAGCTTCGAGCGGGTCTATGTGCACGCCCTGGGCCTGCGCAGCGGCAAGAAGGCCGAAACCCTGCCCGACGCCGGCATCGAATCCCCACGCGCGCTGCTGTTTCGCGTGGCGCGCAATCTGTGCATCGACGACGCGCGCAAGCGCAAGACCGCCCAGGAATGGACGCGCCAGCAAATGGTGGTGCAGCACAGTGCGCCCTCCAGCGAAACCCTGGCCGCCCAGCGCCAGATCCTGAACCGCGTCGTCCAGGCGCTGGAAGGCCTGCCGCCTCGCAGGCGCGAAGTCTTCATCCTCTTTCGCGCCCATGGCTACACGCGCGCGGAAATCGCCGATCAGCTCAACATCACCGAAATGGCCGTCGCCAAGCACATGGTGCGCGCCACGCTGGACTGCTCGCGCGTGCTGGCCCAGCTGCGCTCCGAACTGATCGAGGACCATGCGCTGGGCAGCGCCATGGATTTCGACAACAGTACACTGACCGACGACGCATCCTGACTCCCCCTTTCCATGGCAAGTGCACCTAGCGAGCGCATGGTCGAGCATGCGCTGACGCTGATCGTTCAAAGCGAAATCGCTCCCGACCCGGTGGCCGACCAGGCCCGCCTGACCCTGGGCGAATGGCGCGGGAAATCAGCCCGGCACGATGCCGCCGCACGCGAGGCGCACCTGCGCTGGAACCTGCTGGGCGGCATGTCCGGCGGCCTGCGCGAGCAGTTCCAGGAAACCGCCCTGCTGGCAGACCGGGCCTCGCGCTCCACCCAGGCCGTCCGGCGCCGCAAGCTGCTGCTGTCCTTCGCCGGGCTGCTGGGCACAGGTGCGCTGGCGGGCCGGGGCGCCTACTGGTACTGGCAGCAGCCCATACACACCTCGGCCTACGCCACGCGCAACTCGCAGATCCTCAAGATCACTCTGGCCGACGGCAAGCTGCCGCTGCAGGCCAGCCTGGTGGAACTGGCGCCCCAGAGCGCCATTGCCGTGACGCTCTACCGCCAGCGCCGCAGCGTGTCCATGGCCCGGGGCGAAGTGCGATTCGACGTGGCCCCCGATCCCGACCGGCCCTTCGAGGTCATCACGCGCGAGGCGCGCATCGAGGTCGTGGGCACGGTCTTCACCGTGCGCGACCGCGGCGGCCCCGTCACCGTGGGCGTGGAGCATGGCCATGTCAGGGTCCGGGTGCTGGGCAGGGATGCGCAGGATGCGACGGGCCCGGCGGCGGCAACGCTGGACCTGCTGCCCGGCCAGATCGTGGACATCCGCAACGGCCAGGCCGAGGCCGTGCGCCAGGCCGATGCCGCCACGCTGTCCGCCTGGCGCGAGGGCTGGCTGGTCTTCGAGAACACCCCGCTGGCCGAGGCCCTGGCCACGGTCAACGCCTACCGCACCCAGCCCATCGAAGCCGCCGATGCGCGCGTGGCCGCGCTGCGCCTGACCGGGCGCTTTCGCGCCAATGACTCGGCCGGCCTGCTGGCCGTGCTGCCGTCCATCCTGCCGCTGAGGGTGCGCCCGCAGCCGGATGGCGGGGTGCAGTTGCAGGCGCTCTGAAAGCATTCCAGGCAGGCATTCGGGCGCCTGCCAGTGCAAAAAAATTGCAACAGACTGTCTTCGTTTCGGCGGCCCATACGTCTTCGCAGTGCGGCATGTGGCAACCGGGAAAGAACGGGAGCCCGCGCCTCTTCAGGAATAGCTCTCATTCAATGCACCCGGAACACCATCAACCATGCGTTCTCTGCCCAGACAGCATCTGCTGAGCGCCGCGCTCGCCGCGGCCTTCGGCACCACCACCCTCTGCGCTCTTCCCGCTGCCGCGCAACCCGCCGCCCAGGCTCCTTCACAGGCCTTCGACATCCATGTGCCCTCACAGCCGCTGGCAACGGCACTCAACGAGCTTTCCCGGCAGACCCAGACCCAGGTGTTTGCAGCCGGGGACCTGGTGTCCGGGCTGAATTCCCGCGCCGTTTCCGGCAAGCTCAGCGTGGAGCAGGCCTTGAGGGACATGCTGGCAGGCTCATCCCTGGAAGCATCCAGGACGGCCAATGGAGGCTTCGCCATCCGGCGCTTGGTGAGCGGCAGCACCACGCTGCCTGTGGTCAATGTGCTGGCTGCGCACGAGGGCGAAAGCCCGACGGGCCCCTTGCAAGGCTATGTGGCCAAACGCAGCGCCACGGGCACCAAGACGGATACGCCCCTGATCGAAACGCCGCAGTCCATCTCCATCGTCGGCGCCGAGGAAATCGAGGTGCTCAAGTCGCAGAACCTGCAGGACGCGCTCGGTTACGTGGCCGGCGTCAGCCGCTCCGAAGGCCTGGACAGGACTTCGGACACGCTGATCGTGCGGGGCTTCCAGCTCGACGGCAACGGCAACCAGTACCGCGACGGCACCAAGTACACCGTCAACATCTTCAACGGCCAGCAGGAGCCCTACGGCCTGGAGCGCATCGAGCTGCTCAAGGGCGCCGCATCGGTGCTCTACGGTTCTGCCGCGCCCGGCGGCATCATCAACACGGTGAGCAAGCGCCCGACGTCCACCCCCCTGCACGAGCTCAATGTCGAAGTCGGCAGCTTCAGCCGCAAGCAGGTTTCCGGCGACTTCGGCGGCCCGCTGGACAAGGACGGTGAATGGTCCTATCGGCTGACCTTCCTCAAGCGCGACAGCAATTCCTTCGTGGACTACACGCCCGACGACCGGCTCTTCATCGCGCCGGCGCTCAAGTGGCAGCCCAATGCAGCGACCTCGCTGACCATCCTGGCCGATTACCAGAAGGACAGTTCGGCCTATGTTTACGGCCTGCCCGAGGAGGGGACCATCCTGCCCAACATCAACGGGCGGTTACCCCGTAACCTGTTCGTTGGAGAGCCAGGCTACGACAAGTTCGAACTGAACCGCTTCTCCATCGGCTATCTGTTCGAGCACGCCTTCAACGACAGAGTCAAGCTGAGGAACAGCCTGCGCTACATGAAGGCAGACAACGAATACGCGTCCATCTGGATCTCCGGCCTGGCGGCCGACCAGCGCACCACGGCATACAGGGGGGTGGCACCGCGGTGGGACCGCTCCTCCGCCGTGGTCTCCGATACCTCGCTCGAATACCAGGCCGAGACTGGCAGCGTGCGGCACACCATGCTGGTGGGCTTCGATTATTCGGCACCCCGCCACGAAAGCGAACGCTACACGCGCAGCATCGACAACATCGATCTCTACAACCCTGTCTATGGAAGCCCCATGGGCACCGAGATCACACAGAACCCGTATTCCTGGAAGAGCACGGCCAAACGCATGGGCCTCTATGCCCAGGATCAGATGAAGATCAACGACAAGTGGGTGGTCCTGGTGGGCGGACGCTATGACTCCGTCCGCTACGACGAGAGCAGCTTCTTCACCGGCGCGAAATCCGTGGACAACGAGAAGGACCACGCCTTCACGGGCCGTGCCGGCCTGGTCTACCTGGCCGATAACGGCTGGGCTCCTTTCCTGAGCTACAGCGAATCCTTCGAACCGACCTCGGGCCGGGACCGCCTGGGCTCGCGCTTCAAGCCGACCACGGGCCAGCAGTATGAGGCCGGCGTGCGCTACCAGCCCAAGGGCTCCAATACGATGATCTCGGCCGCCGTCTACCAGCTGACGCGCCAGAACGTGCTCGTCGCCGATCCGCAAGATCCCACCCTGACCTACAGCATCCAGCAGGGAGAGGTCCGCTCGCGCGGCTTCGAGCTGGAGGCCCGCACCGCCGTGGGCCGCAATGCCAACCTCATCCTGGCCTATGCCTATACGGAGGCAGCCACCATCAAGGCAAGTCCCCTGCAGCCCGAACAGGAAGGCCTGCGCTCCCCGGGCGTGCCCTACAACCAGCTTTCGATCTGGGGCGACTACAACTTCGGCATCCTCGGCCTGCCGGGCCTGAAGATAGGCGCAGGCATGCGCTACGTGGGCAGCACGCGCAGCCAGACCAACAACCCCGTGCCCGCCTTCACGCTGTTCGACGCCATGGTCAGCTACACCACGGGCCCCTGGAGGCTTGCGCTGAACGTCAACAACCTCACCGACAAGACCTACATAGGCAACTGCACCTACGGCTGCTTCTACGGCGAACCGCGCAGGGTCATCGGTACGGCAACCTATCGCTGGTAGAACGGACTGCCGCGAGGCCGGCCCTGCAGGATGCGCCCGCAGGCCGGCGGTGCCGTGCAGCTGCAGACTCCCTGAACGGCGCCTTCGGCGCCTGCAAAAACCAAAAGACCACGGCCGGATCGCTCCGGCCGTGGCCCATGCCTGGTGGCGGACTGCCACCGGGAGGTGGCCGTACCCATGACCCTGCGCGGCTCGCCGCAGAAGCAGTCGTGCGTGCAGCCGCAAGCATAGGTCTTGTCCGCCAGATTGGTCGGATTCAAGGCCAGGCGCCACGGGGATTCAAAGACCTGGCCAACGCTCTGCCCGGACGATTGGGCGGCAGCCAGGGGAGGCCACAGCGAGCCCGGCGGCCCCGCAGCAGCCCCTTGGCGCAGCGACCCACGCCAAGGGGCTGCGCCGGATCATCCGGGCTCGAACTCGCAGGCCAGCAGTTCGAGCAACTGCGCAAGCAGGCCGGCATCCCGCAGCATGGAGAAATGGTCTGCCTCGATCTCCGAGCCCGGGACATCGTCCTGCCGCAGTTGCTGCTGCAACCTGGTGCGGTCGCTGGCATTGCGGCCCTCGCTCCACCACAGCTGCGCCGCGCCAGCCACCGGCCTGAGCCTCTCGGTCTGCAATGACAGGCGCTTCAGATGTAGCGCCGTCATGAAGGTCTGGGCCAGATCGGCCCCCTCCATGGGTACGCTGCCTTCGGCCAGCTGTGCGCCTGCTCGGGCCGCAGCGCGTCCCAGAGGACCCGCCAGAAGGTCGGCGCTGGGCTGGGAGATGGTGTGGACCTCGGCCACATCATCGATATCTGCATGGGGAAGCAGATGGCCCACAAAGGCCAGGAAATCCGGCCACCAGTCATCGGACGAGGTCTGCCCGGCCTCGGGAACGAAGGGATCGACCAGTCCCAGCAGTCCCAGCGTCTGGCCCTGGGCCTCCAGCCGGGATGCCATCAAGGCCACAAGGCTGCCGCCCAATGACCATCCCAGCAGGTGGTAGGGCCCGCTGGGCTGAACGGCGCGGACCATGCGGCAGTAGTCATCGGCCATCTGTTCCAGCGAATGGTCCAGGTGGTCTGGCGCAGACAGACTGCGGCAGGCGATCGCATACACGGTCCGCACGCCGTTGAGCGCCCTGGCCAGCGGCTGGTAGTCGAAGATGGTTCCAAAGCCCGCATGGATGCAGAAAAGCGGTGGCACCCCCTCGCATACGGCATTGAGAGCGATCAGGCCTGCAGCGCGTGTCTCTTGTTCGGCGCCCAGACCCAGCAGGCCGGCGATCGTGGGCCGTTGCAACAGATCGCGCAGCTTGAAATCCAGCCGCCGGTTGCCGAGCTTGCGCACCTTGGCGTGCATCTTCAGGCTGAGCAGCGAATCTCCGCCCAGTTCGAAGAAGTTGTCGGTCTCGCCCACCCGGTCCACGCCCAGCACCTCCTGCCATACCTTGGCCAGCGCACGGGCCTCGTCCGTCGAGGGCGGCACGAAAGCTCTCGCACCATCGGCCGCGGGCAAGGGCAGCGCATGGCGGTCCAGCTTGCCGCTGACAAGACGAGGCAGGGCGGGCAGCGGCACGCAATGCGCCGGCACCATGTAGTCCGGCAGGCGCTCGGAAAGCTGCTGGCGCATGCGCTGACCTGCACGGTTGTCCGCTGCCAGGCCGTCCAGCACCAGATAGGCCACCAGTTGACGGCCCGAGGCAGCCTCCTGCACAACCACGGCGGCATCGGCAACGCCGGCCAGCGCGCGCACGGCCTTCTCCACCTCGCCGAGTTCGATGCGGAAGCCCCGGATCTTGACCTGATGGTCGGCACGGCCTATGTACTCGATATTGCCGTCATCCATCCAGCGCACCAGGTCGCCGGTCCGGTACAGGCGCCCGCCCTGCGCATCGAACGGATTGGCGATGAACCGCTCGGCGGTCAGTGCACTGCGCCCGAGATAGCCGCGCGCCAGACCGTAGCCTCCGATATACAGCTCGCCCACCCTGCCGGCCGGCAACAGCTGCATGTCCTCGTCCAGCACGTAGACGGAACGTTCGCCCACGGGCCTGCCTATGGGTGCATAGGCGCACTCGAAGCGTTGATCGCCGCCAGTGCGCCAGATCAACGGCGTCACCACCGTTTCCGTAGGTCCATAGCCGTTGATCAGCCAGCGCGGCCGCAGATGGGTGGACACCTTGTCGTAGGCTGCCTTGGGCATGGCCTCTCCGCCAAAGACATAGAGTTCTACCTCGGGAACATCGTCGCGCGGCGCGGCCCAATCGGCGATCTCGCCAAGGTAGGCAGGCGGGAAGGCCGCCGTGGTCACGCCATGGCGTTGCAGCGCCTGATAGGATTGCTCGGCCGTCCAGAGTTCGCCGTCCCTCAGCACCAGGCTGGCTCCCACGCACAGGGGCGTCAGCCAGCGCTCATGGGCACCATCGAACGAGAAGGACATGAAGTGCAGCTCGCAGGATGCGGGCGTCATCCCATAGATTTGCGCCGTGGCCAGGCAGTGCATGGCCAACGGGCCGTGGGACACTGCCACGCCCTTGGGAAGCCCGGTGGAGCCCGACGTATAGATCACGTAGGCCAGATGATCGGCGTCGCAGCGCGGCGCCAAGCCGTGCGCCTCCAGCTGGCCATAGGGCACGTCTTCCATGCGCAGTGTCGGCACGTGCAGCGCGGCCAGCCGGGGCTGCACGCTGCTCTGGCTGATCAGAAGCATGGCCCCGCTGTCCTGGAGCATGAAGGCCAGCCGGTCGCAGGGATAGGAGATATCGAGCGGCACGTAGGCACCACCGGCCTTGAGCACGGCCAGCAAGGCAACCACCATGTCCATGGAGCGCTCCAGCGCCACCCCGACCACCTTGTCGGGCCCCACCCCCAGCTCCACCAGATGGCGTGCCAGGCGATTGGCCTGGGCGTCGAGCTGTGCATAGCTCATGTGCGCATCGCCCATCCTCAAGGCGATGGCCTCGGGCCGCGCGCTCGCCTGCTGCGCGATCAGCGCATGCACCGTGCTGCGCGGCCCCGGGGGAGCCTGCGACTCGGAGCGGCCCAATGCCAGCATGCCGGCCTGCTGCGAAGCGCCCAGCCACCCCAGCTGCCCCAGGGGCTGGTCCGCATCCAGAACCAACAGTTGGTGCAGCAAATGCTCGACCAGCTGCCGCATGTCCGCCACACGGGCCTCGTCGAAGGACTGGCGCGCGTAGCAGTATTCGATTTCCAGCACCTCACCCACGGTGACCTGCAAATCCATGGCGTAGCCGGTCAGGCCGCTGCCGGCCACGGCACCGAATTCCAGCCCGAACTGGTCCAGGCGCTTCATGGTCTGGTCCATCGGATGGTTCTCGAAAACGATGATGCTGTCGAACAGGGGCCTGCCCGCAGATCCTGCCCAGCGCTGTATGTCGGCCAATGCCGAGTGCTCGAATTCCCGCGCCCTGAGATTGCCGGACTGCACCGCGCGCAGGTATTCGCCGATGGACAGCCCAGCGCGCACCGATACGGCGATCGGAATGGTGTTGATGAACAGGCCCAGCATCTGCTCGGCGCCCTCCAGGCTTGCAGGCCTGCCGGCCACCGTGGCGCCGAAGACGACCTGCCGGCTGCCGGCCTGCCGCTGCAACACCAGCGACCAGACGGCCTGCACCAGGGTGTTCATGGTCACGCGCTCGCGCTGGGCCAGGCCCACGAGGGCGGCTGTCCGCTGCGCATCCAGGCGCGTGAAAAGCTTGGCATAGCCGTCGGTGCCGGTGCGCTGCTGGGGGTCGGCCAGCAGAACCGGCCCCTCAAGCCCGGCCAGCTCCCCTTGCCAGAAGGCCTTGGCAGCCTCGGCATCCTGCCGCTGCAGCCAGCGCAGGAAGTCCCCGTAGGCGGGAGGCTGGGCGGGCAGTTGCTCGCCCGCATAGCTCTGCAGCCATTCCCCCCAGAGCCGGGAATCGCTCCAGCCGTCCGTGAGGATGTGGTGCTGTGTCCACAGCAGCCGGAAGCCCGTGTCCGAGATGCGGATCAGGTGGATGCGGACCAGCGGCGGAGCCATCCAGTCGGTCTCCCTGCACAACTCCTCCCTGCCCAGGCGGTCCGCGCGCTCGACCGCATCATCAAGCCCACGCCAGTCATGCTGCACGAACTTTGCCGTTGCCTGGCGCAGCACCACCTGCAGCGGTCGCTGCATGCCAGCCTGCCAGACAAAGGCCGTGCGCAGTATGGCGTGGCGCTGCACCATGGCCGACCAGGCGCGGGCCAGGCGCTCGGCATCGACCCCGGACAGGTCCACCCCGAGCTGATTGACATACAGACCGGTTCCCGGCGCCTCCATGGCATGGAAGAACATGCCTTCCTGCGTCGGAGTGAGCGGATAGACATCCTCCACATCGTCCTGGGCGAACGGCAGGCCCGCCAGGGCCTGGGCATCGAAAAAGTCCACCAGGCGGCCACGCTGCCCGTCCGACGGGGTCCCCGCCACCGCCGCGCGCTGGTCCGCAGGTTCTGCCACGGCCGCGAGTTCGGCCACCGTCTGCCGCTCGAACAATTGCCGGGGCGTGATGCGCCAGCCGGCACGGTACGTCCGGCTCACGATCTGCAGGCTCAGGATGGAATCGCCGCCCAGCATGAAGAAGTTGTCGCTGCGCCCCACACGATCCAGCTCCAGCACCTCTTCCCAGATGCCTGCCAGCATCGCCTCCACATCGCCCTGCGGCGCCTCGTAGGCCTGCGCACCCGCCAGCTCGGGCTCGGGCAAGACCTTGCGGTCCACCTTGCCATTGGCCGTCAACGGCAGCGCATCGAGCACCACGATGGCCGAAGGCACCATGTAGTCGGGCAGTACCTGGCCCAGCCGCTCCTTGAGCAGCCCGTCTTCGACTTCCTCGTTCAGCGAGACATAGGCCACCAATCGTGCACCGCCCGGCCCCTGGCTGGCCAGCACGACGGCCTCACGCACCTCCGGC
>NZ_JFYT01000115.1:0-11430 GCF_000632165.1 Delftia sp. RIT313 | reverse complement strand
CGGTAGCGATAGCAGCCGTCAGGGTCGTCTTGCCGTGGTCCACGTGACCGATGGTGCCAACGTTGACGTGCGGCTTGGTACGCTCGAATTTTGCTTTAGCCATTTTTCCGACTCCGAAAAAAATCTAAATCACTACAACAGGATTTGGCGCAACCCCATCTAGCGAGCGCACCAGAGATAATGGTGCCCATGGGCAGGATCGAACTGCCGACCTCTCCCTTACCAAGGGAGTGCTCTACCACTGAGCCACATGGGCCTTGAGGCTGCCGAAGCAATCTCAAAAAACTTTGCGCGCCAACTGGAGCGGGAGACGGGAATCGAACCCGCGTCATTAGCTTGGAAGGCTAGGGTTCTACCATTGAACTACTCCCGCACAGATTGACTGCACGTCGCCATCTTTTCAGATGACTTCTCTTCTTCACCATTACTGGTGGAGGGGACTGGATTCGAACCAGTGTAGGCGTAAGCCAACAGATTTACAGTCTGCCCCCTTTAGCCACTCGGGCACCCCTCCGAAGAGATTTGAATTCTAGCACCGTTTTTTTCGTCAGAAAAATTTCAGTGCATTTTTTTCTCAGGCCACCTGGGCGATCCAAGAAAAATTGTGGTGCGGCTGGCGGGGATCGAACCCACGACCCTTGGCTTCGGAGGCCAATACTCTATCCACTGAGCTACAGCCGCTCAGGGCATCGCTGCCCTGCACAAGCCGAGCATTGTCGCATGACTTTGCCCCGGCACGTCCAAGCCCCCAGGACCCGGCGCTATTGCGCCTGCGGCACCGTGAAGCCCAACCCCCGCAGGCAGACGTCCACCGCCTGCGCGCCCACCTGCTTGAGTTCGAAGGCCCTTCCCAGCAGCCAGCTCTGCAACAGGCCATCGAACATGGCGCACAGCGCGATCGAGGCCTGGGGAGCCGGCATGGACATGGTCACCGCATGGCTTTCGGCAGCCGCGCGCAGCGCCAGCTCCAGTTGCGCGGAAAAAGAGTCCAGTGCGGCACGGTTGCGCTCCTGCACAGGCATGAGCTCGCCCACGTATTCCACCTTGAGCAGCAGGATCTCGAAGACGCGCCGCGTGCTGTCGTCATCGGCGATGCGCCCGAAGACCACAGCCATCAGGCGCCGCACATATTCCAGTGCATCGCACTCCGAATCGTCCTCGCAGTCGCCCTGGGCCGCCTGCTCCAGCGGGAGCGTGACGCGGTCCAGCATGGCGTAGAAGAGATCCAGCTTGTCCTTGAAATGCCAGTAGACCGCACCGCGCGTGGCGCCGGCTCGCTGGGCAATCTCGTTGAGCGAGGCCCGGGCGACACCCTGTTCGTAGAACACTTGCTCCGCAGCGTCCAGCAGACTGTTGCGCGTTGCAAACGCATCTTCTTTCGTTCGTCGTGCCAAGATGTATTTCCTTCCATCGTTGAGCCCGGCCATGCCACGCTACGCCATGCTTCGCGCCGCCTTGCAGCAACAGCGGTCATTATACATTCATGTATGTATGTATAATCCGCGACTTGCCCGTGGACACGGGCGTTCCGGATAGCGCTGACCGGAACGTCAACATCGTTATTTGATTCAGCACAAGGACCCATCATGCCCAGCACACGCAGCAATGTGTCAGCCGCTCCGTCCCCTTACAGCAGTCTGCGCCTCACCACCGTGGCCCTGGCCGTCACTGCCGCAATGGCCATGGCGGCCTGCGGGAAAAAGCCCGAAGAACAAGCTGCCGCGCAGCAGCAGATGCCCGCCGTGCCGGTGGGCGTGGTGGTCGCCACCCCCGCCGACGTGGGCCTTGTGACCGAACTCCCTGGCCGCGTGGATGCGCGCCGCGTGGCCCAGATCCGCGCCCGCAGCGCCGGCATCGTGCAGGAACGACTGTTCCGGGAAGGCAGCGATGTGAAGGCCGGCCAGGTGCTGTACCGCATCGATCCCGCACCCTACCAGGCCACGCTGCAAAGCGCCAAGGCCACGCAGGCCCGCGCCGAAGCCAACCAGGCGCAGGCACTGGCGCAGCTGGAACGCTACCGCCCGCTGGTTGCCGCCAACGCCATCAGCAAGCAGGATTTCGTCAACGCCGAGGCAGCCTACAAGCAGGCCCAGGCCGATGTGGCGGCCGGCAAGGCGTCGGTGCGCACGGCCGAGATCAATCTGGGCTACACCAACGTCACGGCCCCCATCTCCGGCCGCATCGGCCAGTCGCTGGTGACCGAAGGTGCGCTGGTCGGCCAGGGCGAGGCGACTCCGCTGGCCGTGGTCCAGCAGATCAATCCTGTCTATGTGAACTTCACCCAGTCGTCCAGCGAGGCCTTCCGGCTGCGCCGCGCGATGGAGCAGGGCAAGCTCAAGAAGGCCGATGGTGCCGAGGCTGCCAGCGTCGAGGTGCGCCTGGACGACGGCACGGCCTATGAACTCAAGGGCAAGCTGCTGTTCACCGACCTGACCGTGGACAGCTCCACGGGCCAGGTCACGCTGCGTGCCGAGGTGCCCAATCCCAAGGGATTGCTGCTGCCCGGCATGTATGTGCGCGTGCGCATGGAGCAGGCCCAGGCGTCCAACGCCATTGCCGTGCCCCAGCAGGCGGTGACGCGCACCGAAACCGGCGACACCGTGAGCGTGGTCAGCGACGACGGCAAGATCACCAAGCGGCAGGTGAAGGTGACCACGGCCCAGAACAACCAGTGGCTGGTCAGCGAAGGCCTGCAGGCGGGCGAGAAGGTCATGGTCGACGGCTTCCAGAAGCTGCAGATGCTGCCGCCCGGCACGCCGGTCAAGCCCGTGCCCTGGCAGCCCGAGGCCGCAGGTGCCCAGAAGCCGGCCGGCGCGGCAGCGCCAGCCCCGCAAGCCGCAGCCGATGCCAAGCCTGCGGACCAGGCAGACAAGAAGTAATCAAGGGGCTCAGCAATGGCCAAGTTCTTTATCGACAGACCGATCTTTGCATGGGTCGTCGCGCTATTCATCATCGTCCTCGGTGGTATCGCGCTGACCAAGCTTCCGATCGCTCAATACCCCAAGGTGGCTCCTCCGGCCATCGTCATCAACACCGCCTATCCAGGCGCGTCCGCGAAGGTGCTCGAAGACAGCGTGCTGTCCGTGATCGAGCGCGAGATGAACGGCTCGCCCGGTCTGGTCTACATGGAGTCGGTGGCCCAGGCCGATGGCACGGGCAGCATCACCATCAGCTTCGAGGCTGGCACCAACGTGGACCTGGCGCAGGTGGACGTGCAAAACCGCCTGTCACGCGCCACGCCGCGCCTGCCTGCGTCCGTGACGCAGCAGGGCGTGCGCGTGGACAAGGCGTCGTCCAACTTCCTGCTGTTCATCATGCTGTCGTCCGAGGACGCCAAGGCCTATGACACGGTGGCCCTGGGTGACTACGCCTCGCGCAACATCGTTCCCGAAATCCAGCGGGTGGCCGGCGTGGGCCAGGCACAGCTGTTCGGTACCGAAAAGGCCATGCGCATCTGGTTCGATCCCGCCAAGCTGCAGGGCTACAAGCTCTCGGCCGAGGACGTGACGGCCGCCATCCGCAGCCAGAACGCCCAGGTGGCCAGCGGCGCCATCGGTGACCTGCCCAACATCACGGGCCAGAAGATCGCCGCCACGGTGACGGTGATGGGCCAGCTGTCTTCGATCGGCCAGTTCGAGAACATCGTGCTGCGCGCCAATCCCGATGGCTCCACCGTGCGCCTCAAGGACGTGGCCACCATCGAGATCGGCGGCCAGGCCTACGCGACCTCCGCCCGCCTGAACGGCAAGGATGCCGTGGGTATCGGCGTCCAGCTGACGCCCAGCGGCAATGCGCTGGCGACCGCCAAGGCCGTGCATGCGCGCATGGAAGAGCTGCAGAAGTTCTTCCCCAAGGGCGTGAAGTACTCCATTCCCTACGACAGCTCCAAGTTCGTGAGCATCTCCATCGAGAAGGTGGCCCACACGCTGCTGGAAGCCATCGTGCTGGTGTTCCTGGTGATGTACCTGTTCCTGCAGAACTGGCGCTACACGCTGATCCCGACCATCGTGGTGCCCATTGCGCTGCTGGGCACCTTCGCGGTCATGCAGGCCGTGGGCTTCTCGATCAACGTGCTGGCCATGTTCGGCATGGTGCTGGTCATCGGCATCGTGGTGGACGACGCCATCGTGGTGGTGGAGAACGTCGAGCGCATCATGAGCGAGGAAGGCCTGCCGCCGCGCGAAGCCGCGATCAAGGCCATGGGCCAGATCTCGGGCGCCATCGTGGGCATTACGCTGGTGCTGATCGCGGTGTTCATACCGCTGGCCTTCTTCGCGGGGTCCACCGGCAATATCTACCGGCAGTTCTCCATCGTGATGGTCGCCTCCATCAGCTTCTCGGCCTTCATGGCGCTGACGCTGACACCGGCCCTGTGCGCAACGCTGCTCAAGCCCGTGGAAGCCGGTCACCACCACGAGAAGAAGGGCTTCTTCGGCTGGTTCAACCGCACGTTCGCACGCTCGGCCAAGTCCTATGAGGGCTGGGTGGCCCGACTGCTCAAGCGCTCGGTGCTGATGATCGGCGTGTACCTGGCCGTGATCGCGGGCGCCGTGGTGGTGTTCCGTGGCCTGCCGACCTCGTTCCTGCCGACCGAGGACCAGGGCTACTTCATCGTCAACGTGCAACTGCCCCCTGGCGCCGCCAAGGAGCGCACGCTGGAGGTGATGAAGCAGGTGGAAGAAGCCGTGCTGCCGCAGCCCGAAGTGGCCAACATGGTCAGCGTGCTGGGCTTCAGCTTCTCCGGCCAGGGCCAGAACGCCGCCCTCGCCTTCGTGCCGCTCAAGGACTGGTCCGAGCGCAAGGGAGCGAACTCCACGGTGGACGCCATGACGGGCCGCATCATGGGCATGACGTCGGGCATCCGCGATGCCTTCGTATTCGCCGTGAACCCGCCGCCCATTCCCGAACTGGGCAACGCCGTGGGCTTCTCGTTCCGCCTGCAGGACCGTGCCGGCCACGGGCACGATGCGCTGATCAATGCCCGCAACATGATGCTGGGCATGGCCGGGCAGAGCAAGGTGCTGGCCGGCGTGCGTCCCGATGGTCTGGAGGACGCGCCCCAGCTGCGCATCGAGATCGACCGCGACAAGGCCAACGCCCTGGGCGTGGACTTCACCTCGATCAATGCCGCGCTGTCCACGGCGCTGGGCTCGTCCTACGTCAATGACTTCCCCAACCAGGGTCGTCTGCAGCGCGTGATCGTGCAGGCCGATGCTCCGGCCCGCATGCAGCCCGACGACCTGCTGCGCCTGAACGCGCGCAATGCCAAGGGCGATCCGGTGCCGCTGTCCACGTTCGCGACCACCAAGTGGGTCAAGGGCGCCCAGCAGACGGTGCGCTACAACGGCTACCCTGCCGTGCGCATCGAAGGCTCGGCCGCACCGGGCTTCAGCTCGGGCGATGCCATGGACGAGATGGAAAAGCTGGCTGCCAAGCTGCCCGAAGGCTTCGGCTTCGAGTGGACCGGCCAGTCGCGTGAGGAAAAGCTGGCGGGCTCGCAAGCCATCTTCCTGTACGCCTTCGCCATCCTGGCCGTGTTCCTGTGCCTGGCTGCCCTGTATGAAAGCTGGTCCATTCCGCTGTCGGTGATTCTGGTCGTGCCGCTGGGTCTGCTGGGTGTGGTGCTTGCCACCTTGCTGCGCAACTACTCCAACGACGTGTACTTCCAGATCGGACTGGTGACGGTGATCGGCCTGTCGGCGAAGAACGCGATCTTGATCGTGGAGTTCGCCAAGGACCTGCAGGCCGAAGGCAAGGGACTGATCGAGGCTGCGCTGGAAGCCGCCCACCTGCGGTTCCGCCCCATCATCATGACCTCGCTGGCCTTCGGCCTGGGCGTGGTGCCTCTGGTGATCGCCACGGGCGCGAGCTCGGCCAGCCAGCGTGCCATCGGCACCGGCGTGCTCGGCGGCATGATCACCGGCACCGTGCTGGCCGTGCTGTTCGTGCCCACCTTCTTCGTCGTGGTGCGCAAGCTGTTCAAGGGCAAGATCAAATCGCACAACCCGCCGTCCACACCGGCCGGCAAGGAGGCCTTGAGCCATGATTAATCGCAGTACCCCGGTGGCCATCGCCACCGCCCTGCTCCTGGCGGGATGCTCGCTCATCCCCACCTACGAGCGCCCTGCCGCTCCGGTCGCGGCGCAGTACACCCGCGCGAACGCCACCGCTGCGGCGGAAGGCGGCACGGCTGCAGCGCAGCTGCCCTGGCAGGATTTCTTCCAGGACGCACGCCTGCAGCAGCTGGTTCGCACCGCGCTGGACAACAACCGAGACCTGCGCGTGGCCGCGCTCAACATCGAGCGTGCCCAGGCCCAGTACCGGATCACGCGCGCCGACCAGTTCCCGACGGTCGGTGCCGGCGTCAACGCCAGCCGCGCCCCGAACACCACGGGCTCGGGCACCAAGTACGTCAACAGCTACCAGGTCGGCCTCGCCGTCACCTCGTGGGAGCTGGACTTCTTCGGCCGCATCGGCAGCCTGAAGGAAGCGGCCCTGGCCCAGTACCTGGCGACCGAGGAAGCTCGCCGCGCCGCGCAGACCAGCCTGGTGGCCGCTGTGGCCAGCGGCTGGTACACGCTGCTGGCCGACGAGCAACTGCTGAAGATCTCGCGCGACACGCTGCAGACCCGTGAAGAGTCGATCAAGCTGACCAAGCTGCGTTTCGACACGGGCGTGGCGTCCGAGCTGGACTACCGCCAGGCCGTCTCGCTGACCGAGGCTGCGCGCGCCACGCTGGCGCAGCAGCAGCGCCAGCGCGCCCTGGACGAGAACGCCCTGGTGCTGCTGCTGGGCCAGTCCCTGCCAGCGGACGTGCTCGCCAGCCTGGGCTCCAGCCAGGGACTGCGCGACACGGCCGACCTGCCCGCCGTGCCGGCCGGCCTGCCGTCGGACCTGCTCACGCAGCGGCCCGACATTCGCCAGGCCGAGCAGCAGCTGATCAGCACCAACGCCAACATCGGTGCCGCGCGTGCAGCCTTCTTCCCGCGCATCACGCTGACGGGGCAGTTCGGCACGGCCAGCAACGAGCTGTCGGGCCTGTTCAAGAGCGGCAGCTGGGGCTTCACCCTCGCGCCATCCGCCCTCCTGCCCATCTTCGATGCGGGCCGCAATTCGGCCAATCTGGCTGCAGCCAAGGTCGAGCGCGAAGTGGCCATCGCCCAGTACGAGAAGTCCATCCAGAGCGCCTTTCGCGAGGTCTCCGACGCACTGGACAGCCAGGGCACGCTGCGTGACCAGATCATGGCCCAGCGCGCCCAGCTCGAAGCCGAGCAGGCACGCCTGAAGCTGTCCGACCTGCGCTACAGCAACGGCGTGGCCAGCTACCTGGACCTGCTGGATGCACAGCGCACCCTATTCGCGCTGGAGCAGTCCACCGTGAGCGTGCGTCTGGCGCAGCTGCTCAACCAGATCGAGCTGTACAAGGCGCTTGGCGGCGGCTGGACCGACAGGACGGCGACAGCAGCGGCAGCCACGCCGGCTCCCGCGCCCGCGCAGTAAGACCCAAGGCAGGCATCTGCCGCGCCAACCGCACAGAGGTGTTCTCCGCAAGGTGAACACCTCTTTTTCATGGCGCGCGGAAAGCATTTGCCATTTGCTTGATCCATCTCATGGCATATGTGCGCCCCAGGTCAACCCGGGTCTGCGCGCAGTGTCTGCAAGAGGCCCGTCGATATAATTTGTTGTTGACTCACGCCCCCACAACACAAGAGGACTTCATGAGCGCAACCCACACCGAAGAAGCCCATACGGGCCCGATCAAGAACCCCAAGCAGCTGCTGATGGCGGTGTTTTTCTCGTTCGTGGTTCCGGTGTTCGTGATCATCGGCCTCGTGCAATACGTGAGCTCGGCAGACAAGGCCGGCGCCGGCGCTTCCCAGACCGAAATGGCCAAGGCCCAGCGGCTGCAGAAAATCGGCCTCGTGGAAATCCGGGATGCCAATCGCCCGCTGCGCTCGGGTGAAGAAGTCTTCAAGGGCCAATGCGCGGCCTGCCATGCCACAGGTGCCGCAGGTGCTCCAAAGTTCGCGGATGCCGCGGCCTGGGGCCCGCGCCTGGCACAAGGTCTGGAAGGTCTGGTGCACTCGGCCCTCAAGGGCAAGGGAGCGATGGCGCCTCAAGGCGGCGGCGATTTCAACGACACCGAAATTGCCCGTGGCGTGGTCTATATGGCCAATGCCGCAGGTGGCAAGTTTGAAGAGCCCAAGGCCCCGGCCGCAGAAGGCGCTGCAGCAGAAGGTGCAGCGGCACCCGCCAACTGAGCAAGGCCCAGGATGCCTGGCACCAACCGGCTTCGGCCGGTTTTTTCATGCCCGGGCCGGACTGCGCACAAAACCGTAGCGTTGCGGCAACGTCTGTGCCGGCACCTCTTCACAGGCAGGCAGCATGCCGGCGTCCAGCGCGGCAGCGGCATCGACCATGTCCTGCGTATGGACCAGGCCCAGGCCGGAGGGCATGGCCAGATACAGGCGCCCTGTCTCATCCATCAAAACCTCCTTGATGTCTGCGGCCTGCAGCTCTGCCCCTGTGTGGCTGTGCACCTGCAGGCGCTCGCCATCCCAGCGCAGCCGCCATATCCAGGGTGTACTTTCCAGTTCCACATACACGCGCTGGGGACCATTCTGGAAAAACCACCGACCATCAGGCTCGGCAAGATAGTTGCGGGCGATGAAGTCCGCCAGCTTTTCGTTGCGTACCTCCGCGCCCTTGGCTCCCGGGATGCCGCTGTCGAAAGCGCCATAGGCCTGGGCCTCTTCATCGCGCAGATACCAGCGCCCGCGCTCGTCCAGCCCCAGCCAGCCGCTGCAGGCGGGCACATGGGGCCATTTGGCCATGGCCTGCTTCACGATATCGTCCATTGCATTCATCCTTGTTCGCTGTCTGCCAGCCACTGCGTGACGGCCTGCGGCATGCCCAGTACATGCCCTGGCCAATGTCCCTGTGCAAAACCCACATGACCGCCATGCGGCGGTTGCCACAGCGTAACCCGTGGGCCGACCTCGCCTGGCCCTGGCAGGCTGCATGCAGGGACAAAGGGATCGTCCAGCGCATTGAGCAGCAGCGCGGGCACGGCAATGCTGCCCAGCACAGGCTTGGCTGCCGCCCGGCGCCAATAGTCGTGCGCATCGAGAAAGCCATGCACGGGTGCCGTGAACGCGTCATCGAACTCCTTCAGATCGCGCGCGCGCACCGCGGCATCGCGGTCGAAGAGCCCGGGAAATTGCGCCCATTTGACCCGCGCCTTGGGCACCAGCGTGCGCAGGAACATGCGTGTGTAGATCCAGCGGTTCAGACCCTGCCCCAGCGCCATGCCGCCAGCCGCCAGATCCAGCGGCGCACTCACCGCCGCAAGGGCCTGGACCACCTCGGCGGCCTTGTCTGCCTGCAGACCGGCCCAGCGCGCAAGCGCATTGCCGCCCAGGGAAACACCCACCACATGGAGCGGGCGGGAAGACCGTGCGCGCAGGCGGCGCAGTATCCAGTCCACCTCCTGCACATCGCCCGAGTGATAGGCGCGCGGGCCCCGGTTGACCTCGCCGCTGCAGCCGCGAAAGTGCGGCACGGCCATGTGCCAGCCACGCTGCGCGGCCACCCAGGCCATGGCCTGGGCATAGTGGCTGTTCGCCGAGCCTTCAAGGCCATGGAAAAGCACCAGCCATGGCGCATCGGCAGGCAGGGTGGGAGCACCGCCGAAGGCGACATCGATGAAGTCCCCATCCGGGGTATCCCAGCGCTCCCAGCGCCAGGCGGGCGCCGCCTGGCCCACCGGCCAGTGGCGCGCGAACAGTGCCGGCCAGATGGTCTGGGCGTGGCCCCCGGGCAACCAGCGCGCCGCCGTGAATTCGTGCATAAAAGCCCTGTTAGCAGTCCTTGCCACACCGCTGCGCAATGGCCTTTGCCCTACAGGGCAGCAGGCCGGGCGCGCAGCACAATCGCCAGCATTGCGCATGCATCGTGCGCGATACTGTTTTCCATTGTCGCTTTCAGGTTGCCATCTTATGAAACGTCTACTCGCCACGCTTGCCACCGTCCTGGCATTGACCGGCTGCGGCTACAACGACTTCCAGCGTCTTGACGAACAGACCAAGTCGGCCTGGAGCGAGGTGCTCAACCAGTACCAGCGCCGTGCCGACCTGGTGCCCAACATCGTGGCCTCGGTCAAGGGCGAGGCCAATTTCGAGCAGGAAACCCTGACCAAGGTGGTGGAGGCGCGCGCGAAGGCCACCTCCATCCAGGCCACGCCCGAGCTGGTCAACAACCCCGAGGCCTTCAACAAGTTCCAACAGGCGCAGGGCGAGCTGTCCAGTGCCCTGTCGCGGCTGATGGTGGTGGCCGAGCGCTATCCCCAGCTGCAGGCCAACCAGGGCTTCCGCGACCTGCGTGTGACGCTGGAGGGCACGGAGAACCGCATCACTGTGGCGCGCAACCAGTACATCCAGGCCGTGCAGTCCTACAACGTGCTGGCGCGCAGCTTTCCGACCAATCTGACGGCCAAGGTCTTCAGCTACGAACCCAAGCCCAGCTTCAGCGTGCAGAACGAGGCCGAAATCTCCCGTCCGCCCACGGTGGACTTCGGCAACAAGTAAGCCGTGACCATGTCCCTGGTGCCACTGTGGCGCATGCTTTGCGCCCTTGCCCTGACCATGCTGCTGCTGCCCGGGAGCACGCTGGCGCAGGCGCCGCAGCACGTGCCGGCCCTCTCGGCGCGGCTCATCGACCAGACGGGCACGCTGTCGGCCGATGAGGCACGCGCCATCGAAGACAGGCTGCGTGGCATCGAACAGAAGTCGGGCTCGCAGGTCGTCGTGCTGATGGTGGCCACCACCGCGCCCGAGGACATTGCCGCCTATGCCTGGCGCGTGGCCAGTGACTGGAAGATCGGCCGCCGCGACGTGGGCGACGGCCTGTTGGTGGTGATTGCCAAGAACGACAGGCGCATGCGCATGGAAGTGGCCCGCGCGCTGGAAGGCGCGATCCCCGACCTGACGGCCGCGCGCATCATCGACCAGCAGATGGCACCACGCTTTCGCCAGGGGGACTATGCGGGCGGCATCACCGCTGCGCTGGACCAGGTGGCAGCGCGCATTGCGGGCGAGCAACTGCCGGCGCCCTCCTCCAGCCCCCAGTCTTCCAAAAGCCCGGACAGGGGCTTCGACATGGAAGACCTGATGCTGTTCTTCTTCTTCGGCGTGGCCGTGGTCGGCCCCATCCTGCGCTCGGTGCTTGGCCGGCCGCTGGCCTCCGTGCTGGCGGGGGCAGGCGCCGGCATTGCCGCCTATGTGGTGACGGCCAGCCTGCTCGTCGCCGCAGGAGCGGGAGTCGTCGCGCTGCTGTTCACCCTGCTGGGAAGCGGCCGCTCAGGCAGGGGTGGCGGCGGTGGATGGGGCGGTGGTGGCGGCTTTGGCGGAGGCGGCGGCCGCAGCGGTGGCG
>NZ_JFYT01000114.1:0-11601 GCF_000632165.1 Delftia sp. RIT313 | reverse complement strand
CCCAGAAGGACTATGTGAGCTTGAGGTGTTACCCATGTCTGTGAGCTGAGTTGTTACCCATGTCCTTGACACGTACACCCCGAATGTCCGCGACCCCTTCGCTGCGCTACGGGGCAACCTGCGTCGGGCCACCTGCGGGGTTCGCCGTGAAACTCACTTCGCGCTGCGCGCTACGTTCAGACAATCACGGCGAGTCAGATGACGAAGCAAGCCTGTCCTTCGGCAGGCTTGCAACCCCGCAGGCGGCCCGACGCAGGCGCTGACATACGGGGAGTTTGCTCGGGCCTTCGCTGCGCTCGGCCGGATGTGGCCGCACTCGTGGCTATGGGCTTTGAGTGTGGTCGCAACCTACGCTTCTGGCTTCGCCTTGCACATAGTCGGCCAGTGACTCAGCGCCGTCGCGGATGGCGCGCAGTGCGTGAGCCATGGCTTGCGGACGTCGCAAGTCTTCTGGTGCATTGAGGCTGGCCAATGCAAGTTGGGCCAGGGCCCATATTTCGTTGCAGCCTTCCTGTACCCATCCATTGGTGTCGGTGATGGTGCGAGCCAGTTGCTCGAAGCTGGCGCGCGTGGGAAGAGCGGTGCGCTGATCGTTCATGTTTTCGTACTCCTGTGCGAGACGGAAACACCCGACCTGCGTTTTCAAGCGCAGAAAGGGTGGATGGGATGTTGAAAACACGCACACAGACGTGCGGGCAGCCTTGCGGGTAGCCCCATCCCATCCAAAACCGTGTGGACGTGCGGGTGCGATGCCCACTGTCCAAGTGTTCAGACGTGACGAGGCCTCTCTTTCGGGGAGGCTCTGCCGCTGTGTGTTGATGGTGTTTTCAAGCACCAGCCCCGGAACAGGGGGCCACCGAAATCATAGAGGCATTCCACAACCCTGCCTCAAACCCCAGGCCGAGCGAAGCGACGGCCCGCATCCACTCCCCGTATGAACGCGCCTGCGGCGTGGTGGTTGCGGGGTTGCAGTCCTGCCGAAGGACAGGACTGCTTCGTCAACTGACTCGCTGCGGTTGTCTGAGCGGAGTTCACGCAGTGAACGCAGCGAGTTCCGCAGCGAACCCCGCAACCGCCACGACGCAGGTTGCCCCGGAGCGAAGCACAGGGGTCGCGGGCATTTGGGCGCGTTTCTTTGCCGACTTTCTTGCCGCGCGGCAAGAAAGTCGGTCGGCCGCCGGGCCGAAACCCGGCCTCTGCCCGCAGGCCGGGCATGCCCTCACAAGCCACAAAAAGCCCCCCATCCAAAACACACCCAGACACACCTCTGTCATCCATTTCCCACACGCCTCCGTGTTTTCCCCAATCCCACCCCGAACCATCAGTCCTAAACTCACGCTTGTTTCAAGAAAAAAGTGTCATTTCAAATTTGAAACAGACACAAACCCCCTTCGATTGAGGTACGCCATGAACACCACGCCCTCCACAGGCCAGCTTGCCGGCCGCCGCATTCTCGTCACAGGCTCGGCGCGCGGCCTGGGCTTTGCGTTCGCCAAGGCCTTTTGCGAGCAGGGCGCGCGTGTCGCCATGGCCGATCTGCGCGAGGAGCTGCTGGCCGAGTCCGTGGCCCGGCTGCGCGCGCAGGGCTTCGAGGCGCATGGCTTCGGGCTGGATGCCGGCAATCCGGAGTCGATAGAGCGCTGCGCGCAGCAGGCCGTGCAGGCGCTGGGCGGGCTGGACGGCCTGGTGAACAACGCGGCCGTGACCGATTCGGGCGGCAAGGGCATGGACGACATCGATCTGGACAAGTGGGACCAGGTGATGAACGTGAACGTGCGCGGCGTGTGGCTGATGACGCGCGCCTGCCGCGCCGCGCTGCGCGACAGCGGCCGGGGCGCCATCGTCAACCTGGCGTCCGACACCGCGATGTGGGGCGCCCCCAACCTGATGGCCTATGTGGCCAGCAAGGGCGCGGTGATGGCCATGACGCGCTCCATGGCGCGCGAGCTGGGCGCCGACGGCATCACCATCAACGCCGTGGCGCCGGGCCTGGTGCTGGTGGAGGCCACGGAGTACGTGCCCGAGCACCGCCACCGCCTGTACATCGACCAGCGTGCGCTGCAGCGCGAGCAGCGGCCCGAGGATGTGTCGGGCGCCGTGGCCTATGCGCTGTCCGATGGCGCGCGCTTCGTGACGGGGCAGGTGCTGCCCGTCAACGGCGGCTTCGTCATGAATTGAAGGGGTTCGCCATGACCGACACCCCCTCTTCCGGGAATGCCGAGAGCGCCGAGAGCGCGGACAACGGCGCCGACAAGTACATGGTGCCCGCGCTGGAGCGCGGCCTGCGCCTGCTGCAGGAGTTCGGGCGCGGCAATGCCACGCTGGGCGCGCCCGAGCTGGCCCGCCGCCTGCAGCTGCCGCGCGCCACGATTTTCCGCATGCTCAACACGCTGGAGGCCATGGGCTTTCTGCAGCGTGCCGAGGGCAGCAATGACTACCGGCTGGGCCTGTCCGTGCTGCGCCTGGGCTTCGAGTTCCTGTCGTCCATGGACCTGACCGAGCTGGGCCAGCCCGTGATCGCGCGGCTGTGCGGCGAGATCCGCTATCCCTGCAACATCGTGGTGCGCGATGGCCGCTCCATCGTCTACGTGGCCAAGGTCACGCCGCCCACGCCGCTGACCAGTTCGGTGCGTGTGGGCACGCGCCTGCCCGCCCATGCCACGGCCCTGGGCCGCGTGCTGCTGGCCGACCTGTCCCTGCCCGAGCTGCGCGCGCTCTATCCCGAAGAGCACCTGGAAGCGCACACGCCCAAGACGCCGCGCACGGTGCTGGACCTGTTCAACCTGGTCGAGGCCGACCGCGAGCGCGGCCATGTGTTCAGCGAGGGCTTCTACGAAAGCTCCATCTGCACCATCGCCGCCCCCGTGCGCGACCACAGCGGCCGCGTGGTGGCGGCGCTGGGCACGACGGTTCCCGCGCCCCATGTGGAGGAGGGCCGTGCCGAGACCCTGATCGCCGGCGTCTGCGACGCGGCGGCCGAGCTGTCCGAGCTGCTGAACTACCGCCCGCAGACGCAAACGCAAACGCAAACGCAGACGGCACAGCTGCTTTCCCTCAATTACCGGCGCGCAGGAGGCGGCCATGTTTGATTCCCAACTCAAGGACACCACGGCCGTCGTCACCGGCGGCTCTTCGGGCATTGGCCTGGCCACGGTCGATCTGCTGCTGTCGCAGGGCGCGCGTGTCGCCCTGTGCGGGCGCAGCGCCGAACGCCTGGAGCAGGCCGTGCAGCAGCTGCGCGGGCGCCATCCCGAGGCCCGCCTGTTCGCCCAGGCCTGCGACGTGCTCGACGCCGCCCAGGTGCAGCAATTCGCGCGCGACAGCGAGGCTGCGCTGGGTCCGGCCTCCATCCTCGTGAACAACGCGGGCCAGGGCCGGGTCTCGACGTTTGCCAGCACCGACGATGCGGCCTGGACCGAGGAGCTGCACCTGAAGTTCTTCTCGGTATTGCATCCCACGCGCGCCTTTTTGCCGCAGCTCGAGCGCACGGCGCAGCCGGCCATCGTCTGCGTCAATTCGCTGCTGGCCTCGCAGCCCGAGCCGCACATGGTGGCCACCTCGGCCGCGCGCGCCGGCCTCAAGAACCTGGTGCGCTCCATGGCCACCGAGTTCGCGCCCAAGGGTGTGCGCGTCAACGGCATCCTGGTCGGCCTGATCGAGTCCGGCCAGTGGCGCCGCCGCTTCGAGGCGCGCGAGGACCGCAGCCAGGACTGGAACGCCTGGAGCGCCGACCTCGCCCGCAAGAAGTCCATTCCGCTGGGCCGCCTGGGCTCGCCCGACGAGGCCGCGCGCGCCATCTTCTATCTCGCCACGCCCCTGTCCTCCTACACGACCGGCAGCCACATCGACGTCTCCGGTGGCCTTGCACGGCAAGCGTAGTGCTCCAGCCCCTTCACCCGATTCAAAGCAGAACATGACTTCTTCCGCATCCAAAATCACCGTCGGCGCCGTTGTGGCCCAGTTCCTCGAACACTGCGGCGTGCAGGCCGCGTTCGGGGTGATCTCCATCCACAACATGCCCATCCTGGACGCGATGAATGCGCGCGGCCATGTCCGCTTCGTGATGGCGCGCGGCGAGGCCGGCGCCGGCAACATGGCCGATGCCTGCGCGCGTTCCACCTCCAGCCTGGGCGTGTGCATCACCAGCACCGGCCCGGCTGCCGGCAACATTGCGGGCAGCCTGGTGGAGGCCTATACGGCCGGCACGCCGCTGCTGCACATCACGGGCCAGATCGAGACGCAGTACCTGGACCAGAAGCTGTCGTACATCCACGAGGCGCCCGACCAGCTGACCATGCTGGGCGCCGTGTCCAAGGCGGCGTTCCGCGTGCGCAGCGCCGAGACCTGCCTGTCCACCCTGAAGGCCGCCGTGCAGGCCGCCATGACCGCGCCGACCGGCCCGGTGAGCGTGGAGATTCCCATCGACATCCAGCAGACCGTGATCGACATGCCGGCCGACCTGTCGCCGCTGCCGGTGGCCGTGCTGGCCCCCAGCGAGGCGTCGCTGGATGCGCTGGCCGACACGCTGGCCAAGGCACGCCGCCCGCTGCTGTGGCTGGGTGGCGGCGCACGCCACGCAGTCGCTGCCGTGCAGCGCCTGAAGGCGCTGGGCTTCGGCATCGTCAGCACGGGCCAGGGCCGCGGCATCGTGGCCGAGGACGATCCGGCCTCGCTGGGTGCCTACAACATCCAAAAGCCCGTGGAGGCCTTCTACCAGCGCTGCGACGCCATGCTGGCCGTGGGCACGCGCCTGCGCAGCAACGAGACGCTGAAGTACGAACTGAAGCTGCCGCGTCCGCTGCTGCGCATCGATGTGGACGCCGCCCAGCAGGGCCGCTGCTACGCCGATGACGGCTTTGTCTGCGGCGACTCGGCCCTGGCGCTGACGGGCCTGGCCGACCGGCTGGAGGCACGCGGCTACAAGGCCGACCCCGAGCTGCTGGCCGACCTGCGCCAGGTGCACGACGAGGCCGTGGCCACCATGCGCGACGGCCTGGGCCCGTACAGCGTGCTGGTGCAGGAGCTGCAAAAGGCCGTGGGCCGCAACTTCAACTGGGTGCGCGACGTGACCGTCTCCAACAGCACCTGGGGCAACCGCGAGCTGCGCTTTTTCGAGCCCAACGCGGGCGTGCACGCCACGGGCGGCGGCATCGGCATGGGCATGCCCATGGCCATCGGCGCGGCCGTGGGCGCGGCGGTCAGCGGCTCGGGCCGCAAGACGCTGGGCCTGGCGGGTGACGGCGGCTTCATCCTGAACCTGGGCGAGCTGGCCACGCTGGTGCAGGAAGAGTGCGACACCCTGATCGTGCTGATGAACGACCAGCGCTACGGCGTGATCCAGAACATCCAGGACGCCTCCTACGGCGGCCGCCGCTGCTATGTGGAACTGCACACGCCCGACTACGCGCAGCTGTGCGCCTCCATCCAGCTGCCCCATGCCCGCGTGCAGAACCTTGACGAGCTGCCGGCCGTGCTGGCCTCGGCCTGGCCGAAGAAGGGCCCCTTCCTGCTGGAGATCGACATGCGCGCCATCGGCAATTTCAAGGCCACGTTCTCGGGCCCGCCCGTGAACAAGCTGGACCAGATCCCGGCCACCACCACGGCGTCCAAGGCCGCCTGAGGCGGCTGGATTCGAACGAACGAGAGAGGCTCACCATGTCGAACCTGGAACTGCTCCCCATCAATATCGCCGGCGAATGGCGCCTGGGCGGCGGTGGCGAATCCACCACGCTCTATCCCGCCACCGGCGAAGTGGTGGGCCGCCTGCGCGCGCCCAGCCTGGAGGATGTGGAAGAGGCCATCCAGAAGGCCGACCACGCCTTCCGCACCAGCGGCTGGGCCCAGAAAAAGCCCCATGAGCGCGCGGCCGTGCTGCACCGCGTGGCCCAGCTGATCCGCGAGCGCGCCGAGCCACTGGCCCAGCTGCAGCGCCTGGACAACGGCAAGCCCATCAAGGAAACACGCATGCTGGTGGCCAGCGCCGCCGCCACCTTCCAGTTCTTTGCAGCCGCCTGCGAGACCATGGAGGAAACCATCACGCCCTCGCGCGGCGACTTCATGACCATGAGCGTGTACGAGCCCATGGGCGTGGTGGCGGCCATCACGCCGTGGAACTCGCCGATCGCCAGCGAGGCGCAAAAGCTCGCTCCGGCGCTGGCCGCCGGCAACGCCGTGGTCGTCAAGCCCGCCGAGGCCACGCCGCTGCTGGCGCTGGAGCTGGCCAGGATCTGCGAAGAGGCCGGCGTGCCCAAGGGCCTGGTCAGCGTGCTGCCGGGCCGGGGCTCGGTGATTGGCGATGCCATCACCAAGCATCCGCTGGTCAAGCGCGTGTCGTTCACGGGCGGCACGTCCACGGGCAAGCACATCGCCCACATCGCGGCCGACAAGATGATGCCGGTCTCGCTGGAGCTGGGCGGCAAGTCGGCCACCATGGTGCTGGCCGATGCCGACATCGACCATGCCGTCAACGGCGTGCTCTACGGCATCTTCAGCTCCTCGGGCGAGTCGTGCATTGCGGGCTCGCGCCTGTTCGTGGCGCGCAGCCTGCATGCCGAATTCATGCAGCGCCTCACGGCCAAGGCCGCCGCGCTGCAGGTGGGCGACCCGGCCGACGAGCGCACGCAGATGGGGCCGCTGATCACCGCCAAGCACCGCGAATCCATAGAGAGCTATGTGGCCCTGGGCCTGTCCGAGGGCGGCCGGCTGCTCACGGGCGGCCAGCGGCCCGAGGGCGCGCAGTTCGAGCGCGGCTACTACTACCGCCCGACCATCATCGACGGCGTGAAGAACGACTGGCAGATCTGCCAGCAGGAAATCTTCGGCCCCGTGCTCGTGGCCATGCCCTTCGACAACGAGGACGACCTGCTCGCCCAGGCCAACGACAGCGTCTACGCGCTGGCCGCCGGCATCTGGACGCGCGACTACAAGAGCGCCTGGCGCATTGGCCGCGCCGTGCAGGCCGGCACGGTCTGGATCAACACCTACAAGCAGTTCTCCATCTCCACGCCCTTCGGCGGCTGGCGCGACAGCGGCCTGGGCCGCGAGAAGGGACGGCTGGGCATACAGCAGTACATGGAGCAAAAGAGCATGTACTGGGGCTTGAACGAGAGCCCCATCGCTTGGGCAAATTGAAGGAGCACGACATGAGCGTACTGGGCATAGACGAAATCACCTACGGCGCGGACGACCTGGCTACCTGCCGCCGCTTCTTCCTGGACTGGGGCCTGGCGCTGGTGCAGGAAGCGGACGACCGGCTGGTGTTCGAGACCCTCAACGGCTGCCGCGTGATCGTGGCCGCCGTGGACCATCCCGATCTGCCGCCCGCCATCGAGGCCGGCCCCACGCTGCGCGAAGTGGTCTGGGGTGTGGAAAGCGAGGCCGATCTGGCGCTGTACGCCGGTCGCATCGCCGCGCTGCCGGGCTTCACACAGGGCCAGGGGCGCATAGGCTGCACCGACCCCAACGGCCTGTCCGTGCGCCTGCAGGTCACGCAAAAGCGTGATGTGGATGTGCAAGGCGCCGCCTACAACACCTGGAACCGCAAGGACCGCGTCAACCAGGCCAGCCCGGCCTACGAACGCGCCCAGCCCATCGAGGTCGGCCATGTGGTGTTCTTCGTCAAGGATGTGCAGGCCTGCGAGCGCTTCTACGTGGACAACTTCGGCTTTGCAGCCTCGGACCGCTACCCCGAGCGCGGCGCCTTCCTGCGCTGCGCGCCTGACGGCGGCCACCACGACATCTTCCTGCTGCAGCGCCCGGCCAAGGACGCGGGCCTGAACCACGTGGCCTTCACGGTGCGCGACATCCACGAGGTCTTCGGCGGCGGCATGCACATCTCGCGCTGCGGCTGGGACACCCAGCTGGGCCCGGGCCGCCATCCCGTGTCCTCGGCCTATTTCTGGTACTTCCGCAATCCGGCCGGCGCCCTGGTCGAGTACTACGCCGACGAGGACCAGCTCACCGCCGACTGGCAGCCACGCGAGTTCGAGCCCGGCCCCACGGTGTTTGCCGAATGGGCCATCGATGGCGGCATCGACGGCAACACCCGGCGCCAAAAGGGCGTGGGTACCAGCGACGGGAAATTCATCACCGACAAGCGGCATTGAGACCGCGCCTGACGGCCTACCCCCACAACCCAACCACCCCACGGCCCCCACCATGAACAAGACACGTCGCCAGGTTTCTCTTGCCGCTGCATTCCTGGCTGCAGCCACGCTGTCCGGCACCGCGATGGCCCAGGCCTATCCGGCCAAGCCCATCACCATCATCGTGGCCTATCCGGCCGGTGGCGACACCGATGCCATGGCGCGCCTGTATGCCGAGAAGCTGTCCACGCGCCTGGGCCAGCCCGTGCTGGTGGACAACCGCCCCGGTGCCAGCGGCACCATCGGCAGCGTGCATGTGGCCAAGGCCGCGCCGGACGGCTACACCCTGCTGCTGGCGCCCAATACCTTCGCCATTGCGCAGTTCGTGCTCAAGACGGCCTCGGGCTCCAGCTACGACGTGCTGCACGGCTTCACGCCCATCGTGCAGACCAGCGTGCAGCCCATGTTCGTGGCCACCAACCAGGCCTCGGGCATCAAGGACATGAAGACCCTGATCGCCCAGGGCAAGCGCGACGGCCTGACCTACGCCAGCCCCGGCAGCGGCTCGCCCATGCACATCCTGGGCGAGATGTTCAACCGCGCCGCCGGCACGCGCATCGCCCACATCCCCTACAAGGGCGTGGCGCCCGCCGTCAACGACCTGATCGGTGGCCATGTGCCCACGACCTTCATGACCTGGGGCCCGATTGCGCCCTACATCGGCGGCAAGGTCACCGCCCTGGCCGTGGCCGACAGCCAGCGCAGCGCGCTGGCCCCCAATGTGCCCACCCTGGCCGAGCTGGGCGTCAAGGACGTGGAAGTGTCCGCATGGCAGGGCCTGTTCGGCCCCAAGGGCATGTCGCCCGAGACCGTGAAGCTGCTGAACACGCACCTCAACGAGATCCTGAAGATGCCCGACGTGGTCTCCAAGATGGCCACCTTCGGCGCGCTGCCCGCAGGCGGCGAGCCCGCGAGGCTTGAGAAGACCAATGCAGCGGACTTCAACCGCTTCGGCAAGCTCATCAAAGACCTGGATATCCGCGCTGACTAAATGACCTACCCCCTGAGTCGCTTCGCGCCTTCCCCCAAGGGGGACGACACCCTCGGTGCGGGGCGGCCCTTCCTCGGTGTCCCTGAGGTCGGGCTGCGCCGGTTTCACACGATATGGGTGGCGGGCGACGCTCCGGGCAATGAAGCCGAACCACGATTCAAGACAGTTTTCGAAGGAGAGAACCATGGCCGCTGATCGCTATCTCGAGCCGCACCAGGCGCGCGAACGTGCCCCCACCCTGATGGAAGACCTGCTGGGCGATTCCATCGAACGCGCCTTCGGCGAAGGCGTGCAGACCCTGCCCGAACTGGTGGCCTATCTCAACCGCAGCGGCCCCGCCGGCGAGAACGGCCAGGCCTGGACCGAAGACAGCTTCCAGGCGCTGATGGCGCGGCTGGGCTATTGATACCGAGCAGGACTGGAGAGCCCCATGAACGTACAAACCATCACCATCGATCCGGTGGACGGCCTGCTCAACAAAGGCCTGAAGAACCTCTGGTACGCGGTCTGCCCCTCGGACTTCGTGAAGACCCAGCCCGTGTCGGTGCGCCGCTTCGGCCGCAAGATCGCGCTGTGGCGCGATGCCGCCGGCCAGGTCCATGCGCTGGAAGACCATTGCCCGCACCGCGGCGCGCCGCTGTCGCAGGGCGTGATCCTGGGCGACCGCCTGGCCTGCCCCTACCACGGCGTGGAAGTGCGCGGCGACGGCACGGTGACCAAGGTGCCCGGCAGCCCCGGCTGCAAGCTCGAAGGCTCGCGCGCGGCGCTGGCCTTCCATGCGCGCGAGGCCCATGGCGCCATCTTTCTCTACAACAGCGACAAGGCCGTTGACGAGGCGCCCGAGTTCACGCTGCCCGAGGAGCTGACCTCGCCCGAGTACTCCAACTTCCTGTGCTATGCCGAGTGGCGCAGCGACTACCGCTATGCGCTGGACAACGTCATGGACCCCATGCACGGCACCTTCCTGCACAAGCAGTCGCACTCCATGGCCGAGGGCGACAGCAAGGCCACGTTCCAGGTGCGCGAGACCGATGACGGCTTCGTCTTCGAGAAGGTGGGCCAGCGCGGCGTGAACTTCGACTGGACCGAGTGGGGCAGCACGGGCGTGCACTGGATGCGCCTGGAGATCCCCTATCCCAAGACCGGCGGCCCCGGCGGCAACTTCGCCATCGTGGCCTGCGTCACGCCCATCAGCGCCGACCTGTGCGCCGTGTTCTTCTGGCGCTGCCGCAAGGTGCAGGGCTGGATGCGCGACACCTGGCGCTTCCTGTACCGCAACCGCCTGGAGGCGCGCCACTGGGCCGTGCTGGAGCAGGACCGGATCATGATGGAGCAGATGGAGATGGACGCCAACGAGCGCGAGAACCTCTACCAGCACGACATCGGCCTGGTGCGCCTGCGCCGCCACCTGCGCCGCCTGGCCCAGGAGCAGATCGACGAAGGCGCCGCATCATGAGCACCAACCTCCAGGCCTTCGTGCACACGCTGCGCTTCGAGGCCCAGGACACCATCAGCGTGGACCTGCGGCCCGTGGCGGGCGGGGAGCTTCCCGCCTTCACGCCGGGCTCGCACATCGATCTGCACCTGCCCAACGGCCTGGTGCGCAGCTACTCGCTGAGCAACCCCAGCGAGGAGCGCCACCGCTACGTGGTCGGCGTGCTGCGCGACCGCGCCAGCCGCGGCGGCTCGCGCTGCGTGCACGAGTCGCTGCGCGTGGGCATGCCCATCACCATCTCCGAGCCGCGCAACCATTTCGCGCTGGACGAAAGCGCCGCGCACACCGTGCTGGTGGCCGGCGGCATCGGCATCACGCCGCTGCTGTGCATGGCACGCCGCCTCAAGGGCCAGGGCCGCTCGTTCGAGATGCTGTACTTCGCCCGCGAGCGCAAGGGCGCGGCCTTCCTGGAAGAGCTGCAGGCGCTGGGCATGCCGCTGCACCTGCACTTCGACAGCGAGGCCGGCGGCCCGCCCGACCTGCGCGCGCTGCTGGCCAAACGGCAGCCCGACGCGGGCACGCACCACTACGCCTGCGGCCCCACGCCCATGCTGGACGCCTTCGAGAAGTTCTGCGCCGAGCTGGGCCACGCCAACGCCCACGTCGAGCGCTTCACGCCCGTGGAGGTCAAGGCCGCCGATGACGCGCGCAGCAACTACACGGTGGAGCTCAAGCGCAGCGGCCGCTTCATCGAGATCACGCCCGAGAAGTCGCTGCTCGACACCCTGCTGGATGCCGGCATCCAGATGGACCACAGCTGCTGCGAAGGCGTCTGCGGCTCCTGCGAGACGCGCGTGCTCGAAGGCATTCCGGACCACCGCGACTCGGTGCTCAGCCCCAAGGAAAAGGCCAGCAACAAAGTGATGATGGTCTGCGTTTCCGGCTGCAAGAGCGAACGTTTAGTGCTCGATATCTGAGCAGGCAATCAGACCTGCACGGCAACAACCCACCACCCCCAAGCCCCCCAAGCC
>NZ_JFYT01000113.1:0-13782 GCF_000632165.1 Delftia sp. RIT313 | reverse complement strand
GGGTGGTGCGGGGGACGGATTGACTGGGGGGCCGCACTGGGAGGCTACGCATGATATGCGTGGCCTTTCTGGGTAGATTGGGGCTGCTAGCGGGGTTTGGAGTAGGTGGATAGTCAGTCTCTTGAGGACTGCTCTCGGCCACTAGCAGTCGGTGGTGGCAGGTGAAAGCGGGCGCTCAACGTCCAAGGTAAGCGGCGCCGGAGCACCGAAGGTGCGGAGGGTACCAACACTGGCCATAAAAATGCCAAAGGCATGGCCAGTGTTGGCGTCCGCTTGACCACCCAGTTAGGCCGCGAGCAGTAGCTGTTGAAGCTGCTGGTGTGCCCATCTATGTATACCTCGGAGTTCCCAGCATGCTGGATATTCGTATGCACTTACTAAGACCAATCGCCTCGGCAGCTTCACGAACAGCTTGTTTATCAGATGGGGTAAGCGACGGACCTATGAAAATTCGATGAACAAGTTGCGGAACCTCAAACTGTACTTTAATGCCTTCGGCTGGGACGGGAACTCCGAATTCTTCAGCCGTGCGGAGGGAGATAGCGAGACGGAACTCCCGCTCCTAAGAAAATGCAGCGTGTTTGTACAAAAAGCGGTGGAGCGTACTGACCCTGAGCCGATCTTTGAGAAGATCGACGTATCTAACATTCCCCGCCCAAAGATCCTCATGCCCGTATTGAGGTTGCAGGCGGAATTGTTCGGCAGCGGCTGCGATACGACTAGGTGTGCTAAGAATCGCGACACCTTTCCATGCGCCGGCGTACAGCTGCCACATTGCGTCGCTCTCGTACTGAGCTCGGTGCCAACAGTTGATCTTGGTCAGGCGCCGTAATTCCTCGAATGCCCAATCACCATACTCTAGCTCTGCGTAACGGGGGTCAACAGGAAAGCCTGGAGGCATTACCGCCACAGCACCTTCGAAAGGATCTTGGAATTGACGGGCTGCTGCAAAGTAAATATGGCCGGTCTTTACGAAGTCTAGAAAGCGATCCGTCTTGGAATATCGCCAGATAGGTTGCTCAAGGTCTAGGGGTTCATCCTCGAAAACGATACGCAAAAAAACTCTCCTGTAAGGCCTGACGCCCAGGTTAACCGGCACTGTAGCACGAAGTGCGGAGGGTACCAATGCTGGCCATAAAAATGATGAAGCCATGGCCAGTGTTGGTGTGCGCGTTGAACCGATAGTTAGACTATTTACTTTGCACGTTGGCAATTCTCTGTGGGTATTGCATAGGAAGACTGAATGGCAGAGGCTATTGGTTTCAAAGGTGCCTGCGGGGTGATCTGCTCCTGATGCACGGTCTCTATCATCTCGACAATATTCGCTTGTGCTCTTGAGTTTTCAAATCTGTGCAGAAAGACAACGGTTCCCTCGGGGTTGCCGAGGCATGTCTGTATATATATTTCACCTAGAGCCTTGCCCCGCGGCAAGTGAAGGTGTGCAGTTAGGCCGTCAAAGTAGATTCTAGCGTATTCAACTATTTCAGTTGGACTGGCATCTGCATTGGGTATTTCTTTTGACTCCATCAAAGGAGTTCGATTGTGATGTATCCCCAGGGTTGATATCTGA
This sequence comes from Delftia sp. RIT313, assembly GCF_000632165.1. Taxonomy (NCBI): domain Bacteria; kingdom Pseudomonadati; phylum Pseudomonadota; class Betaproteobacteria; order Burkholderiales; family Comamonadaceae; genus Delftia; species Delftia sp. RIT313. The sequence goes on along the minus strand of NZ_JFYT01000113.1, from coordinate 12,212 downwards.
AAGAGTTGAATTGGATATTCGCCGAAGTCGCCTGGATCCTTGTTGAGAACTCTAACCCTCAATTGCTCAAGCTCCGCTGGTTCAAGCGTGAAATCTTGAAACTCAGATCGCTTCGACGCGGCAGCCCGCCACAAGATGCTTAGGAAGAGAAGCTGAAGATCACGAGCGCAGTCGAGTTGGATGAACCTATGGTGAGGCACCCCATTGTGAAGGACTTGATCATCTGAAAATAGTTCTTTTTCATTGCTCCAGCCACTCCAAACTAGTTTATGCTTTCGGAGTGCTTCTATGCCCTTTGCATCTATATCTGCAAGGATGTCTTCACCTTCCCTTGTGACAAGTGCATTGTCGTACCAGCTGTTTGACTTGGTCTTTATGCCCAATCCTATACCGGCCTCCACAAACTTCTCGCCTGTTCGTTCCAAGCGAGTTAGTGCTAGGGGAATGATGTGGGATTTGACAAACTTTCCAGTCCTGCCTGTTAGTGCGCACAATTGATTTGTTGTCATGCGGTGAGTCGGTATTATTCTGTAGGCGTTTGAGGTTGCTGAGAAAATCTAACGTGATGTAGATCGCACCAAGCCGCAGGCTATATCTGGCGCTTGCGGTCTAAATTGGCGCGAAAAAAACGCGGAAAGGGGCTTGTAGCCTAGCTCGACGGCGCGTTTTCTGTGCAAAAATACAGTACTAAATTCAGCCATGAAGCCGGCCTCTCCTCCTGTGTTGCGCATCACACGTTTGCTGGACCTGATCCGTGAGCGAATTCGTTACAAACACTATAAGCCTGCGTGCCGAGCAAGCCTACGTGCAATGGGTGCGCATGTTTGTGAAATGGCAGTGTTTGCGGCATCTGCGAGACATGGGGCAGCAGGAAATCGAAGGTTTTCTGGCCATCATGGGTGAATGACGGCTTTAGAGGTTCTAGCTGGACGCCTGCTCAGGATTGGCCTGCAACAACCGCAGGTTGCTCAAGAGCGGCTGTTAGTGTGAGCTGAAAGCGGGCACTGAACGTTTGACATGATAGGCGGTCGAAATCATGGCCCGGCAAAGCGGAAAATTGACAACGGATCCTTACCGGGTCATGATTTTGTCGCGCTCCCGATAGAAGGGTTTGGCGGTATGTAGACCAGTTGCCTGTGCTGCCAGCAGAATCGCACACAAACGCGCTACTCCGTCCATTCGCTCCAATCGCACTTCTTACAGGAAATTACGTAGTAAACTCTATCATTCCGATAGTCGGTGTTAGATCGCCTGTCAAATGAGTCTTCTCCACAATCTGGGCACCGTTTGTATGGCAACGGGTCATTTTTTGCGTCGGAGTCTATAGTTAATTCGTAGATTCGTTCCTGAAGACGGGGTATTATTTCCGTTGCAGAGGGTGAGCCACATATCTTTGCTGCAACTTCTCCAATAGATCGAGAGGATTTAACCTCGAACCCAAGGTAGTCGGCGACCAAGATCGGTAGCGGCGTGTCATCGACCATTATTGGAATAACACGAAGGGATTCATCGTCAACTAGACGCCTGAGGTAGGCGCGAAGCTCGGTGCCGACCCAGTTGGATTTTGCAGCGTCTTTGGACCAGATTATGGTGAAGACGTTGGCACCTGCGAGTCCCTTTTCGATTCCGCCGACTAGCGAGTCACCTGGCGCTAGTTGCCACTCATCGAACCAAACGTTTTCCCCGTTCTCGACAAGTGCCATCGCGAGCAATCGAGCAATAGATTTTTGCTTCTTGTTGTGGCTGATAAAAATGTTCATTTGTACCTTGAGTCAAGATAAGAGAGGCAGTGTAATTCGCCGCTAGAATTTTTACTTAAGCGGCATGCTGAAGGCGCATCCGCTTAAGAGACTGGTTAGATTTCACCTTTGCCATGATCTCGGTATTCTTCAAGTTCAACTATCCATTTTTCGACAAGCGATTGCTTTAGGCCAGCATATAGCATAGGCCACATCGTTCCGCCTTGGCTTCGGTCGCCTACTCGAGCAGCTACCCAAGCTTCGGCAAAATCGTGCCACTTGAGATTCACTTGATTGATAGCCTTATTGGCTTCGTCCGAAGGACTGCTCGTTAGCTTTGCAACGACAGCCGAAAGTCGTGCCTCCGCATCACAAAGTCCGTCGGCTGCTGCGATGTTCATATCAGTTTGCGTTAGTGGTGAACCTGGATGAAGCGTCTCGGAAACACACTCGTCAGCTACGCGGAGGAACGCAACGCAACTCTCAAAGCACGCTTCAATTTCAGCCGTATCGATCTCGTATGCTGATGCAATCTCGTGACAAATGACATGGCGGAGATCGAACGTCCGTGAAACATTGGAGAAGACCACCCCAGGGTCGGTCAGCATTGGACGAGCCGGTTCGCCTCGCACTTCATGAGCCCACCGATCGGTCGTTGCCTCGAGTTTCTTGAGAAATTTGGTTCCAAGGAGGGAAGTGAGTGTACTGTCAATATGTTCTAGGCGACTTATTGGAATGCTATGGGCTATAAGTTCACCTATTGTGATTCGCCGGCCATGCACTGCGCGAATGATCGAGAAGTCGGGTTTTAACGTTGAGGCCGCCTTCTCCGCATTGGCCAAGTACGGGTCTCCAGAATCGACTAGTTCCCGAATGGCCATTCGAAAATATCCTTCCATGCAAGCTACGAGCGCAACCGGAAAGTAGCGAGTCAATTCTGTTTGTGACCTGTCGTGCGACTTGAAGGCATTTTCCAGTGCGAACAAACGTAACGGCAACTCGGCCATTGCGCTGCCGAACTGCCGACGTTGTCGTATGTCCGCAATCTCTTGGATGATGTCTCGCGCTCTGCTCATGGTGACTTGTGAAATCTAATGTGATGCATCACGAAAAATCAGTGGAATAAGCTGGAACGGTTGGGATACTCTGCACACTGACATCCTCGTGGAGGTGCTCTGCAGCTTGGGCTTGCGGTCACTATTCAAAAGTAGAAGTATAAAATTTTCGCGAAATGCCGCAGCCGCCAATGGGACACTATAGTTTGCCATTAGGCCCGCGCCGGTCGTATAGGCGGCTCGGCTTTGATCGCTAGTCTGCGGGTATGCATCAACGGCAGCTTTGAGTTAGTTTTGTCCAACGGCTACTTTGGGTCGAAAGCAGACCAGCTAAAAAATCAATTCCCATCCCCAACCCCAGCCATCTCCCGAGTCCCCCGACACCCCGCACCAAACCCCGAGCACCCCCAAAACGCCTTCCCAGTCGCAGGCCCTCGCTTGGCAACCCGCTGAACCATGGCTTTCCCGCATTGAGGACAGCCGGGTATTGGGGAAGCGGCCGGTCGCACTGTGTCAAAAGCAGGCTCCGTCTTGAGGGGCTAGGCCACAGGCACAGGGTTCGCCAAAGGTGTGGAAGTCCGGGCCTTGGTTGTTGAAGCCGCTCCCGTCTGGGCCTTTGCCTCCTTGAGCAATTTCATGAGCGCGGCGCCGTCCATGAGGTGGATATTCCTTCCCGCAGCAAACGCCACAGCTTCCTGAGTGAACCGGCCAGAAGTCACCACAAAGCCGGCAGCGGCCCCATTGGCCGCCATGACGCCATATAGCTCGCGCACCGTGGAAACGCCCACCTTGAAGGCTTTCCACTGCTTGCATTGCACCAGTGTCTTTTCGCCATCCTTCGAGAGGACCAGGTCCACGCCACCATCGGGCCCGCCGCCACCGGTTTCCTTGACGCTGTAGCCGCGCCGCCGAAATCCCTCACCCACCAGCGTTTCAAACTCCCGCCATGACATGTTCTGCAGCGCATCCGCACTGGAGCTGGCCGAGGTGGTTTCGAACAACCGGCTGCGGCGGCGCTTGCGCACGGCGGAAATGGCCGCGCCGGCCAGGCAGATGAGGGGCAGGATGTACTGGCCACCGGTAGCCAGGCCCTGCCAGATGGCCGTGGTGGCCAATTGGCCAATTTGCTGCGGGCTTTGTGCTGCAGGCAGGGGACGGATGGCAATGGAGTGCAGCACCATGTAGCTGGTGAGAGCCAATGCGATGCCGGCCCACCAGGGCAGCATGGCGACCAGATCCATGAGGTCTTCTGCCGTGCTGGTCTTTCGTTTTCTTGCCACTCCCGCTCCTCCATCGTTCAAATTGCCGAACATTTTGCAACATTTATGGGTGAGGCGAATTCCTGTGCCAATGGGTGCGGTGAAATCAAGAGAAATTGACACTGATGATGTCTTCTGGTTGGCGATGAATGTGTGCAATGCGCTATTGATTGCATAGCGGGTGGTGTATGCCTGGTCTACGAAATTCCTTGCCTTGTCATTTGGGGCAATGGATTGATCGTGCTCATTGCCATGGGTCGCGCAGGGGACAGGCGCCATTGGGTGTGAGAGAGCAGTCCGGCTGCTGTCCTTATCCCCAGTGCTGTATGAATTTGTGTCACTTGTTTGGGGGACATACAGGGCCATGGCGGCTACCTAGCATCCGGTCGACTGGAGCGCAAAAGGAGGGCGGGCGATGACTGCGGTGCGGTCATTTCTTCAACGCCGTCGCTTGTTTGCACACCGATTCGAGGCCGAATTCGGCCTTTCACCATCAGGAGCCTTCGCCATGTCCGACCCTGCAAATTCAACGAATGCCTTCACACCGTCTGCCGATATCTACAAGGGAATCTGCGTTCTCAGTTCAGAGGACTGGATCGGGCTGACGACGTTCTTCGAGTCGGCAGTTACCGACAACCCGACCACCACGGAGCTGATGCGCGCCATGCTGGGCATGCAGAAGCAGGATGATTTCAGGCCGGAGTTTTCCGAAGCGGTGGAGCTGTTCGTCACGCTCAAGGATGTCGGCCAGAAGTTCAAGGCCGATGTGCAGGACAAGATGCTGACGCTGGCCGACGATATCGTTCAGTACAACGATGTGGCGGCAACCACCTATGAGCGGCTGATCGAGCTGGTGGACCGTTTCGATCTGGACGGGGCTCCCACCCCATCGGCGGAGCCGGCAGTGGAAGCGAAATGGAAGGCCCTGGTCAAGGTTTGGGAAAGCGATACGCCCAGCGGGCGTTCGGAGCAGATCAAGCGCAATTTCAGCAGCGCGCTGGAGCAGTTGATTGAAGACGCCAATGCGCGTTCGGTGCGTGCCTTCGCGCTGCAGAACTCCATTCTTGACAACGGCAACGGAATACTGGTGCGCCTGAATGCCTGCAAGACCGCATTCAATGGACAAAAGCAGAAGTTCACGACCACGCTGGGCGCCGAGGGTGCTGCCAACCAGAAGCTGAAGGCCGCCGTGGAGAAGCTGGAGAACGACTTGAAGGCCCTGCGCCGCAAGGAAAAGGATGAAGTCATCGTGCTGTCCACGTCTCCGGCCTATCTGGCCATTCCGCTTTTCGGGCCGCTGATTCTGGCGGGGGTGGATATCGGCGTGGGTGCGGACCTTGCGGTCACGCGCAGGAAGATTGCCGAGAAGGTGGATGAGGTGAGAACCATCCAGGCCACGATGGCCACGAACGAGCGCTTCATCGGCTACTACAACCGAAGCAATGATCGCTTTGACAGCATCAGCAAGAGCATTGAAGACCTGGGTCCCAAGCTCAAGACCCTGGGCGAGGCATGGCGTGCGATTTCTGCCGATCTGGGCAACATACACAAGGTCTTGAGCACCACCGGCCGCAAGTCCCTGCAAGGGGAAAACTGGTTCAGCCTGACGGTGGTGCTGGGCACGGCCAAGAAGGGCTGGGCACGTGTCGCCGGACAGGCAGACCATTTCCGCCGTTTCGGCGGCACGCCGAAAAAGGCGCAGAGCGTGGACCAACTGGTGGAACTTGCCAGCAAGAAGGCAGCCTGAGCGATCTGCTCCGGCCTTTGTCCAACCGCTGCACAGGTGCAGTGCCTTACCTGGAATCACCCGCCATGACTTCAGCAATGACTCCCGCGCTCACTGCCGCGCTCACTGCCGCGATAACTCCCATTGAATTGCGAACCCTGATCGATCGCTACCGAGCCGAGGGCCTGGTGCCGCCAGGGCCGCTGGTCTGCAGCGGTGGCCGCGCGCCGGACGGCAACTTCAATCCCTTCGGCACCGTGGCCGATCTGGTGGTGGACCTGAAGGTGTTGCTGGACGAGGCCGACGCGGCTGGCCTGCAGGCGCTGGACATCCATGCCGATACCGTGGTGGTGCCCGAGGGGTTCGACAGGCGGCTTGACGGTGCGGTGCGGCGACTGACGGTGGTTGCCCGCCGCATTGTTTCCGAAGGCACGACGGTTCTGCGCATGCTGCATGACGCGGACAACGAGCTCAGCAGGGTGCGCATTTTCGTGGAAACCGTGGAGGGCCGGTTCACACTGTACGGCGGCCCCACGCGCGACACCCCTTATGCGCTGGAGGAGGCCTGGGACACGGTGGCGCGGCCACAGTTCAGCAATTTCCTGTGGCAGGACAACCGGGCTGTGGTGAAGCACACCCCCGTGCCGCCCGGCCTGCTGGAGCATGGCGAGCCGATGCACAGGGTGCTGGCCGCGCTGTTTGCCCTGAGCGCCGGCATGGCGGGCAGGCCCGGCCATAGCGCGGCCGAGCTGGCGTTGTGCCATGAGGCGCTGGGCTGGATCACGCGCTGGTCAGGGGTCGAGTCCGGGTTTGGCGAGTTGATCCAGGCGGCGGGTTCGCTGCAGCGTCTGCTGCCGGTCATGGGCGTTGACGGGCTGGCCAAGCCGATTCCTGATCTGAGCGCAGGCAGCTATCTGTCGCTGGCCAAGGCCCGGCAGGAGGTGATGGCGGCCATGGAGGCCCACCTGCGCAGCCTGCGCGCCAGCGGCGAGCTGGCAGGTGCCGTGGGCAGCGTCGCGCAGGCGTTTGCCGACCGGGATACCTTGGACCTCAAGACGCTGGAGGCACGTTGCACCGAGCTGGAGCAGCGGTTGATTCAGCAGATCGAGGCCCTTGACCGCGCCGCACGCACGGTGCGCCAGGAGGAGCTTGAAGCGGAACTTGCCGCCATGCGGCTGAAGCTGGCGAGCGACGTTGCCCAGATCGTGCGCACCGTGAAGATGAGCCTGGAAATCGCCTTTGGCGTCATTGCGGTCGCGGGCAGTGTGGCGGCCCTGTGCGTGGGCGTGCCGCCCGACCCGAAGGCGCTGACCGAGACCGGTCAGAAAGGCGTGCTCGGCCTGAAGGATTTGTACGGGCAGGCCAAGACGCTCGGCGGCAGCATAGACGGCCCGCTCAAGGCGCTGAAGGCCCTGGGCCAGTCGTTTGCCATTCCACTGAAATGGGCCAGGCACAACTCCAGCACGCTCAAGAATCTGGTGGATCCCGCCAAGGGCGCATTGAATGCGGTGCTGCCGGTGATCCGTGGGCCGCTGGGCGGGCTGGATGTCGAGGGGATTTCCCGGGAGCTGGGCGACACCATGCGTGCACTTGCGCTCATGCCGGATGCCAATGAAGCCAAGGCCGCATGGACGGTGCTGGAGAACGATGCAGTCAACCGGCTGGATCTGGTGCTTGCCACGGAAGGCACCGAGGCGGCCGTGCGCAACGCCGCCAACACCCTCAAGACACAGGTGCAGAAGGTGGCCATCTATGGCCGCCTGCTGGCAGAGCAAAGCGCATCCAAGAATGCCATTGCCCGTGAGCTTGCCACGCTCAAGCTGGAATACGTTGCGGTGATCGGCAAGCGCAAGCGCCTGCAGGCGCTGGAGCAGCAGGCGCTGACAGAGCTGGAGCGCAGCGCGCGGCTGCAGGGGGAAATCACCCTCAGGGCAGAAAGTGCGCGCCGCGGCTTCTTCGTGGACTGCTTCGGGGTCCGCGCCGCACAGGCCTACGAGACAGGCAAGCAGCCCGGCCACCGTCTTTCGATGCCGGGCACGGCCGCTGCCATGGCAGATGCACACGCCACCCTGCTGGCAGACCACGCCAGCGCGCAGGCGGCCAATGCGAGGACCCAAGGGGATCTGCGGCGGGAATTGCGGGTCACTGACGCCGCGCTGCTGCAGCAGCTGGCGCATGGGCAGCCCATCAGCCTGTCCATTGCCACCAGCCATCCGGCACTGGCCAGCTACCGCCGCATCCGCCTTTCGTCGGTGCAGGCCTGGCTGGAGTTTGCCGATGCCTCGGCCCAGCGCATCAATATCGACATGGTGACCGGCAGCGACTTTCACGACAGCACGGGCAACGGGGACGAGAGGCTTTTCTGCTCGCCCCTGAAGATCAACTTCACGTACGCCGGCGACCAGATCGAGTTCTCGCAGCATCTGGGAGACGTCTGCCCGACGCCGTTCACGACGTGGCTGATCGAAGTGCTGGAGCCCCGACAGATGCCGGCAGCGCCTCGGGCCCTGCGCCTGTTGATGGCCGGCACTGCCGCCAGATGACCCGGCTTCTGTGGCTGCCCGCCGCTGCCACGGCGCTGTGCTGCGGTGGCGCCCTGGCATCAAGCTGCCGCGTCGAAGCCGAGCCCGCGCGTGAGCCAGTCGCAAGGCAGGTATGGACCGATATCGCCGAGTTCTCGTTCCTGACCGGGCTTGATCTGGACGATGCCAGCGGCCGCATGACGCTGGTAAGGAGCCTGGAGAGCATGCAGTCGTTCCCTGCGCTGAAGGCGGCATCGGCCGCTTGGGGCACGCTGCGTGCCCGTATCGACGGGCTGGCCGATACGGTGCAAAAGCTGGGGCAGGCCGTCGGGCGTTTGCAGCAACTGTGCGACCAGCTGGAAGCCGTTTCGCTGGCCCCCGACGCCCCGCTGGACGAGGCCCGGTGGAATGCGGGTGTCGCAGCCGTCGAGACGGAGATGGATACGGCCATTGCGGCGGCTGCACCCGTCGTGGCGCAGCTGGAAAGTCATGCCTCGCTGCTTCGCGTGGCCGCCGCGCACCATGCCAGGCAGCCGCCACCGGCAAACGCGGTGGTCCGCCTTGGGCCCGCGCCGCAGGCGATGGCAACGGAATTCAGCACCCTGGCATTGCGCTGGCGGGCCGTGGCCTCCGACCTTGCAAATGCTCGCCGCATCTTGCCGGTAAGGCCGGTGCGTGGTTCATCCGTGCCCTTGATCGCCATGACGGCCGCCATGCGGGAACTGGCACGGATCTCCGCCGAGGCGCACGCACTCTCGGCCCAGCGGCTCAGCGATACGGATTTTCGGCGCTACGAGACGGGCGACTACCTGTACGACCAATGCCCCATGCTCAAGGACCGCCAATGGGTCGGGCTGCAAAACCTGTATTGGAGCGAAAGGCGCAATGCGGTAGCGCTGCTGCAGGGCACGGGCCTTGTGTCTCCCCCCGGGCTGTTCAACTTCGAGCCATGGCAGATTTCCGTCCCGGCCATGATTCTGGGCGCCGACAGATGGAGGTTCATGCGCACCGGCAAGGGCTACTGGCTTGTCCAGAATGCGGCGTTCGGACCGGGCACCATGGCGCTCGATGTCACCAGCGTGGCCGGGAAATCGCATCTTGAGCTGAAGATGACGGCGTCAGCGGGAGACTCCCCACGCTTCAGCGGCCAGCAATGGCGCTGTGCGCCCAGCGACCTGCCGGGTCAGTTCCATCTCTACAACCGCTTCCTGTCGGATGCCGTCGTGCTGGATACGGCCAATGACAATGGGATTGCCGTCATGCTGCCGGCCACCAGCCGCTCCTCTGGCCAGTATTGGCGTGTGATCAAGCGGTAAGAGGTATTTGGGCGCAGGACCCCCTTGATCTCAACCGCACTTGAGGTTGCATGCTCCAGGCTTCTCGTCGCCATGGCACTGCGCCACGGCCGGCGCAGACCCTGCAACCAAGAAGCATCCATGCCCCATCAAGATTCCCTCACGCTGGACGATCAGGTCCGGCCGACGACCGCCGAGAGCTGGTCCATCCTGTCCTCCCCCTACCGCCTGACGACGATCGGCATCGTCTCGTTGGTGGCCTTGATTGCCTTTGAGGCCCTGGCCGTGGCCACCGCCATGCCAGCGGTGGCCCGCGCGCTCGATGGGGTGCCGCTGTATGCGGTTGCCTTTGGCGTGACCCTGGCCACCAGCGTGGTGGGCATGACGGTGGCGGGCGGCTGGTGCGACGCGCGCGGGCCGGCGGCGCCGCTGTGGTCTGGCATGGCGTGTTTTGTGGCGGGGCTGCTGCTGGCGGGCTTTGCGCCTTCCATGCCGGTGTTTCTGGCGGGGCGGCTGGTTCAGGGGCTGGGGGCCGGTGGCATGTCGGTGGCGCTGTATGTGCTGGTGGGCCGGCGGTATCCCGAGGCACTGCGGCGGCGCATTTTCGCGGCGTTTGCCACGGCCTGGGTGGTGCCCGCGCTGGTGGGGCCGGCGTTGAGCGGCCTGGTGGTGGAGCACCTGGGCTGGCGCTGGGTGTTCCTGGGCGTGCCCCTGCTGGCCTTGCCGGCCGGGGCGATGCTGCGCCCGGCGCTCCAAGGCCTGGGCGGCCATGGCCAGGGCATGCAGGGCGGTGTGCGGCGCGGGCTGTGGGCCTTGGGTGCGGCCACGGGCATCTGCCTTCTGTATGTGGGCGGGCAGAGGCAATCGGCGGGCGCCTTGGGGGCGGGGGCGGTGGCCGCGGCCTTGTCGCTGGTCTGCACCTGGAAGCTCTTGCCAGCCGGCACGCTGCGCGCCGGGCGCGGGCTGCCCAGCGTGATCGCCTTGCGCGGGCTGGTGTTTGCGGCGTTCTTCGGGGCCGAGGCGTTTCTGCCGCTGGTGCTGGCGCGCGAGCACGGGCTGTCAGCGCCCATGGCGGGGCTGGTGCTGAGCGCGGGTGCGCTGGGCTGGTGTTCCGCTTCCTGGTACCAGGGACACAGCCGCAACGGGTGGAGCCGTCACCGCTTCCTTCGCGTGGGCACCAGCGCGGTGCTGGCGGGCGTGCTGCTGACGGCATCGGTGGCCTGGCCGGCCGTGCCCGTGTGGGTGGCGGTGGTGGGCTGGATCGTGTCGGGGCTGGGCATGGGCCTGCTGTCGGCAAGCCTGTCGGTGCTCACGCTGTCCATGTCCGCGCCCGGCGAGCAGGGCGCCAACAGCTCGGCCCTGCAGCTGTGCGAGGCCATTGCCGTGGCGGCCACCCTGGCCATTGGCGGATCGCTGTTCGCGGCCTTGCTGGAGACTTCGGCCCAAGCGGCCTATCTGGCGAATTTTGGGGTTGCGGCCGGGGCGGCGGTGCTGGCGGCGGTGATCGTGGGGCGAACGGATACGCGGCAGGTGTTTGTGGGGTGAGGGGGCCGGCTTTGCCATCACAAAGATCGCTGGATGAGTGTTTAAGCCTGGCTCTGTAGGACGTGCGCGCAGGGGCTGGCGCGCCCCGGGACCACGCCTTGCCCTGTGGCGCCTGTGCTGTGATGGCGGCTTGTCCAATCAACGCACAGGAGAAACACATGTCCGAGAAAACCGCTTCCGTCCATTGGGAAGGTGCAGGCAAGACCGGCCAGGGCCGCATCAGCACGGAGACCGGCGCGCTCAAGGACCATCCCTACGGGTTCGGCAGCCGCTTCGGGGATGACCGCAAGGGAACGAATCCCGAGGAGATCGTGGGCGCCGCACATGCGGCGTGTTTCACGATGGCCTTTGCCTTTGCCTGCGAGAGGGCGGGCATCGCCACTGAGATGCTGGACACCACGGCCAAGGTCCGGCTTGCCAAGGATGGCGAGGGCTTCAAGATCGACCGCATTGCCCTCACGCTGCAGGCCAAGGTGCCCGGCATCGACGATGCGCAGTTCCAGAAAATCGCCCAGGAGGCCAAGTCCCAGTGCCCGCTGTCCAAGGCGCTGGCAGGCGTGCCCGAGGTGACCCTGGTGGCCACGCTGCTGCATTGAACGCGCAGGCCCTTTGGGCCTTTGCCGCGTGGTGACGCGGCCTCAATCCTCCAGTACCAGCCTTCCCCGCATGGGCAGCGCATGCGAGGGATACGAGCAGAAGTAGGTATAGCTCTCGCCCTTGCGCAGGCGCTCCACGGGGAAGGTGACCGAGGCGTGCTCGCCGCCCGACAGCATTTGCGTGGCGGCGATGACGCGTGCGTCGGCGTGGTCCACCCAGGCCCGGTCGGGACCGGCGCGCAGGCCGTCGGCGATCACGGCGTCGATGTCGGCGCTGCGGGCCAGCACCCAGTTGTGGCCGGCTTCCTGCCAGGGCTTCCTGCCGGTGTGGACCAGGTGGACGGTGAAGTTCTCGCAGCGCGCGCTGACGCGGATTTCGGCCAAGCTGAAGCGTTTGCCGGGCTGGCCTTCAATGGTGGTTTCGCAGGCGGGATGGGCCACGCTGGACGCGGGCGTGGGGTGGGCATGCTGGGCC
>NZ_JFYT01000112.1:0-153780 GCF_000632165.1 Delftia sp. RIT313 | reverse complement strand
CGGTGTGCGGCGCCGATACCTGGCTCCACAGCGGCAGGCCCAGCAGGGCCAGGGCGTGCACGCCCAGCACCACGGCGGTGAGGGCGGGCAGGGCGCGCTGGCGTAGACTCATGTCAGTTATCCATAGTGCTGCGCGCCACCCACAGCCCATGAAACCGGCGCGGCCCAAGGCCAGGGACAGCGAGCAAGGGCCTACGCCGGCCGCGCCGCCCCGCAGCGAGGCTGTCGTCCCCCTTCCAGGGGGAAGGCGCGAAGCGACTCAGGGGGTGTAGCTTCATCTCAGGCATTCCAGCCCAGGTCCTGGGACAGCTGCACGCAGGCCTCGCGCAGCGGCGCGTCGATGGCGCCGCCGTATTCGGGGTCGAAAGTGGCAATCGAGCCCAGCGTGGTCAGGCCCAGCACGATATGGCCCGAGGAGTCGAAGACCGGCGTGCAAAAGGCCACGATGCCGGGCAGCACGGTATCGACCACGCGGGCGGTGCCGCGCTCGCGCACCTCGGCCAGCATGGCGTCTATGGCCTCGGGGGTGAGCGGCAGGTCCTTGCGCTGGATGCGGCGGGCCTTGTCCACTTCGGGCTCCAGCAGCGGGGCCGTGACCTCGCGCGGCAGCCAGGCCGCGAAGCAGCGCCCGGTGGCCGAGGCCAGCATGGGCATGACATCGCCCAGGCGCAGGTTGGCGGTGACCGACTGGGCGCTTTCCTCCCAGTGCACGATGGTCGGCCCGTGGTTGCCCCAGACGGCGATGGCCGCCGTGTGGTGGATGCGCTCCATGAGTGCGGGCATGCGTTCGCGCGCCAGCCGCACGGGGTCCAGCCGCGCCAGCGAGGCCAGGCCCAGCTTGAGCGAGGCCGGGCCCAGGTCGTAGCGGGAGGTGCGCGCGTCCTGGGTGACCAGGCCGATGCGCTGGAAGCTCACGAGGTAGCGGTGCGCCTTGGCGGCGCTCATGCCGGCGTCGGACGCCAGGTCCTTGAGCATCTGCGGGCCCCGGGCGCGCGTCAGCGCCTCCAGCAATGTAAAACCGACCTCGACCGATTGAATCCCTGCGCGTTCCTTGTCCATTGCAATAGAATTTGGTTTTGTTTAGTTAAATCAATTTAACTTATCGTAATTCGTGGCTGCGTCGCCATGGGTATCCAGGCCGCTGCCCGGATGCCGTGGCGCGCGGCGGCGGCACGGGGGAGCAGCATGAAACTTGCCACATACAAGGACGGATCGCGGGACGGGCAACTGGTCGTGGTGTCACGCGACCTGAGCCAGGCCCATTATGCGACCGGCATAGCGAGCCGCCTGCAGCAGGTGCTCGACGACTGGAGCTACATGGCGCCCCAGCTGCAGGACCTGTACCACCTGCTCAACAGCGGCAAGGCGGTCCATGCCTTTGCCTTCGATCCGCGCCAGTGCATGGCGCCGCTGCCACGCGCCTACCAGTGGGCCGATGGCTCGGCCTACATCAACCATGTGGAGCTGGTGCGCCAGGCGCGCGGCGCCGAGGTGCCTGCCAATTTCTACACCGACCCGCTGATGTACCAGGGCGGCAGCGACGATTTCCTGGGCCCTTGCGACGACGTGGTGGTGCCCAGCGAGTCCATGGGCATCGACTTCGAGGCCGAGATCGCCGTCATCACCGCCGACGTGCCCATGGGCGCCACGCCCGAGCGTGCGCTGGGCGGCGTGCGCCTGGTCATGCTGGCCAACGACGTGAGCCTGCGCAACCTGATCCCCAATGAGCTGTCCAAGGGCTTCGGCTTCTTCCAGTCCAAGCCCGCCACCTCCTTCAGCCCCGTGGCCGTGACGCTGGACGAGCTGGGCGACGCCTGGAAGGGCGGCCGCCTGCACCTGACGCTGCAGTCCACCTGGAACGGCCGCAAGGTCGGCATGTGCGATGCGGGCGAGGACATGAGCTTTCATTTCGGCCAGCTCATCGCCCATATCTGCAAGACGCGCAATGTGCGCGCCGGCTCCATCGTGGGCAGCGGCACCGTGAGCAACAAGGGCGTGGAAAGCGGCAAGGGCAAGAACCGGCGCATGGAGTGGCCCAAGGGCTACAGCTGCATTGCGGAGAAGCGCTGCATAGAGACCATCCAGGACGGCGCGCCCAAGACCGAGTTCATGCGCTTTGGCGACACCATCCGCATCGAGATGAAGGGCAAGGACGGCCAGAGCATCTTCGGCGCCATCGACCAGAACATCGTCGAGCCTGCCGAATGAGCCGCGTCTGCGCACCCTGGTGGCGCCTGGCGGGCACGTCGCTGCGCGCCGGCCTGGCCGCGCTGGCGCTGTCGCCGCTGGCCGCGGCATTCGCGGCGCCCCCGGCCGCGGATCCCGTCACCTGCCCGCCCGAGGCGCGCATGCCCGGCCCGGACGAGATCCGCGCCCTGCAGCGCAAGGCGCAGGACCGTGGACTGCTGTGGCGCATCGAGCACCGGGGCCGCACCAGCTGGCTCTACGGGACCATGCACGCGGCCAAGCTCGACTGGAGCGTGCCCGGCCCCACGGTGGCGGACGCGCTGCGGGCCGCCGACAGCCTGGCGCTGGAGCTGAACATCCTCGATCCCGAGGTCATGAAGGTCTTGTTCGCAGGCATGCAGGCGCGGCCCGATGCGCCGCCGCTGCGCGGCGATCTCCAGCGCCGGCTTGAGGAGCAAAGGCGCCTGGCCTGCGCCGGCCCCGAGCTGGCCCTGCTGCGCCCCGACGCCCAGGTGATCTCCCTGTTGTCGCTGGCCGGCCGCAGCGAGGGGCTGGACGCGTCCTATGGCATCGATTTCTCGTTGGCCGGCGTGGCGCTGGCCCTGGGCAAGCCCGTGCTGTCGCTGGAGACGCCCGAGCTGCAACTGCGCGAACTGGTCTCGGACGACCCCGCGCGCGTGGCCGAAACGGTGGAGTCCGGCCTGCGCCAGCTGGAAAGCGGCATCGCCTCCCAGAAGCTGGGACTGATCGCGAAGGTCTGGGCCGATGGCCGCATCCACCTGCTGGAGAGCCTGCCCGACTGGTGCGACTGCATGGCCAATGCCGCCGAGCGTGCCGACTACGACCGCATGGTCTATGGCCGCAACCCCGGCCTGGCGCGCGAAGTGGCGCGGCAGATCCGTTCCGGCCGCAGCGTGTTCGCCGCCGTGGGCGCCCTGCACATGGTGGGCACGCGCGGCCTGCCGGCGCTGCTGGCGGCCCAGGGCTTCAAGGTGCAGCGCGTGGAGTTCCCCGCAGCCAGCCCGCCCTGAAACACACGGCCGCCGCCTCCATGAACAAGAGCAACAGGGCGCGGCCAGGACCCATCCACACCCATCCCACAGGAGACAACAATGGACCGTAGACAATTCCTGGCCGCCGTGGCGGCCTCATCCGCCGGCATGGCCGCGCCTTTTGCACAGGCGCAGGACTGGCCCGCCAGCAACATCCGCTGGGTCGTGCCCTATCCGCCCGGCGGCGGCACCGACGTGCTGGCGCGCACCGTGGCCGAGGCCATGCGCCAGACGCTGAACCAGACCATCGTGGTGGACAACCGCCCCGGCGCCTCCACCAACATCGGCGCCCAGATCGTGGCCACGGCCAAGCCCGACGGCTACACCATCATGTCGGCCGACAACGCCGTGCTGGCCTACAACGAGCACCTGTTCAGCAAGCTGTCCTTCAACCCCGAAAAGGACTTCACCTACATCGGCGGCATCAGCCGCTTCCCGATGGCGCTGGTGGTGAACCCGAACTTCGAGGCCAAGACCTTCAAGGAATTCCTGGCCTACGTGAAGGCGCATCCGGGCCAGGTCAACTACGCCTCGCCCGGCAACGGCTCGCCCCACCACCTGGCCATGGAGATGTTCAAGAACCGCACGGGCACCTTCCTGACGCACATCCCCTACCGCGGCGCGGCGCCTGCGCTGGCCGACGTAATGGGCGGCCAGGTGCCCTGCATGTTCCTGGACCTGGCCTCTGGCCTGCCCGTGATCCAGTCGGGCAAGGTGCGCGCCCTGGCCATCGGCACGGGCAAGCGCGTGCCCAGCCTGCCCGAGCTGCCCACGCTGGCCGAGGTCGGCGTGCCCGATACCGAGGTCTATGCCTTCCAGGGCATCCTGGGCCCGGCCAAGATGCCCCCCGCCGTGGTGCAGCGCCTGAACGCCGAACTCAACAAGGCCCTGGCCAACCCCGCCGTGGTCAAGCGCATGCAGGACTTCGGCATGGAGGCGCTGCCCGGCACGCCCGAGCAGTTCCTGGCCATGTCGCGCGCGGAATCCAAGCGCTGGGGGGCGATCATCAAGAGCGCTGGCGTCAAATTGGACTGACCCCCTGAGCGGCTGCGCCGCTTCCCGTTGCACGTCGCCCGTTGCACGGCGCCCCTTCTCGCTTCGCGGAGGGGGCGTACGGGCAGCCGGCGACACCCTCGGTGCGGGGCGGCGCGGCCGGCGTAGGCCCTTCCTCGGTGTCTTTGGGTTGGGCCGTGGCGGTTTTGGGGGCGGCGCCCGGCTTTGATCTGATGCGCTGGTGCTGCTTTTTTTGGCGTTCCTGATCGCCAATCCAGCGATCAATCCAGCGCCTTCTGCCTGCGCATGGTGGTGAAAAGAACGGCCAGGCTGGCGGCGGCGCCGGCCACGCCCAGGGCGGCGAAGAGGGGGATGCCCCACAGGCGCGGGCCCATGGTCAGCAGGCCGGGGGCCAGGCCCAGGATGAAGGCGCCGGAGACCACCGCCAGGGCCAGGCGGGTGGCGGCGCGTTCCAGTGCCAGTGAAAGCCGGTCGATGTGGCGTATGTCCAGGTCGGCCTGCAGCCGGCCCGAGCGCAGTCTTTGCATCACCAGCCGCAGGGTGTGCGGCGCGTCGTCGGCCAGTTCCAGCCACTGCGCCATGGCGGCGCGGCGCTGGCGCGCCAGGCTGCGCAGGGAGTAGCGCTGCAGCAGCTGGGCCTTGACCAGGGGCGTGGCCGTCTGCACCACGTCGAATTGCGGGTCCAGCTGCAGCAGCACCTGGTCGGCCGTGATCAGGGCCTTGAGCAGCAGCGCCATGTCGGCGGGCAGGGCCACGCCGGTTTCGCGGGCCAGGGCCATGAAGTCCTGCAGTGCGCGGGACATGACCAGGCGGCCGTTGCTGGCGCCGGGGCCATGGCGGGTCACGAAGCGGTCCACGGCGGCCTCGATGCGCGCGGCCGAGGGCGGGGCGCGGCCGGGCATTTCGCTTTCGGCAGCCCATTCCAGCAGCACGCCCGAGAGGCTGCGGCCCTGTCCCTCGACCAGGGCGCGCATCAGGCCCAGCACCTGGCGGCGGCGCTGGGGCGACAGCCGCCCGACCATGCCGAAGTCGATGAAGCCCACGCGGTTGCCGGGCAGGGCCAGCAGGTTGCCAGGGTGCGGGTCGGCGTGGAACAGGCCGTCGCGCAGCACCATCTGCAAAAACGCGCAGGCGCCACGGCGCGCCAGCAGCGGGCCGTCCAGCGCGGGGTCCGCACCCACGGCCGAGGCTGGCACGCCCGGCACGAAGTCCTGCACCAGCAGGCGCGGCCCGCTCAATGCCCAGTGGATGGCCGGCACGACGATCTCGGGCTGGGCCGCGAAGTGCCGCGCCACGGCGTCGCCGTTGTGGGCTTCGACGGTGAAATCCAGTTCCTCGCGCAGCGCCTGGCCCAGCTGGCGCGTGACCTCGCGCGGGCGGTAGCGTGCCAGCTGCGGCCATTGTTCCTGGGCCAGCAGCGCCAGGTGCTCGAGCAGGCGCAGGTCGGCTTCGATCTGGGGGCGCAGCCCGGGGCGCTGGACCTTGACCACGACTTCGATGTCGGCAGCGCTGGCCGCAGGGGTGCTATCGCTGCCGCTGCCGTCCTCCTGGTCTTGCCGGTCATCCCGGTCTTCGGCCGCAGGCAGCCGCGCGCGGTACACCTGGGCCATGGAGGCCGAGGCCAGCGGCACGGGATCGAAATGCGTGAACACCTGCTCCACGGGCAGGCCCAGCGACTGCTCGATCAGCGGCTGGGCCGTCTCCCAGGGCAGCGGGGCGGCGTGGCTGTGCAGTTGCTGCAGGGCGGCCGTCCATTCGGGCGCGAGCAGGTCCGAGCGCGTGGCCATGATCTGGCCCAGCTTGACGAAGCTGGGACCCAGGTGTTCGAGGGCCATGCGCAGGCGCTCGGGGCGGCTGGCATCCAGCGGATGCTCGGGATGGGGCTGGCTGCCGCGTGGCGCGAAGCGGGCCAGGCCCAGCGTGTCGACCAGGTCGGCCAGCCCGAAGCGCAGCAGCACGCCGACGATTTCCTGCAGCCGGGCACGGTCGCGCACGGCGACCACGGCGGTTTGCAGCATGGGCATCTCCTGTCGGTGGTGGCAATGCGGTCCATTGTGCCGATGCGCCAGACGCCATTGCGCAGGAATCGCCCGTCTCCGGGGCGGGGCTCAGGCCAGCCGCTGCACCTGCACCGCGCAGTCGTAGAAGCTGGGCGCGCGGCCCAGGTCGGTCAGGCGCTGGTGGGTGAGCTCGTTGACGTTGGTGCCGTTGTCGCCATGCTTGCGCCACCAGATGCCCAGGCCGTTGACCACGCCACGGCGCGCGCGGCCGTTGAGGGTGGCGTGGCATTCGTAGCTGCCCCGGTCGTTGAAGACGCGCACGCGGTCGCCCTCGGCCACGCCGCGCGGGGCGGCGTCGTCGGGGTGCAGTTCCACCAGCGGTCGGCCTTCCATGGTGCGCAGGCTCTTGACGTTGACGAAGCTGCTGTTGAGAAAGTTGCGTGCCGGCGGCGAGATCATGGCCAGCGGGTAGCGCGCATCCGTTTCGGCGGTTTCGTAGTTGGGCAGGTAGTCGGGCAGCGGGTCCATGCCGCGCCGCGCCAGCTCGGCGCTGGTGAATTCGCAGCGGCCCGAGGGCGTGGCGAAGCCGCCCTCGGCAAAGGGGGCCTCGGGCAGGGCCAGGGTGGCAAAGCCCTTGTCCATCAGCTCGTTGAAGTCCACGCCGCGCCCCTCGAAGGCTTCGCGGCACAGTTGCTCGTCTCCCGTCTGGAAATGGGCAGCGGCAAAGGCGTCGTCATGCCGCGCCATGTGCGCGGCCAGGTCGCGGAAGATCTGGCCGTTGCTGCGCGCCTGGCCCAGCGGCGCGATGGCGGGGCGGTTGAGCAGCACGTCGGTATGGCCGTAGCTGCCGTGGATGTCCCAGTGCTCGATCTGCGTGGTGGCCGGCAGCACGTAGTCGGCCAGGTCGGCCGTGTCGGTCATGAACTGCTCCAGCACGACGGTGAACAGGTTCTCGCGCGCAAAGCCGGCCACGACCTTGGCCGACTCGGGCGCCACGGCCACGGGATTGCTGTTGTAGACCACGATGGCGTCCACGCGCGGGCCGAAGCCAGTGCCGCCTTCGTGCAGCAAGGCGTCGCCGATGGTGCTCATGTTGATGGTGCGCGGGCGGCGCTCGCCCAGCAGGTGCGGCATCTGCAGTCGGGCGCGCTGCGCGGGCAGGGCGCCCGAGGCGGACAGCAGCAGGCCGCCCGCACGGTGGCGCCAGGCGCCCACCAGGGCCGGCAGGCAGGCGATGGCGCGCACGGCATTGCCGCCGCCGCGCGCGCGCTGCACGCCATAGTTCAAGCGGATGGCGGCGGGCGTGGTGGTGCCGTAGTCGCGCGCCAGCTGGCGGATCTGCTCCACGGGCAGGCCGCAGACCTGGGCCGCGCGCTCGGGCGGCCACTGCAGGGCGCGGGCCTTGAGTTCCTCCCAGCCCAGCGTGTGGCGCGCAATGTAGTCGTGGTCCAGCCAGCCGTGCGTGATCAGCTCGTGCATCAGGGCCAGTGCCAGGGCGGCATCGGTGCCGGGCAGCAGCTGCAGGTGCTCGTGGCATTTGTCGGCGGTCTCGGTCTTGCGCGGGTCGATGCACACCAGGCGTGCGCCGTTGCGCTTGGCCTCCAGCGCATAGCGCCAGAAATGCAGGCTGCTGCCGATGCTGTTGCTGCCCCAGATGAGGATGAGCCGGCTTTCGGTGAAATGCTCCACGCGCATGCCCAGCTTGCCGCCATAGGTCAGGTTCAGGGCCTCGCCCCCGGCGCTGGAGCAGATGGTGCGGTCCAGCAGCGAGGCGCCGAGCTGGTGGAAGAAGCGCCGGTCCATGCTCTCGCCCTGCACCAGGCCCATGGTGCCTGCGTAGCTGTAGGGCAGGATGGTTTCGGGATCGCGCGCCGCCAGCGCGTGCAGCCGGGCGGCGATGTCGGCCAGCGCCTCGTCCCAGCCCACGGGCTCGAACTGCCCGGAACCCTTGGGCCCCACGCGGCGCAGCGGGGTGAGCACGCGCTCGGGGTGGTAGCTGCGCTCGGTGTATTTGCTGACCTTGGCGCAGAGCACGCCGCCCGTGTGCGGATGGGCGGGGTTGCCCTGGACTCTCTTGGCGATGCCGTCTTCGACCGTGGTCACCAGCGAGCAGGTATCGGGGCAGTCATGGGGGCAGGCGCCCAGCACCTGTGAGGTGGCCTGGAGTGGGGGCGTGGCGGAGGACATGGTGGCAGCGGTCTCGGACAGGGTGGGTACTTTGCGAAAAAACCGTGAAAAGCCGGGGAAACGGGAAAAGGCCGTCACGGGCAAGGGGCGGTGCCGGTCTTGCATGCCGCAATCGCCGCTTGTCTTTATTATGCGGACCCTTGCAGCCGGCTGCACGCAGCAACGGCGCCGATTCCAGTGACAAAAACAGGCAAGTTCATGCTCCGACCCAAGACGGCGTTCAGCCGCAGACAGTTCATCGCAGCCAGCACGGCTGCTGCCGCCACCTGGACCGGCGCAGTGCGCGCCCAGGACGCGGGAGGCACCATCGTGCTGGGCCAGTCCTGCCCGTTGACCGGTTCTGCAGCGCAGATCGGCCAGCCCTTCCATGAAGGCGCCAAGCTGTACTTCGAACAGCTCAACGCGCAGGGGGGCATTGCCCGGCGCAACATCGAACTGCGCGTGATGGACGACGGCTACGAGCCCGAGCGCTGCGCGGCCAATACCCAGCGCTTCCTGTCCGACGACGTGTTCGCCCTGTTCGGCTACGTGGGCACCTCCACCAGCATGGCCGCGCTGCCGCTGCTGCAAAAGGCGCGCGTGCCCCTGTTCGCACCGCTGACGGGCGCCGACGCGCTGCGCCAGCCCCAGCTGGCCCACCTGGTCTTCAATGTGCGCGCCTCCTATGCCGACGAGACGGCGCTGATGGTGCGCCACCTCACGGGCCTGGGCCTGAAGAAGGTGGCTGTGCTGCACCAGAACGATGCCTATGGCGAGTCGGGCCTGGCCGGTGTCAAGGCGGCGCTGGCCGCCAAGGGGCTGGAGCCCGTGGGCGCGGCCACGGTGGAGCGCAACTCGAACAACGTGGCGGCGGCCGTCAAGACGCTGGTGCCGCTGGGCGCCGATGTGATCGTGCAGATCGTCACCTACTCGGCCAGCGCGGCCTTTGTGCGCGCGGCGCGCCAGGCAGGCTTTGGCGGGCAGTTCTACAACGTGTCCTTCGTGGGTGCCCAGGCGCTGTCGGAGACGCTGGGCAAGGATGCCGAAGGCGTGGTGGTCACCCAGGTCGTGCCCTCGCCCTTCCAGACCTCGCGCCAGATCACGCGCGATTTCCTGGCGGCCATCCAAAAGGGCGGCGGCAAGCTGACGCCCAACTATTCCAGCATGGAAGGCTATCTGGCGGCGCGCGTGTTCGCCGATGCGCTGCGCCAGGCATCGGCCTCGGGCAAGCCCACGCGCGACGGCCTGGTGGCCGCGCTCGACGCCATGCACGGCCAGCAGGTGGCCGGCTTCCCGCTGGTCTTCAAGCCGCAGTCCGGCAAGCCGCGCTTCGTGGAGTTGTCCATGCTGACCGGCGACGGCAAGGTCCGGGTGTAGGCTTGCAGCTCTAGAAGGAGAACCCCATGGCCTTGCTGCAGGAACTGCTGGACCGCGCACCCGAGATCACCGCGCTGCGCCGCGACATACATGCCCATCCCGAACTGTGTTTCGAGGAGATCCGCACCGCCGACCTCGTGGCCCGGCAACTGGAGGGATGGGGCATTGCCGTGCACCGCGGCCTGGGCCGCACGGGCGTGGTGGGCACCATCCACGGCCGTGACGGCGGCGCCAGCGGCCGCGCCGTCGGCCTGCGCGCCGACATGGATGCCCTGCCCATGCAGGAGTTCAACACCTTCGAACACGCCAGCCGCCACGCCGGAAAAATGCATGCCTGCGGGCATGACGGCCATGTCGCCATGCTGCTGGCCGCCGCGCAGTACCTAGCCGCGCACCGCGACAGCTTCGAGGGCACGGTGCACCTGATCTTCCAGCCGGCCGAAGAGGGCGGCGGCGGGGCGCGCGAGATGGTCGAGGACGGCCTGTTCACCCAGTTCCCCATGCAGGCCGTGTTCGGCATGCACAACTGGCCGGGCATGAAGGCCGGCACCATGGCCGTGGGCCCGGGCCCGGCCATGGCGTCGAGCAACGAGTTCCGCATCGTCGTGCGCGGCAAGGGCGGCCACGCGGCCATGCCGCACATGGTGATCGACCCGCTGCCCGTGGCGGCCCAGCTCATCCTGGGCCTGCAGACCATCGTCAGCCGCAACGTCAAGCCCATCGAGGCGGGCGTGGTCTCGGTCACCATGGTCCATGCGGGCGAGGCCACGAACGTGGTGCCCGACAGCGTGGAGCTGCAGGGCACGGTGCGCACCTTCACGCTGGAGGTGCTGGACCTGATCGAGCGGCGCATGAAGACCCTGGCCGAGAGCATCTGCGCCGCGCATGACACGCGCTGCGAGTTCGAGTTCGTGCGCAACTACCCGCCCACCATCAACTCCGCGCCCGAGGCCGAGTTCGCGCGCCGCGTCATGGCCGAGGTCGTGGGCGAGGCCAACGTGCTGCCCCAGGAGCCGTCCATGGGCGCCGAGGACTTCGCCTTCATGCTGCTGGAAAAGCCCGGCGCCTACTGCTTCATCGCCAATGGCGACGGCGACCACCGCGCCATCGGCCACGGCGGCGGTCCCTGCACGCTGCACAACCCCAGCTACGACTTCAACGACCAGCTGATCCCGCAGGGCGCCACGTTCTGGGTGAAGCTGGCCCAGCGCTGGCTGAGCGAGCCCACGCGCTGAGGCCCTTGCAGGGGCCGGCCGACACCGGCATGTCACACACCGCACCTAGCATGCGGTCCCTGTGATCTCCACCGAATCCTCCACGGCCGCCGCGCAGGGCGTGGCCGTCCAAGCCCGGCAGCTCAAGCGCATCTACGGCGAGCGCGCCGTGCTTCAGGACATCAGCCTGCGGATCGCCCCCGGCGAGGTGCTGGCCCTGCTGGGTCCTTCGGGCTGCGGCA
Source organism: Delftia sp. RIT313 (assembly GCF_000632165.1). Taxonomy (NCBI): domain Bacteria; kingdom Pseudomonadati; phylum Pseudomonadota; class Betaproteobacteria; order Burkholderiales; family Comamonadaceae; genus Delftia; species Delftia sp. RIT313. Next base: position 142,528 of record NZ_JFYT01000112.1, on the reverse strand, counting down.
AGACCACCCTGCTCAAGATTCTGGCCGGGCTGGAGCAGCCCAGCCGCGGCGAAGTCTGGATGGGCGGGCAGTGCGTGGCCAGCGCCTCGCAGTCCCTGCCGCCCGAGCGGCGCGAGCTGGGCATGGTGCTCCAGGACCGTGCGCTCTGGCCCCATATGAGCCTGCAGGCCAACGTGGCCTTCGCGCTGGAAATGCGCGGCCTGCCTCGCGCGCAGATCCACGAGCGGGTGCAGCAGACCCTGGGCCTGGTCGGGCTGCAGGGCATGGGCGAGCGTCTTCCCGGCAGCCTGTCGGGCGGCCAGCAGCAGCGCGCGGCGCTGGCCTGCGCCGTGGTGGAGCGCCCGCGCCTGGTGCTGCTGGACGAACCCCTGTCCGGCCTCGACGGCAACCTGCGCGAGCGCCTGTGCGAGGAAATTCCCCGGCTGCTGCGCAGCCTGGGTTGTACGGCCGTCTATGCGACCCAGGACCGCCAGCAGGCCTTCGCCATCGCCGACCGCGTGGTCGTGATGGAGCACGACCGCATCCTGCAACCGGGCAGCGCCCGGTGCCAGGCGCCGGCCCCCACGCCTTGCGAGGCCGACCGATGGCCCGTGGCCGGGCACCTGTGCAGCGCAGCTTAGGAGCGGCATGGCCGGTCTCGGTTCGGATGACGGTGAAAAAAGCACGGTCGTTCTAAATTCCTGCTTTTTTGGCTACACTGTGCCGCTACACGAACCGCCCACCAGGAGACCCGCCATGTCCGATCTGAATGCCGCCTTCGAGGCCGCCGTCAAGAACTCCACCTCGATCAGCGAGCGCCCCGACAACGCCACGCTGCTCAAGCTCTACGCGCTGTACAAGCAGGCCACCGAAGGCGACAACGAGGCCAAGAAGCCCAGCTTCACCGACATGGTCGGCCGCGCCAAGTGGGACGCCTGGGAAAAGCTCAAGGACACCTCGGCCGACGACGCCAAGCAGCAGTACATCGACCTGATCGAATCGCTGCGCTGATCCGCGCCACCACCGATCGCAGACACAGACAAGGCCCCGGAATCCGGGGCCTTGTCGTTTCCGGCCAGGCCACACCACACTATGTCAAAGAGTGGAGCGCTGGAAACTGGCGCGGCCCAACTCAGGGACGCCGAGCAAGAGCCGCCTCGCGGCGGGGGCGCCCAGCCGAAGGCGTCGTCCCCCTCCGCGAAGCGAGAAGGGGGAAGCGGCGCAGCCGCTCAGGGGGATCAATATTTGTTCGAGAAGTTCGCGCTGATGCGCTGGCGCAGGTACTCCGCGCCCGTGATCGGCGGGTACTTCTTTTGCGGCCCTTCGATCACCGCGTCCTCGTTGGCCTGGCAGAAGAAGGCCAGGCTGTAGCGCGCGCCCTGGTATTCATGGGGCAGGGGGTTGCGCACGCGGTGGAAGTTGCTGGGCAACTGGTCGTCGCTCCAGCGCGTGAGCATGTCGCCGATGTTGCAGGTGATCACGCCTTCCACCGGGTCCACGGGCGTCCATTGCTGGCCTTCCATCTCCTTGCCCGGCAGCACCTGCAGGCCGCCCTGGCCTGCGCGCTGGAACAGCAGGGTCAGGCAGTCGAAGTCGGTGTGGGCGCCTGCGCGCCACAGGCCCAGCTCGTCCTTGAGCGCGGGATCGACCGCGAAGTAGTGCAGCATGCGCAGCGTGCTCTGGTAGGCGGGCACCGAAGGGTCGTGGGCGCGCGTGAAGAAGTCCGCATCAAAGCCCAGCTTGTGCGCAAAGCACGACAGCAGCTGCATGCCCACCTGCCAGCACTGGCGCTCGAAGCCCAGCGTGGCCTGCTGAAAGCCCGGCAGCTCCTGCTCCGTGGGCCACAGGCCGGCCATGCGCGGGCGCGTCATCTGGTAGGACTCCTTCTGGTCGGGCGTGCGCGTGGAAGGCCGGATCTGCGCCTTGTGCTCCCAGCCCGCATTGCGCGACAGCGGCCACTGCGCCTTCACCTCGCGCGGCAGGGCGAACAACTGCTCGGCACGCCCGAAGGCCGCATCGATATCGGGCTGGGGAATGCCGTGGCCCGACACCTGGAAGAAGCCGATCTCCACCGAGGCCTGCCAGATCGCATCGGCAATCTCGGCCTTGCGGCGGTCAAAGTCGGAAATATCGATCACCCGCACCTCCCGTGCGCGCGTCTCCTGCCCCTGGCCGCCCATGCGGGCCTCCTTGGCGAGTTCACCCAGCGCGTAATCTGAAGCCGGTGCCGAAGGCAGGGTGGGGTTGGCAAGCATGTTCATGGTCTGTTTCCTTTGCCGCAAAGGCAGTGGCAAGGCACGCGGCGGCCGGCGCAAAAAGACACCGATCCCGCCCGTCGCTCTTGAAGTGGCTGACAGGGCACAGGTCGCAGCCACGCCGCTCCCGCACCCGCTTCAAGAGCAATGACCCGCGCCGGCACAGGCCGGCAAGCTGAACGCTTCTACTCTTGCCAACCACCCAAGCAAACAGCGCGCCAGCCCGCGCAGGCCTGTTCAAGGCCACCTGCGTTCCATCGTGGTGCAAGAGGGCCGGGCAGCTTGGTGCACGCGCCGCATCGGAACCGTCTGGCACCAATCTGATGCATGCCCGCCGCGTCGAAAACCGGCGCGGCCCAGCCCAGTGACACCGAGGAAGGGCCGCCCCGCACCGAGGGTGTCGTCCCCCTCCCGCGCAGCGAGAGAGGGGGAAGGCGCGAAGCGACTCAGGGGGTGGTACGCACTTTGCATACAAGCATCGTTGAGTAGAAGCGTTCAGCACGCGCCCAGTGCGCGTTGCCCGGAAATTGCTCATGTCACGCCAGCCGCCCGGCCCCATGCCAGCGGCCGGTCCCCATGTTGATAGCGACTGAGAGTTCCACCATGCAACGCCGCCATTTCCTTGCCGCCGCCGCCCTTCCCGCTGCCAGTGCCGTGATGCCCGGTGCCTTCGCCCAGGGCAAGGCGCTGACACCGCTGAAGTTCACGCTGGACTTTCGCGTGACCTCGCAGACCGCGCCCTTTTTCGTGGCGCTGCAAAAGGGCTACTACCGCGACGAGGGGCTGGACGTGAGCATCGACGTGGGCTCGGGCTCGGTGGCATCCATCACGCGGGTGGCCAGTGGCGCCTACCAGCTGGGCCTGGGCGACATCAGCTCGCTGATCGAGTTCCAGGCGCAGAACGCGGGTGCCGCGCGCGTGCAGGCCGTCTACCAGTACTACAACCGCGCGCCGTTCGCCATCATCGGCCGCAAGGACCGGGGCATCACGGGCGAGTTCGCCAGCCTCAAGGGCAAGAAGGTGGCCGCCGCCGCCGTGGAGTCCACGCGCCGCGTCTGGCCCCTGGTCGCGCAGCGACAGAACCTGCCGGCCGACCTGTTCGCCTGGACCACGACGGAGTTCTCGGCGCGCGACAACGTGGTGGTGCGCGGCGATGTGGATGCGGCCACCTATTTCCATGACTCGGCCGTGTCGCTGTTTGCACGCATCAAGCCCGAGGAGCTGTCGGTGCTGCGCTATACCGATGCGGGCGTGCAGCTGTATGGCAACGCCATCCTGGCTTCCAGCGCGCTGGTGGCCGAGCAGCCGGCGCTGGTGGCGGGATTCCTGCGCGCCAGCAACCGCGCCCTCATCGAATGCCTGGCCCAGCCCGCGCTGGCCGTGGCCGCCGTGCGCCAGCGCGAGCCCATCCTGGATGAAAAGCTGGAACTGGCGCGCTGGGCCATCACCTCGCAGTACCTGGCCGCGCCCGATACGCAGCGCCACGGCCTGGGCGACATCGACCCGCAGCTGCTGGCCCGCCAGGCCGAGCAGGTCAGCCAGGCCTTCGGCCTGAAGGCACCCGTGTCGGCCGATGCGCTGTTCAACCGCAGCCTGCTGCCGCCGCTGGCCGCGCGCATGGCCAAGGCCTGAGGGATCGCACATGGACCACGCCACCGTTTCACTGCCCCTTGAGGCCTCGCTCGACGAGCGCGACGGCCTGTACCTGCGCCGCGCCATCGCCATGGCCGACCGCGCGCGCAAGCGCGGCAACCGCCCTTTCGGCGCGCTCATCGTGGCCGCCGATGGCCGCGTGCTGGCCGAGGCCTCCAACGCCAATGGCGAGAGCGGCGACTGCACGGCCCATGCCGAGCTGTCGGCCATCCGCCTGGCCAGCCCGCTGCATGACCGCGAGGAGCTGTCCGCAGCCACCTTGTATTCATCAGCCGAGCCCTGCGTGATGTGCGCGGGCGCCATCTTCTGGTCGGCCATAGGCCGCGTGGTCTACGGCATCGACGCGGTGCGCCTGCGCGAATTCCGCGGCGAGCGCCTGGACCAGAAGGATGCCGAGCTGTCCTGCCGCGATGTGTTCGCCGCCTCGTCCCACGCCATCGAATGCATAGGCCCGGCGCTGATCGGCGAGGCCGCCGCATCGCACCAGGGCGCCTGGAACAGCTGACCCGGCCCCGTTCCGTTCCCACCGTTTCTTTTGACCATCAGAGAGGAAGCCCACCATGCAAAAACGACTGTTCCTGCACACCGTCCTGGCCCTGTCCGCCAGCGCGGGCCTGGCAACGGCCCATACACAGGCCCACGCGGCCACGCCGCTGAAGTTCCAGCTGGACTGGCGCTTCGAGGGGCCGGCCGCCTTCTTCCTGCAGCCGGTGGCCAAGGGCTACTTCAAGGACGCGGGCCTGGATGTCACGGTCGATGCCGGCAGCGGCTCGGGCGGCGTGGTGCAGCGCGTGGCCTCGGGCGCCTATGACCTGGGCTTTGCCGACATCGCGGCGCTGATGGAGTTCCAGGCCAACAACCCGGACATGCCCAACAAGCCCGTGGCCGTGATGATGGTCTACAACAACACGCCGGCCTCGGTGATGGCGCTCAAGAAAAGCGGCATCGCCAAGACGGCCGACCTCACCGGCAAGAAGCTGGGCGCGCCCGTGTTCGATGCGGGCCGCCGCGCCTTCCCGCTGTTCGCCAAGGCCAACCAGGTCGGCACCGTGCAGTGGACGGCCATGGACCCGCCGCTGCGCGAGACCATGCTGGTGCGCGGCGATGTGGATGCCATCACGGGCTTCACCTTCACCTCGCTGCTGAACCTGGAGGCGCGCGGCATCAAGGCCGCCGATGTGGTGGTCATGCCCTATGCGGACTTCGGCGTGAAGCTGTACGGCAACGCCATCATCGCCAGCCCGAAGCTGATCAAGGAGAACCCGGCCGCCATCAAGGCCTTCCTGCAGGCCTTCGCCAAGGGGGCCAAGGAAGTCATCGCCAACCCGGGCGCGGCCATTGCCTACGTGAAGGAGCGCGACGGCATCGTCAACACCCAGCTGGAGACGCGCCGCCTGCAGCTGGCCATCGACACCGTGGTCAACAGCGCCGACGCGCGTGCCGAGGGCTTTGGCCAGGTCGTGCCCACACGCCTGTCGCTGATGGCGTCGCAGGTCTCCGATGTCTACGCCACCAAGACGCGCGTGAACCCGGCCGAGGTCTGGAACGGCAGCTTCCTGCCGTCTGCGGCCGAGCTGAACATCCTGCCCAAGAAGTGACGACAAAGTGATTGACACCGTGCGCGTGCGCCAGCGGGTGGCGCGCACGGCCCTTGCCTGCTGCCTGCCATGAATTCCTCCACATCCCACGGCGATGACGACGCCTTCTTCGTCGAGTTCCGCGACGTCTGGCTTGCCTACAACGAGGAGCTGCTGCGCGCCAACCACTTCGCGGTCGAGGCCATCGACCTGCAGGTGCGGCGCGGCGAGTTCATCGCCATCGTCGGCCCCTCGGGCTGCGGCAAGTCCACCTTCATGAAGCTGACCACGGGGCTGAAGATGCCGTCCATGGGCCGCGTCATGGTCAACGGCGAGCGCGTGACCGGGCCGCTGAAGATCTCGGGCATGGCCTTCCAGGCGCCTTCGCTGCTGCCCTGGCGCACCACGGTGGACAACGTGCTGCTGCCGCTGGAGATCGTGGAGCCGCACCGCTCGCTGTTCCGCCAAAAGCGCAAGGAGTACGAGGCGCGGGCGCGCGCCCTGCTGCAGAAGGTGGGCCTGGGCGGCTACGAGGACAAGTACCCCTGGCAGCTGTCGGGCGGCATGCAGCAGCGCGCCAGCATCTGCCGCGCGCTGATCCACGAGCCCCAGATGCTGCTGCTGGACGAACCCTTCGGCGCGCTCGACGCCTTCACGCGCGAGGAGCTGTGGTGCGTGCTGCGCGACCTGCAGGCCGAGCAGCGCTTCAACGTCATCCTGGTCACGCACGACCTGCGCGAGAGCGTCTTCCTGGCCGACACCGTGTACGTGATGAGCAAGAGCCCGGGCCGCTTCGTGGTGCGCCGCGACATCGAGCTGCCGCGCCCGCGCGAGCTGGAGCTGACCTACACGCGCGAATTCACCGACATCGTGCACGAGCTGCGCGGCCACATCGGCGCCATGCGCAAGACCGGCGCGGCCATCCAACAATAGAACGGGGGAGATTCACATGCACAAGAAATATGCGGAACGCTGGGCGCCCTGGGTGCTGCTGCTGGCGGTCATCCTGCTGTGGCAGGTCATCTGCTCGGCCTTCGAGGTCTCGGAGTTCATCTTCCCCAGCCCCTGGGCCATCGGCCGGCAGCTGGCCGAGTTCAGCGGCATCATCGCCGCCCACGCCTGGCGCACCTACTGGGTGACGATGGCGGGCTTTGGCATCGCCATCGTGGTGGGCGTGCTGCTGGGCTTTCTGATCGGCTCCTCGCGCCTGGCCTATGCGGCGTTCTATCCGCTGATGACGGCCTTCAACGCCTTGCCCAAGGCGGCCTTCGTGCCCATCCTGGTGGTCTGGTTCGGCATCGGCGCGGGACCGGCCATCCTCACGGCCTTCCTGATCAGCTTCTTTCCCATCATGGTCAACATCGCCACCGGCCTGGCCACGCTGGAGCCCGAGCTGGAGGATGTGCTGCGCGTGCTGGGCGCCCGGCGCTGGGACGTGCTGATCAAGGTCGGCCTGCCGCGCTCCATGCCCTACTTCTACGGCTCGCTGAAGGTGGCGATCACGCTGGCCTTCGTGGGCACCACGGTCAGCGAGATGACGGCGGCCAACGAAGGCATCGGCTACCTGCTTGTGTCGGCCGGCTCGTCCATGCAGATGGGCCTGGCCTTTGCCGGCCTGATCGTGGTGGGCGCCATGGCCATGGTGATGTACGAGCTGTTCAGCGCCATCGAAAAGCGCACCACCGGCTGGGCACGGCGCGGCTCGCAGGGCGAGTGAAGGAGAATCCGGCCATGATGCCCGCACCCACGACGCCGCCTTCCATGACGCCCATGACGCCCCTGACCGACGAACAGGCCGCTCGCCAGCTGCGCCGCGCAGGCGCCGTGGCCGGGCGGGCCATGGCCATGGGTCGCCACCCCTTTGGCGCGCTGCTGCTGGCGCCCGACGGCGAGACCGTGCTGGCCGAGCAGGGCAACATCGACACGGTGAACCATGCCGAGTCCACGCTGGCGCGCACGGCCGCCGCCAACTATCCGGGCGCCTACCTGGCGCAGTGCACCCTGGTCACCACCTTCGAGCCCTGCGCCATGTGCGCCGGAACCATCTACTGGGCCGGCATAGGCCGTGTGCTCTACGGCGCCGAGGAAACGGCGCTGCTGGCGCTGACGGGCGACCATCCCGAGAACCCCACGCTGTCCCTGCCTTGCCGCGAGGTCTTCGCGCGCGGGCAGCGCGCCGTGCAGGTCATCGGCCCGGTGCCTGCGCTGCACGAGGAGATGCTGGAGCCGCACCGGGGCTTCTGGCAGCAGCGCTGAACGGCGGCTGCGCCCCGCGCCCGCTCAACTGCGGCAGCCGGCCAGCGCGTCCAGGGGCTTCTGGTAGGTGGGGCTGGTCACGTCCAGCAGGCCCAGGGTGGTGTGGTAGAGGTTGTCGTGCGACAGCGGCGCGTCCAGCTGGCCGCGCACGCAGCGCTCGGACACGCCGGTGCGCTCGCCCAGGTTGCCCAGCCAGGCAATCATGGGAATGTGCTTTTGCTCGTCGGGCGCCATGGCGTAGGGCATGCCGTGCAGGTAGATGCCCATCTCGCCCAGCGACTCGCCATGGTCCGACATGTAGACCATGCCGGTCTGGTAGCGCGACTGCTGGCTTGCCAGCCAGTCGATGGTCTGCGACAGGAAATGGTCGTTGTAGCGGATGGAGTTGTCGTAGACGTTGACCACCTGCTCGCGCGTGCAGCTGGACAGCGCGTTGGTCAGGCATTCGGGCTGGAAGACCTTGGTCTCGGGCGTGGAGCGCTTGTAGTAGGCCGGGCCGTGGCTGCCCATCTCGTGCATGACCAGCACCACGCCGCGCTCGCGGCGCTCGCGCGGCAGGGCGGCGATGCGTTCGTCGATGCCGCTGAGCAGGATGCCGTCCAGGCATTCGCCGTCGCTGGAGCACAGGGCCTTGCCGTCGGGCGTGTTCAGGCGGTCGGCCGTGCTGGCGTTGGGAATGCGTTCGCACACGCCCTTGCAGCCGGCCTGGTTGTCCACCCACAGCACGGCCAGGCCGGCGTTGTACAGCACGTCCACCAGGTTGTCGTAGTCCACCTTGCTCTTGTAGAAGCCCGTGCGGCCCAGGTGCGAGAACATGCAGGGCACGGATTCGCGCGTGCTGGTGCCGCAGGAGGTCACGTTGCTCCAGTTGAGCACCTTGCGCCTGGCCAGCTCGGGCGTGGTGTCGCGGGCATAGCCGTTCAGGCCCCAGTTGGCGGCGCGCGCCGTCTCGCCCACCACGATGACGAACAGCGGCGGCTTGCGCTCGGCCGCGTAGGTGGCGCCCAGCGTGGCGCCGGCCGCAATGCTGGCAAACGGGCGCTTGGGCCGCAGGATGGGCTTGAGCACCGCGTCCAGCGAGGCCAGCACGGGGCTCACGGGGTTGAGCATGTGGCGCATCCACAGGTTGTTGCGGATCACGGGGGCCAGCTCGCGGTACGAGACAAAGACCGAGGCCGCCAGCAGCACCACCGAGGCGGCCAGCAGCCCCAGCGTGCGCAGCACCGTCTGCGTGCTGCGGCGCGGGCGGATGATGCGCAGCCGCAGCAGCCAGGCCGTGGGCAGGCCGGCCACCAGCAGCAGTTGCAGCAGCAGCTGGGGGTTGAACAGGTCGCTGCTTTCGCGCAGGTCGGTCTGCAGGATGTTGTTGATCATGCCGCCGTCCATCACCGTGCCGTAGGCGGTCATGAAGTACTGGGCCGAGCCGGCAATCCAGGGCAGGGCGATCCACAGCGGCTTCATGCCGCGTGGCCAGGCCGTCAGCGACAGCAGCAGCAGAATGCCGCCCAGGCCCAGGGGCAGCAGGCGCAGCACCAGGGTGGCCAGGCTGCCGTCATAGCCTTCGAGGTGGGGCAGGCGCAGCCACAGCGCCCAGTTCGCGGTGGCCAGCAGCCACAGCGCCAGCACCACGGCCACGGCCTGGGCCGAGCGCGGGGCGCTCCAGGCCGTGCGCAGCCGTGCCGGGAGGCTGGCGGGGGCCGCCTGGGCAGGCTGGGCAGAAGATGGGGCCGGGGCTTGGCCGGTGCCGGAGGAGCCGGCAAAGGGGGGGCGGGCGAGCAGGCGTTCTGACATGGCCGCGAGCGTAGAATTCGCAGCTTAAGAACATCTGAACCCCGCGTTCAGACTCCGTTCAGCTTGAACCCCTCCCGTCCCCTCTGTTGCGCCCGTACCCGGTGCACACCCTGATGTGCGAAGGCCCAGCCTCCCATGCGAATCCTGCTGGTCGAAGACGATGAGGCACTGGCCCAGGCGGTGGGCAGCTATCTGCGCTCCAAGGCCTTTCTGATCGACAGCGTGCCTTCTTTGGCCCAGGCGCGCGCCTGCCTGGCCGGTGCCAGCTACGCGGCCGTGCTGCTGGATCTGCACCTGTCCGACGGCGACGGCCTGGCGCTCATGCCCACGCTGCGCCGGCTGGAGCAGCCTCCCGTCACCATCGTGCTGACGGCCCGCGACCAGGTCAGCGACCGCATCCGCGGGCTGGACGCGGGGGCCGACGACTATCTGGTCAAGCCCTACGACCCCGAGGAACTGCTGGCCCGCCTGCGCGCCGTGAGCCGGCGCGGCGGCGGCATGCAGGCCGGGCAGGACGCCGTGCTGCGCATGGGCACGCTGGAGATCGACCTGGCCCGCGAAATGGTGCGCGATGCCGGCCGCACCCTGCTGCTCACGCCCAAGGAATGGGCGCTGCTGCGCGTGCTCACGGCCCAGCCGCAGCGTGTGCACGCGCGCGAGCATCTGCTCGATGCGCTCTACGGCTTCGATGCCGAGGCCGACAGCAACACGCTGGAAGTATTCATCAGCCGGCTGCGCCGCAAGCTCGGGCGCGACCGCATCCTGACCGTGCGCGGTACCGGCTACCGCCTGGCCCTCGAGCATGGATGAGCCGCAGCGCTACAGCCTGGCGCTGCCGCCCCGTCTGGCCGACCAGCTGGCCCGCGAGCTGACACTGGCCCTGGCCGCCGTCTGGCTGGCCTGCGTGCTGGCGCTGGCCTGGTATGTCAGCCACATCGTGCACCACAACTTCGACCAGGAAATGATCGACAGCGGCCACCGCCTGCTGGAGGTGGCCGTGCACCAGCTGGAACAGGAGGACCACTCGCGAGAGGGCGTGCAGCGCCCGCATGTGGCCTCGCAGCCGGGCGACGAGGCCGAGGATCTGGTCTACCAGCTGCAGGACGGCCGCGGCAACGTGCTGCTGCGCACCCAGGCCGCCCCCGTGGCAGCCTTTGCCGTGCCCATGCGCGAGGGCTTCTACGAGCGCGAGGGCTGGCGCATCTATGTGGTGGCCCATCCCCGGCAGCCGCTGTTCCTGATGCTGGCCGATCCCATGGTCGAGCGCAGCGAGGCGCTGCAGCGGGCGCTGCTGGCGCTGGGCGCGGTGATGCTGGTCATGCTCGCCCTCATGGGCTGGGCGCTGCGCGTGACCGCGCGGCGGCGCCTGCGCGTGCTGCGCGACATGCAGCTGCAGCTGAGCGAGCGCGGCGGCTCCAACCTGGAGCCGCTGGACCTGGACGCCATGCCGCGCGAGCTGTGGCGGCTGGGCCGGGGCATCAACCACCTGATGCAGCGCCTGTCGCATGCGCTGCAGGTGGAGCGCTCCATGGCTGCCAATGCGGCCCACGAGCTGCGCACGCCGCTGGCCGTGGCCACGCTGCGCCTGCAGACGGCCCTGGACAGGGGCGTGGACAACACCGATGTGCGCGCGGCCTATGAGGCGCTGGAGCGGCTGCGCCAGCGCACGGAAAAGCTGCTGCAGCTGTCGCGCGCGGCCTCGGGCTCGGCGCTGGCGCAGGACGAGGTGAGGCTGGACGCGCTGGCCAGCATGGTGGCCTCCGAGTTCTGGCAGCAGGACGAATCCACCCAGCTGCGGCTGGACGTGGTGCTGCCCGAGCAGCCCTGCGGTCCGGTGGCGGGCGATGTGGACACGCTGGCCATTGCCTTGCGCAACCTGGTGGAGAACGCGCTGCGCTACAGCGATGGCTCGGAGGTGCTGCTCGAAGTCTGCGACAGCCACACCGTCCAGGTGCGCGACGAGGGGCCGGGCATGGATGCGGCGGCGCTGAGCACCGCGCGCGAGCGCCATGTGCGCCATGTGGACGACCTGCGCCTGCCCCAGGGCACCGTGCGGGAGCTGGCGTCGCCGGGCTACGGCCTGGGCCTGTCCATCGTGTCCATGATCGTGGCCCAGCATGGCGGCAGCCTGGAGCTGCAGTCGCCGCTGCCTGGCAGCTCCAGCGGCCTGCTGGCACGCATTCAGTTGCCGGGGCGCGATCCGTCCGCGGATTCCGACGCCCCAGCCTGATCCGGGGTGCAGGCAGGCGGCAGGGACGCATCGGCGGGCATGAGCCCGCACAGCCTTGTGTTGCGCTGCAAGGCAGGCAGGGCGGCCAGTTTTTCTACCTCGGCATAGAAACGCTGCCAGCCCTGGGCGGCCTCGCCGCCGGCCTGGGCCGGCGCCTGGGTCTGCGCCTTTTTCCACAGCGCGGTGAAGGCAGGCACCCAGTCGTCGTAGGCGGCCAGCGCGCCAAAGCTGGCGTTGTTGGCATCGGCCACCCACTGGTCCAGCCGCGCCTGGTTGCGGTCGTAGAGCTGGCGCTGTGCATCGGTGGTCAGCAGGGCCGCATCGGCGCTGCGCCATTGCGCGCGCAGCGCAGCGTAGTCGCTGCGGAACTGCTGGTAGATCTGCGCCTTGGCCTGCGCCATGGCGGGGCCGCGCTGCTGCGGGTCCTGGTAGAGCTGCTGCAGCGCCTGGCGCGTGTGGCCGGTCAGCGCCCGCCACTGCGCGCGCCGCAGCTGGCCTGCATCCCAGCGTGCGCGGGCGGCGGGGCCGGCCTCGGTGGCCAGCCACAGCGGCGTGCCCAGGCGCTCCACGGTGGTGGCAAAGGATTCGTTGAAGGCCGTGTCGCCGGCCACATAGACCACCTGGTGGGCCAGTTCGTGGAACAGCAGGCCGGCGAACTCGCCCTCGCCCCAGCCGATGAAGGTGTTGAGCAGCGGATCGCCGCCCAGCCAGTTCAGGTAGCCCAGCGTGGAATAGGCGGGCACGCCGTAGCTGCCGGACTCCAGGCCCTGGTCGGTCAGTTGCCGTGCCTGGGCCATGGCGTCGGCCTCGGCAAAGTAGCCCCGGTAGCCCACGCAGCCGGCCACCGGAAAGCACCAGCGGTGCAGCTCCAGGCTGTCGGGCGGCGCGGCCACCACGTTCCATACGGCAAACGGCCGCTGCAGATCGGCATAGCGGCGGTAGCTGGCGTTGTCGGGCAGGCCCAGGCGCTCCACGGCAAAGGCGCGCATGCGCCGGGCCGACAGCAGGCGCTCGCGCAGTGCGGGCGCAAGGTTCTCGTCCTGCAGCCAGTCGTCAATCGGGCGGCTGGCCTGCAGCAGGTGCATTTGCCCGCGCAGGCTTTGCCAGTAATAGCCCAGTCCGTCGCCACCGGCCCCCCGGCTGGCACAGCCGCCCAGCAGCAGGCCTATGCCCACCAAAATCGCGGGCAGGCCGCGCCTGACTACACTCAAGCCTTCTCGCACCCTTGGCCCCCTTGCTGCTTTCATGGACTTCTTCACGCTGGCGATCATTGTCTTCATCGCAATCTACCTGCTCAAGACGCAGCAACAGCGCCGGCATACCCTGCTGCTGGCCCAGTATCTGGGACGATTCCAGATCGAGAAGCTGATGGGCGGCCTGATCGAAGGCTATCTGCGCGTCCTGGGTGAGAGCGACGAGCAGCGCCGTGCCCAGATCTGGACCGTGCTGGACAACACCGAGGCCAACCTGGCCGAGCAGTTCCAGCGCTTTGCCAAGGAGATGGCCACGGCCGATCCGCAGCTCACGCGCGTGAGCACGCTGCCCGTGGCGCTGCCCTATCTGGACCGGCTCTTTCCCTCGTCGTCCTTCGATCTGCGCGACGCCATGCAGCTGCATGCGCGCGGCATTGCCTCCGTGCGCGTGGCCGACAGCCGCAACGAGGACGAACGCCGTGCGCGCGCCTTCACGATGACGGCCGAGCTGTTGCTCATGCAGTACACCTGTCATTGGTTTTGCAAATCGCGCGCCGTGGCATCCCTGCGGCTGGTCGCACGGCACAAGACGCCCTTCGAGCAAGTGCTTGCTTCGGTGACGGATCAGACACGGCGCGACTACAGGCAGCTGATCGCCTGATCACTCCCGCCGTGGCGGGGCGCAATGCCCCGCCATGCACAGCCCAGGCTGCGATTGACGCAGTGCGCCTTGCTGTCAAAAATGAACGCCATGACACAAGTGCTGAGCTCCATCGAGGCGCGGCTGGCGTCTCTCCCTGTCCCCGTGGCCGTGATCCTGCCGTCCGGCCAGCGCGCTGGTCCTGCGGATGCGCAGGTGGTGCTGCATTTCCAGACCATGTCGGCCATCGCCAGCCTGGCGGCCGGGCAGATAGGGACACTGGGCAGTGCCATCGTGGAAGGGCTGGTGCGCATCGATGGCCGCATGCGCGACGTGATGGCGGTGGCCGCCAGCCTGCTGCAGTCCGATCCGGTGCGCGGCACCTCGCACTGGTGGGGGCATGCCATGGCCCGCATGCGCTCCATGGCCGCGCACACGCTGGCGCGCGACGCCCAGCAGATCCAGTTCCACTACGACATCTCCGACGACTTCTACGGCCTGTGGCTGGACCCGCGCCGCGTCTATTCCTGCGCCTACTTCCGCGATCCGCAGATGACGCTGGCCCAGGCCCAGGAGGCCAAGCTGGACCACATCTGCCGCAAGCTGGACCTGCGGCCCGGCGAGCGCTTCCTGGACATCGGCGCGGGCTGGGGCGCGCTGCTGGTGTGGGCGGCCGAGCACTACGGCGTCACGGCCACGGGCATCACGCTCTCGCACAACCAGCACCGCTACGTGCAGCAGCTGATTGCCGAGCGCGGCCTGCAGGGCAAGGTGGACATGCAACTGCTGGACTACCGCGCGCTGGCGCCCGGCCAGCCCTTCGACAAGATAGGCTCGGTGGGCATGTTCGAGCATGTGGGCCAGGCCCAGCTGCCCGAGTACTTCCAGACCGTGCACCGCCTGCTGCGCCCGGGCGGCATGGCGCTGATCCACGGCATCACGGCGGGCGGCGTGGACAACACCGAGCTGGGCGCGGGCATGGGCGAGTTCATCGACCGCTACATCTTCCCCGGCGGCGAGCTCATGCATGTGAGCCGCGTGCTGCACGACATGGGCCACAGCGGGCTGGAAATGGTGGACACGGAGAACCTGCGGCCCCACTACGCACGCACGCTGTGGAACTGGTCCGACGCACTGGAAGCCCGGCTGCCGCAGGCGCAGCGTATCCTTGAGCAGCATGCCGATGCCGAAGGTGCCGCCAAGGTGCTGCGCGCCTACCGGCTCTATCTGGCGGGTTGCGCCATGGGATTCGAGCGCGGCTGGATCGCCCTGCACCAGATGCTGTGCACGCATCCCGACGGACGGCTCCAGTCGGGACCCATGGTGGGGGCTCAATCGGACTATGCTTTCAACCGCGAGTACATGTACCGCTGAGTGCATGACACGCCACACAGAAAAAGGATAGCCATGCTCTACAAGTTCAAGTCCCGTGCCACGGCCGACGTCATCATGCTCGAATCCAACGGCCGCCAGGTCCTGGAGATCGTCGGCAAGACGCCCGGCGCCAGCGGCATCATCACGGTGCAGCAGATTCCCGCTGCCATCGAGGCGCTGGAGGCCGCCGTCGCCGACGACGACGCCCGCCGCAAGGCCAGCCATGAAGACGAGTCCCAGGACGGCGAGCAGGACAGCGCCGCAGCGGGCGCGCGCGACGCCGTCAGCCTGCGCCAGCGCGCCGCGCCCATGATCGACATGCTGCGCCGCAGCGCCGCCGAGAACAGCGACGTCACCTGGTAGCCGGCGCCTCCCGCTGTCCCTTCAGGCGTTGATGCCCTTCATGCCTTCCTCCGTATAGCGCTGCCCGGCCACGGGCAGCTCGTCGCTGGCGCGCCGCAGCTCGTCCAGCTCGGCGGGGGTCAGTGCCACGGACAGCGCGCCCAGGTTGTCCTGCAGATGGGCGATGCGCCGGGTGCCCGGAATGGGCACCACGTCCGGCCCCTGGGCCAGCAGCCAGGCCAGGGCGATCTGCGCGGGCGTGCTGCCCTTGCGCTGAGCCAGGGCCGATACGGCGCCCACCAGGGCCTGGTTGGTGTCGATGTTGCCGGGCTGAAAGCGCGGCAGGCTGGCGCGGAAATCGCCCTGCTCGAAGGCCGTGCCGCCATGAAAGCGCCCCGTGAGAAAGCCGCGCCCCAGCGGCGAATAGGCTACCAGCCCCACGCCCAGCTCGCGGCAGGCGGGCAGCACTTCGTCCTCCACCTCGCGCGTCCACAGCGAATATTCGGTCTGCACCGCCGCCACCGGGTGCACGGCATGGGCACGGCGCAGCGTGGCCGCGCTGACTTCGCACAGGCCGATGCGGGCGATCTTGCCCTCCTGCACCAGCTGCGCCAGGCCTTGCATGGTCTCTTCGATGGGGCGCGTGGCATCGACGCGGTGCACGTAGTACAGGTCGATGCGCTCCACGCCCAGGCGCCGCAGCGAGTCCTCGCAGCTTTGCCGTGCGTACTGCGCGCTGTTGTCGATGCTGCGCCGGTACTCGCCGGCCCTGCGCACGATGCCGAACTTGGTGGCGATCTTCACGCGCGGCCGGCGCGTGGTCAGGAAGCGGCCGATCAGCTCCTCGTTGTGGTGCGGCCCGTAGACATCGGCCGTGTCCAGGAAGTCGATGCCGGACTCCACGGCATGGTCCAGCGCCTGCAGCGCCAGGGCGTCGTCGCGCGGACCATAGAACTCGCTCATGCCCATGCAGCCCAGGCCCAGGGCGGATACCTGCAGATCGTGGCCGAGTTTGCGTTGTTGCATTGCATATCCTCTTGCTGAAACAAGGGGCCAGTATGGTTTTCCGAAGCGGCCTTGCCTACTGACAAAATCGCGCTTTGATCTTCCATTTTTGGAAAGCATTCCCGAGAAAATTCCCGAGAAACATTCCCGAAAACAAAGGAGCATTCCATTGCAGTGGGACGACGCCCGCATCTTCCTGGCCATTGCCCGCGCAGGCAGCCTGAGCGGTGCCTCGGCCGCGCTGGGGCTGGGCGTGGCCACGGTCTCGCGCCGGCTGGACCGGCTGGAGTCTGCGCTGGCCATGCCGCTGTTCAGCCGCCACCAGAGCGGCTATCGGCTCACCGCCGACGGCCAGGCGCTGCTGGCCCCGGCCGAGGCGCTGGAGCAGGCGGCCCAGGCCCTGGGCGATGCCGCGCAAAGCCAGGCACAGGTCGCCGGCGTGGTGCGGCTGGCCACGGCGGAGAACCTGGCCAACCCGCTGATCGCGCCCTCGCTGGTCCCTCTGTTCGCCCGCCATCCAGGTCTGCGCGTGCAGCTGGTCAGCGGCGTGCAGACGCTGAACCTGCACCGGCGCGACGCCGACCTGGCCGTGCGCATGACCCAGCCCGAGGCCGGCCACCTCACGATACGGCGCCTGGGCACGCTGGGCTTCGGCCTGTATGGATCGGCCGGCTATGTGCAAGGCCGCACAGGCGGAAACGGTAGCGCGGGCACCCACGGCTCGGACCCGTTCGAGGGCGATGCCTTCATCGGCTGGGACGACAGCCATGCCCACCTGCCCGCCGCACGCTGGATGGCGCGCGCCCTGCACGGGCGGCCCTGCCGGCTGGAGACCAATACCCTGTCCGCGCAGCTGGCCGCGGCCCAGGCGGGCCTGGGCCTGGCCGTGCTGCCGCATTTCCTGGCGAGGCAGGCGGGGCTGGTCTGCGTGGAGCCGCAGCTGGGCGCCGACCAGCCGATCTGGCTTGCCATGCATGCCGACCTTGCCCATTCGCGGCGCGTGCGTGCCGTGGCCGATCACCTCATTGAACTGTTCGAGCGGCGGCATGCCGAACTCGAAGGCCCGGCCTGAGCCGCAGCAGGGGCCGCGCGCCGTGTTAAACACGCACGCAGATTGCGAGAAAGAAAGGACTTCCATGCACCGCCTCCGTCATTCCTCCCGATTCCTGCCCTGGCTGGGCGCGCTGGCCGCCACGCTGGCACTGGCCGCCTGTGCCGACAGGCCCAAGGCGCCCACCGGCCCGCAGGCACCCCCGGGAGCGGCGGCTGCCGTGTATTCGCTGCTGTTTCTGGACAACGCCTCCAACCTCGGCCCCAAGGCGGCGGCCTACTGCATAGGCAACGGCCGAGGCTGGGCGCTGCTGGACCCCGATGCGGGCACGCTGGGTCTGTTCAGTGGCCAGAGCCATGTGCGGCCGGCTTCGGCCTGCGACGTGGGCAAGGGCGGCGAGCAGGTGCTGGACCGGGCCAGCGGCCGGCCGGCGCTGATGTTCGGCGTCGAGCTTGTGCACTGCACGGCCTCGGGATCGCAATGCCTGATGCGCGGCAGCTACTACGAAGGTCCCGGCAACACGCAGAGCAACCTCTACAACGCAAGCCAGCGCGGCGGCAGCTGGCAGGCCGTGATGGCGCTGCGCGGGCCGGCGCCCTGAGCCTGCACCGCTGCTGTCGCGCGGCTCCCGCCAACGAAAAAGCCCGGCCGAAGCCGGGCTTGATCGTGGTTGCAACCGGGCGATCCGTCGCGGTGGTGGTCCTCGGGATCAGTCGGCGTAGGTGCCGGCTGCCTTGATGACCTTGCCCCACTTCTCGATCTCGGCCTGGACGAACTTCTTGTGGCCTTCGGGCTCGATGCGGCCGTCGCTGGCGATCACGGCGCCCAGGGCTTCCTGGCGCTTGATGAACTCGGGGTCCTTCAGGGCGGCCTTCATGGCCTCGTTGACCTTCTTGACGATGTCGGCCGGCGTGCCCTTGGGGGCGTACAGGCCGTGCCAGATGGTGACCTGGAAGTCGGGCACGCCCACTTCGGCCAGCGTCGGCAGGTCCTTGAGCGCGGGCATGGTCAGGCGCTTGGGCGTGGTGACGGCATAGGCCTGCACCTTCTTGGCCGTGATCTGGCCCGTGGTGTTAGTGGTCTGGTCGCACAGCAGGTCCACCTGGTTGCCGATCAGGTCGGCAATCGCGGGGGCGGCGCCCTTGTAGGGCACGGGCGTCATTTCCGTCTTCATGGACGCCTGCAGCATCAGGCCGCACAGGTGGGAGGCGGAACCGATGCCGGCATTGGCCAGGTTGACCTTGCCCTGGTTCTTGCCGATCCAGTCCTTGACCTCGGCGAAGTTCTTGGCCGGCAGGCTGGGGCGGCCGATCAGGGTCATGGGCACGTCGTTGATGATGCCGGCGTACTCGAAGTCGTTGAGCACGTTGAACGACAGCTTGCGGTACAGCGACGGGATCGTGGACATGCCGATGTGGTTGATCAGCAGCGTGTAGCCGTCAGGACGGGCACGTGCGGCCTTGGCCGTGCCGATGGTGCTGCCGGCGCCGTCGGCGTTGTCCACCACGATGGTGGCATTGTTCAACTGCTTGCGCATGGACTCGGCCAGATCGCGGGCCACCTTGTCGGTCGGGCCGCCTGCGGTGAACGGCACGATGAGGGTGATCGTCTTGCCTGCGGCAGGATAGTCCTGCGCGTGGGCGCCAAGGGCTGCACCGGCTGCCAGCGCAATGGCTGCGATCTTGAACAATGCTTTCATAGTGTCTCCAAGTAAATAGCGTGCAAATGATAGGGGGCGATGCGCATTTGCCTTCGAGGGCAAACACGCAAGAGAAACCGAATGCACGAGGAGACGGATTTTAAGAATTGTTTCTATTGCGCCGCAGCAGATTCCCTTGCCATTGATCTAGTGCAAACCCTGGGAGTCTTGACAGGCGTCATGTTTTCAGGGTCTGCGAATGCTGCTCGGCGGCGAGGCCGCCGTACCCGCGCCTCGGTGGCTACTTGTACGACCTCGCGTCTTCAATGACCTTCCCGTCATTGGGCAGGGTGCCCGGCAGCACCATCTGCACATCGCCGCGCAGCTTGGTGACTTCGCGCACGGCATCGGACAGTTGCTGGGCCAGGCCCGGTGAGGTTTCGCGGGTTTCGACCAGCAACTGCATCTGGTCGTTGGCCATCTCGCCCGTGACCACCAGCCGCGCGCGCCCCACCTGGGGGAAGCGGCGCACGACGTCGGCAATCTGGCCCGGGTGCACGAACATGCCGCGCACCTTGGTGGTCTGGTCGGCGCGTCCCATCCAGCCCTTGATGCGCGCATTGGTGCGGCCCGTGGGGCACTGGCCGGGCAGCACGGCAGAGAGGTCGCCCGTGCCGAACCGGATCAGCGGGTAGTCGGGATTGAACGTGGTGATCACCAGCTCGCCCACCTCGCCTGGGGCCACCGGGTCGCCCGTGCCGGGGCGCACGATCTCGACGATGACCTGCTCGTCCAGCACCAGGCCTTCGCGAGCCTCGGTCTCGTAGGCGATCAGGCCCAGGTCGGCCGTGGCGTAGCACTGGTAGCCCGCGATGCCGCGCTCGGCCAGCCAGTCGCGCAGCGAGGGCGGGAAGGCCTCGCCCGAGACCATGGCCTTGGTCACGGAGGGAATGGGCAGGCCCATCTCCAGGGACTTTTCCACAATGATCTTGAGGAAGCTGGGCGTGCCCACGTAGCCTGCGGGCCGCAGGTCGGCCATGGCCTGCACCTGCTGCTCGGTCTGGCCCGTGCCGCCTGCGAACACTGTGCAGCCCAGCGCATGGGCGCCGCTTTCCATCATCGAGCCCGCGGGCACGAAGTGGTAGCTGAAGCAGTTGTGCACCAGTTCGCCGGGCCGAAAGCCCGAGGCATGCAGCGCGCGCGCCATGCGCCAGTAGTCGGGGCGGCGGCTTTCGGGCTCGTAGATGGGGCCGGGGCTGCAGAACAGGCGCGGCATGGGCTGGCCCAGGCCGATGGCGTTGAAGCCGCCGAAGATCTGCGCGGGCCGCTGCTCGGCCTGGCGCTGCAGCAGCTCGTACTTGCGCGTCACCGGCAGGCGGGCCAGGGCCGCGCGACTGGTGATCTGCGTGGCATCGACGCCGGCCAGGATCTGGGCGAAGGCAGCAGAGTGTTGCTGCGCATGGGCGATCTGCCGGGGCAGGGCGGACAGCAGCGCCGCTTCGCGTTCGTCAGGGGTGCGCGTCTCCAGCGCGTCGTAGAAGGCACTCATGGCTAGTCCTGTGGAAGAAGGGTCTGGGGCAGGGGCTGGGAAATGTCCGCCGGTCAGGCCAGCCAACGTTTTCTGCGCTTGTAGCTCTTGACGTCCTTGAAGCTTTTCCGCTCGCCGCCGCCCACGCCCAGGTAGAACTCCTTGACGTCCTCGTTGCTGGCCAGGTCCGAGGCCGCGCCGTCCATGACGATGCGGCCGCTTTCCATGATGTAGCCGTAGTCCGAGTATTTGAGGGCCATGTTGGTGTTCTGCTCGGCCAGCAGGAAGGTGACCTTTTCCTTGCTGTTGAGGTCGCGGACGATGTTGAACACCTCCTCGACGATCTGCGGGGCCAGGCCCATCGAGGGTTCGTCCAGGAGCACCATGCGCGGATTGGCCATCAGCGCGCGGCCGATGGCGCACATCTGCTGCTCGCCGCCCGAGGTGTAGGCGGCCTGCGAGGTACGGCGCGTCTTCAGGCGCGGAAAGTAGTTGTAGACCTTCTCGAGGTTGGCTGCTATCTCGCCCTTGTCAGTGCGCGTGTAGCTGCCGGTCATGAGGTTTTCCTCGATGGTCAGGTGGGCGAAGCAGTGCCGCCCCTCCATGACCTGGACCACGCCGCGCTGCACCAGCTCGGAGGGCGTGAGGCTTTCGATGCGCTCGCCCTCCAGCTCGATCGTGCCCTTGGTCACCTCGCCGCGCTCGCCCTTGAGCAGGTTGGAGATGGCGCGCAGCGTCGTGGTCTTGCCCGCGCCGTTGCCGCCCAGAATGGCCACGATGCTCTCGCGCGGCACCTGGAGCGAAACGCCCTTGAGCACCAGGATCACATGGTTGTAGATGACTTCGATGCCATTGACCACGAGCAGCGGATCGCTGGGGGCCGGGGCGGAGGTGGGTGCGGTGGTCATGGCGTCGTCCATGGGCGTTGATACGAAAGCGGAGTGCGGGGCCGCAACTCTCGAAGCATCTCTGCGCGGGGCATGCCCCAACTCAGGGACACCGAGGAAGGGCCGCCCCGCACCGAGGGTGTCGTCCCCCTCCCCCGCGAAGCGGGTAGAGAGGGGGAAGGCGCGCAAGCGCCTCAGGGGGTGCAAGTTCTAGCTTTTACGTTCTTTTCCTTGGCGTACTTGTCCGCGTACTCCTTGACCAGCGGTTCGACCATGGACTTGTCGGCCTGGTACCAGTCGGAGACCACCTTCCACTTGGCGCCATCCCACTGGGCAATGCGCGACCAGTCGGTGCCCAGGTGGTTGTCGCAGCTGGTCTTGACGGGGCGGATGATCTTGCCGAAGCCCAGCTCGTTGAGGCGCTCCTGCGTGAGGTTCAGGTTCTCCAGGCCCCAGCGCACCTGCTCGGAGGTCATGACCTTGCCCTTGCCGTACTTTTCCTGTGCCGTGCGGATGGCCTCCACCTGCAGCATGGAGATCACCATGCCGCGCGTGTGGGCCATGGCGCCCAGTTCCTTGGCGTCGGTGGCCGTGCCCTGGCCCTTGTCGTAGACCATGGCCTTGACCTCGTCGTGCACCTTGTCGTGCTCGGCCGTGTTGTGGATGGTCACGGTGTTGTAGCCCTTGGCGCCGGCGCCGATGTCCTTCACGTCATGGTCCGAGCCGGCCCACCAGATGGCGTACATCTTCTCGCGCGGGTAGCCGGTGGCCTGCGCCTCGCGCACGGCCGTGGGCGTCATCACGCCGGCCGACCACAGCAGCACGTAGTCGGGGCGCTGCTGGCGGATCTGCAGCCAGGTGGACTTCTGCTCCACGCCGGGCGCCGTCACCGGCAGCAGGGTCAGGTCGAAGCCTTCCTTGGCGGCGCGCTTTTGCAGCAGCGGAATGGGTTCCTTGCCGTAGGGCGAGTCGTGGTAGACCAGGGCGATCTTCTTGCCCTTGAGGCTGCCCTTTTCCTTCTTGAGGATGTCCTGGATGATGGAGTCGGCCGCCGTCCAGTAGTTGCCCAGCAGCGGGAAGTTCCACTCGAAGACCTTGCCGTCGGCCGACTGCGACAGGCCATAGCCCGTGGTGATGATGGGCATCTTGTCGCCGGGCGCCTTGTCCGTCACGGCGAACGTGATGCCGGTGGACTGCGGATCGAACCCGGCAGCGCCGCCGCCCTTGCCCTTCAGGCGCTCATAGCATTCCACGCCCTTGGCCGTGTCGTAGGCCGTCTCGCATTCCTCGTAGGCGATCTTCACGCCATTGATGCCGCCCTTGGCGTTGACCAGCTTGATGTAGTCCTGCTTGCCATCGGCCCATGGAATGCCCAGCGGCGCGAACTGGCCCGTGCGGTAGACCAGCAGCGGCACGAACTGGTCCTGGGCCTGTGCGGCAGGGGCGGCCACGAGAGCGCCGATTCCAGCAGCGACCGTGGCGGCGGCGATGGCGACTTTCTTGAACATCATGACGTTGTCTCCTAGTTGGCTGGGGAAGATTCCCCGGTTATCCGGCACTCTGTGGCGCCCTGTCTCGATACAGATCAACTCAATGCGGGAAGGGCCAGACGCGAAGCTTCTGGCGGGCTGTGGCCCACAGTTTTGCCAGGCCATGCGGCTCCACGATCAGGAAGAACACGATCAGCGCACCGAAGATCATGTGCTCCAGGTAGGTCGCCGTGGCCGTGGACAGCGGCAGGCCCATCCAGTGCGGCACCTGGGTGAGCAGCAGCGGCAGCAGCACGAAGAAGGCCGCGCCGAAGATGCTTCCCACCACCGAACCCAGGCCGCCGATGATGATCATGAACAGCAGCTGCAGCGAGCGGTCCAGGCTGAAGGCCGCGGGCTCCCAGGCGCCCAGGTGAACGAAGCCCCACAGCGCGCCGGCCACGCCGACGATGAAGCTGCTCACGGCAAAGGCGCTGAGCTTGGCGTAGGTCGGGCGGATGCCGATCACGCTGGCGGCCACGTCCATGTCGCGCATGGCCATCCACTCGCGGCCGATGGCGCCGCGCACCAGGTTCTTGGCGGCCAGGCCCAGCACGCACAGGATGCCCAGGCACAGCAGGTACTTCTCCATGGGCGTGTCGATCTTCCAGCCCATGATGGACAGCGGACCCGCGCTCACCGAGCCCGAGGAAGAGTTGTTCGTCACCCAGGCCGCGCGGCTGGCCAGCCAGTCCACGAAGAACTGGGCGGCCAGCGTGGCCACGGCCAGGTACAGGCCCCGGATGCGCAGGCTGGGCAGGCCGAAGATCACGCCGAAGACCATGGCCAGCACGCCGCCGCCGATCAGGGCCACCAGCAGCGGCATGCCCTCGAAGCGCACCTGCAGGTTGTAGGCCGCGTAGGCGCCCACGGCCATGAAGGCGCCGGTGCCCAGAGAGATCTGGCCGCAGTAGCCGACCAGGATGTTCAGCCCCAGCGCCGCCAGCGACATGATCAGGAAGGGGATCAGCACGGCCTGGAAGGTGTAGTCGCTGACGCTGAAGGGAATCACCAGGAAGGCAACGGCCAGCAGCGCCACGATGGCCCAGCGGTCCTGGGCGACGCCGAAGATCTGCTGGTCGGATGCGTAGGTCGTCTTGAATTGACCGTTCTCACGATAAAACATGGTGCAAGTTCTCCGTAACGGTCAAACGCGATCAATGATTTTGTCGCCGAACAGCCCTTGGGGCCGCACGAGCAGGAAGCACAGGGCCAGACCGTAGGCGAACCAGGTCTCGATGCCGCCGCCGACCATGGGGCCCAGGTAGACCTCGGAGAGCTTCTCGCCCACGCCGATGATCAGGCCGCCGATGATGGCGCCGGGCAGCGAGGTCAGGCCGCCCAGGATCACCACGGGCAGGGCCTTCAGGGCCACCAGCGACAGCGAGTACTGCACACCCAGCTTGGAGCCCCAGATGATGCCCACCACCAGGGCCACGCCGCCGGCCACCGACCAGACGATGACCCAGATGCGCGACAGCGGGATGCCGATGGACTGGGCCGCCTGGTGGTCGTCGGCCACGGCGCGCAGCGCGCGGCCGGTCTTGGTCTTCTGGAAGAACACGCTGAGCGCGGCCACCAGCAGCGCGGCGATGCAGGCCGCGTACAGGTCTTCCTGGCTCAGCAGCACGCCGCCCTGGAACAGGCCCTCGAGGATGAACATGGGGTCCTTGGGCATGCCCACGTTGATGCTGTAGACGGCGCTGCCGAAGATCATCGGGCCCAGGCCGTCCAGCAGGTAGGCGATGCCCAGCGTGGCCATCAAGAGCGTGATGGGCTCCTGGTTGACCAGATGGCGCAGCGCCAGCCGCTCGATCACCCAGGCCACGACCACCATGATGGCCAGCGACACGCAGATGGCCAGCAGGTTGGTGAACCAGCCCGGCTCCATGCCGATCCACTTCGGAATCCACTCGGAAAAGCGCGCCATGGCCAGGGCCGAGAACAGCACCATCGCGCCCTGGGCGAAGTTGAACACGCCCGAGGCCTTGAAGATCAGCACGAAGCCGATGGCGATCAGCGCGTACAGCGTGCCCACCATGAGGCCGCCGAACAAGGTTTCCAGAAAAAATCCCATGTCAGTCCCCTCAATGGCCTGTGCCAAGGTAAGCGCGGATCACGTCTTCGTTCTGGCGCACCTCGTCGGGTGCGCCGTCGCCGATCTTCTTGCCGTAGTCCAGCACCACGACCCGGTCGCTGATGTCCATGACCACGCCCATGTCGTGCTCGATCAGCACGATGGTGGAGCCGAACTCGTCGTTGACATCGAGGATGAAGCGGCACATGTCCTGCTTTTCCTCCACGTTCATGCCGGCCATGGGCTCGTCCAGCAGCAGCACCTGCGGCTGCATGGCCAGGGCGCGGCCCAGGTCCACGCGCTTTTGCAGGCCGTAGGGCAGCTGGCCCACGGGGGTCTTGCGGTAGGCCTGGATCTCCAGGAAGTCGATGATGTGCTCGACGAACTCGCGGTGGCGGATCTCCTCGCGCTGGGCCGGGCCCAGGCGCAGGGCCTGCATCAGGATGCCGCTTTTGATCTGCAGGTTGCGGCCGGTCATGATGTTGTCGATCACGCTCATGCCCTTGAACAGCGCCAGGTTCTGGAAGGTGCGCGCCACGCCCATCTCGGCCACCTGGCGGCTGTTCATGTGGCTGAAGGTCTTGCCCCGGAAGGTGATCGATCCCTCGGAAGGGGTGTACACGCCGTTGATGCAGTTGAGCATGGAGCTCTTGCCCGCGCCGTTGGGGCCGATGATGGAGCGGATCTCGTGCTCGCGCACATCGAACGAGATGTCCGTCAGCGCCTTCACCCCGCCGAAGCGCAGGCTGATGTTCTTGATGTCGAGGATGACATCGCCGATCTTCTTGTGGGTCATGTCAGCGGCTCCGGTCAGGCCCTGGCGGTGGCAGCCACCGAATGGGTTTTGGCATCGATGATGGACAGCGTGGCGCTGACGCTGCCGGTGCGGCCGTCCTCGAACTTGACCTGGGTCTCGATGAACTGCTCACGCTTGCCCGTGTACAGCGCATCGACCAGCACGCCGTACTTGTCGGCAATGAAGCCGCGGCGCACCTTGCGCGTGCGGGTCAGCTCGTCGTCGTCGGGGTCCAGCTCCTTGTGCAGCACCAGGAAGCGCGCCACCTGCGTGTCGGCCATGCCGGCTTCGGCGGCCAGGTCGGCGTTCACCTGGGCCACGCAGTCGGCCACCATCTCCAGCACCTTGGCCTTCGATGCCAGGTCCACATAGCCGCCATAGGGCAGGCCCTGGCGCTCGGCCCAGTTGCCCACGGCCTCGTAGTCGATGTTGATGAAGGCGCAGACCTGGTC
The DNA here is from genome assembly GCF_000632165.1 of Delftia sp. RIT313. NCBI lineage: Bacteria > Pseudomonadati > Pseudomonadota > Betaproteobacteria > Burkholderiales > Comamonadaceae > Delftia > Delftia sp. RIT313. The sequence continues at coordinate 116,274 of NZ_JFYT01000112.1, read as the reverse complement.
GCGGCCGTGGCCGAAGCACACGGCCTCCTTGATCTGGGGGAAGAACTTGAGCTTGTTCTCGATGTAGTTGGGCGCGAACATGGCGCCCCGGCTGGTCTTGCCCACGTCCTTGGCGCGGTCGATGATGCGCAGCTGGCCGCTGGCATCGATCACGCCGGCATCGCCCGTGTGGAACCAGCCGTCGGCATCCACCACCTCGGCCGTGGCGTCGGGGCGCTTGTAGTACTCCTTGAGCACGGACACGCCCTTGAGCAGCACCTCGCCGTTGTCGGCGATCTTCAGCTCGATGCCCGGTGCGGCCTGGCCCACGCTGCTCAGCTCCACCTGCCCGTCGCGCTGTATGCACACATAGGCGCAGGTCTCGGTCTGGCCGTAGAGTTGCTTGAGGTTGATGCCGATGGAGCGGAAGAAGCGGAACAGCTCGGGCCCGATGGCCGCACCCGCCGTGTAGGCCACGCGGATGCGCGACAGGCCCATGGCATTGCGCAGCGGCCCGTAAATGCACAGGTCGCCCAGCGCGTACTTCAGGCGGTCCAGCGTGCCCACCGTCTTGCCGTCCAGGATGTCCGAGCCCACACGGCGCGCCACGGCCATGGCGCGGCCGTACATCCATTGCTTGAAGGGCGCGGCATCCTCCATGCGGATGGACACCGAGGTCAGCATGCCCTCGAAGATGCGCGGTGGCGCGAAGTAGTAGCTGGGGCCGATCTCGCGCAGGTCGATGGACACGGTCGAGGCCGACTCCGGGCAGTTGATGGTGAAGCCCGCCACCAGCCACTGCGCGAAGGAAAACAGGTGGTCGCCCACCCAGGCCGGAGGCAGGTAGGAGATCACGTTGTCGCCGGGGCCCAGGCGGTCCACCTGCACGCCGCCGCGTGCCGACTCGCCAAAGCTGCGGTGCGTCTGGCACACGCCCTTGGGCTTGCCGGTCGTGCCCGAGGTGTAGAGGATGACCGAGACATCGTCGGGCGACAGCGCGGCCAGCATCGCATCCCAGGCGCCCGGGTGTGCGGCATCCCACTCCTTGCCTTTTTGCAGCAGCGCCTCGGTGCTGATCAGCCCGGGCTGGTCGTAGTGGCGCAGGCCGCGCGGGTCGTCATAGATGATGTGGCCGAGGCCGGAGACGCTCTCGCGCACCTCCAGCAGCTTGTCGACCTGCTCCTGGTTCTCGGCAAAGGCGAAGTCGATCTCGGCATCCTCGATGACGAAGCGCATCTCGGCGGCAACGGCATCCTGGTACAGCGGGATCGGTACGCCGCCCAGCGCCTGCACGGCAATGAAGCCCATGTAGACATGGGGCCGGTTGTCGCTGATGAAGGCCAGATTCTGGCCGCGCGCCAGGCCCAGGGCCGCCAGGCCGCAGGCCATGTGGCGCACGGTCTCGGCGGCCTCGCTCCAGCTCCAGGTCTGCCAGATGCCGTATTCCTTCTCGCGCAGCGCCGGCGCCTGGGGGCGCTGGGCGGCATGCTGGAGCAGCAGGTGCGGGAACGTGGTCGTCATTCCATGTCCTTGGATGTTCGTGAATGGTGGTCGCATGGTGCAGATGCCCAGGCTGTGACCTACCGGCTTGGACTGCATCCTAGGACTGGCTTTGACGCCGTGGTGTCTGTTTGACGACAATCCGCGGGAAACTCATCATCGGGAAAACGCGCCGTAACAAAAGGTGCCAAAACGGTCTCATGTCCCGCTTGGGGGCTTGCGCATCCGGGAATGTGCGCGTGCCGCGGTCCTTCTGGAAATCCCGCTCACGCCAGCCACCGGGCTCGGGCAATGCTTGGGTGGTTTTGATGATTGATCCGCGCACCCTCGCCGCGACTCCATGAGCCAAGAACTGTCACTGCACCAGCGCCGCCGCGCGCCCCGGCCCGAGGAACTCGAAGGCATTCCCTGGCTGGCCGTACTCCAGCCCGCCGAGCGCGAACGGGCCCAGAAGGCGCTGGTCGTCGGCGACGCCCAGCCCGGCGACTATGTCTGCCGCACCGGCCGCGCGCCCACCTACTGGTTCGGCGTGGTCGAAGGCCTGCTCAAGATGAACACCGACGGCGCCGATGGCGCCAGCATGACCCTGGCCGGCCTGCCCCCGGGCGGCTGGTTCGGCGAAGGCACGGCCGTCAAGCGCGAGCCCTACCGCTACAACGTGCAGGCCATACGCCGCAGCGTGGTCGGCGGCCTGCCCATAGAAACCTTCCACTGGCTGCTGGACCACTCCATCGGCTTCAACCGCTTCGTCATGAGCCAGCTCAACGAGCGCCTGGGCCAGTTCATCTCGGCCCGCGAAATCGACCGCCTCACCAACCCCGACCTGCGCGTGGCCCGCAGCCTGGCCGCGCTCTTTCACCCGCTGCTGTACCCGGGCGTGGGCGAGGTGCTGCGCATCACCCAGCAGGAACTGGCCTACCTGGTGGGCCTGTCGCGCCAGCGTGTCAACGAGGCGCTGTCCGTGCTGCAGCGCGAAAATGCCATCGTCGTGGAGTACGGCGGCCTGCGCGTGCTTGACCTGGAAGCGCTGCGCAGCGGTCTGTTTGCGGCGGCGCGGCGGGCGGCCTGACGCCGCCCACTGCCAACCACTTGCGGCCTCAGATCACGCCTTCGCGCCGCAGCCTCTCCTGCTGCTGCGCATCCAGCCCCAACTCCGCATAGATGCATGCATTGTCCTGGCCGGTGGCCGGGCCGCTGCGTGGCGAAGGGGCCTGGCGGCCGGTGAAGCGTGGCACGGGCGCGGGGGCGGTGAGGGGGCCCAGGTCGGGGTCGGGCACGGTGATGAAGCTGCCGCGCTCCACGAAATGCGGGTCCTGCAGCGCGTCCTCGGCCGAGCAGACCTTGCTGAACGGGATGTCGTGCGCGGCCAGCGCGGCCATGGCCTGGGCGCAGTCCAGGGCTGCGCACCATTGCACGATCAGCGCATCCAGCGCCTGCAGGTGGCGTATGCGCGCGGCGTTGTCCGCAAAGCGCGGGTCGGCGGCCAGGTCGGCGCGGTCCATGGCCTGGCACAGGCGCGCGAAGATGGCGTCGCCCGTGGCGACCACGGTGAGCCAGGCGCCGTCGCGCGTGCGGTAGACGTTGGAGGGCGCCGTGTAGCCCGCGCACGATCCCGTGCGGCTGCGTGCCTGTCCGCCCAGCTGGTACTCGGCCGCCAGCGGGTCCAGCAGGCGCAGCATGGCTTCGGTGGCCGACAGGTCGATCTCCACGCCGCGCTGTTCGCCATGCGGCTGCGCGTTGCGCTCGGCCAGTGCGGCCGCGATGGAGAAGGCGCCGAACAGGCCGGCCACGGCATCGCCCAGCGGGTAGTTCATGTGCTGGGGCGGGCCGCCCGCCTCGCCCGTGAGGTGGGCGAAGCCGCTCATGGCCTCGAAGATGCGCGCAAAGCCCGGCCGGCGCGCATAGGGGCCGGTCTGGCCGAAGCCCGTCAGGCGCAGCACGATGAGGCGCGGGTTGCGGGCATGCAAGGTGGCCAGGTCCAGCCCCCAGCGGTCCAGCGTGCCGGTGCGGAAGTTCTCCACGAGCACGTCGAAATCCTCGATCAGCCGCAGGAACAGCATGCGGCCCTCGGCCTTGCGCACGTCCAGCGAGATGCCCTGCTTGCCCCGGTTGGCGGTTTTCCAGAACACGGCGTGGCCGTCGTGCACGGGGGCCAGGCTGCGCAGCGTGTCGCCGCCGCCGGGCAGTTCCAGCTTGACGACGTCGGCACCCAGGTCGCCGCACAGGGTGGCCGAGAAGGGGGCGGCCAGCACCGTGGCCATGTCGAGGATGCGCACACCCTCCAGCGGATAGCCTTGGCGCTGCATCAGTTGCCTTTCAGGTCCACGTTCTTCAGCACGGGCTCCCAGGCGCGGCGGTCTTCGGCCACGCGCTTGTGGAAGTCCGCAGTCTGCGTGGGCAGCGGCGTGGCACCCAGGCGCGCCAGCTTGTCGCGTGTCTCGGGCAAGGCCATGGTCTTGGCCAGCGCCTGGTTGAGCGTGGCCACGATCTGCTGCGGCGTGCCCTTGGGCGCGGCCAGGCCCACCCACAGGCCGGTGTCCAGCCCGGCCACGCCCAGCTCGGCAAAGGTGGGAATGTCGGGCGCTGCGGGCGAGCGGCTCTTGCCGGTCTGCGCCAGGATGCGGATCTGCCCGCCCTGCATGTAGGGCAGGGTGCCGCCCAGGTTGTTGCACATCACCGGGATGTGGCCGGCCATGAGGTCGTTGACGGCCGGGGCGTTGCCCTTGTAGGGCAGGTGCTGCATCTTCGTGCCGAGCCGGTGGTTGACCATCTCGCAGACCAGGTGCGAGGGCGTGGCCGTGCCGGCCGAGCCGAAGGACAGCGTGCCGGGCCTGGCCTTGTCGGCCGCCACCAGTTCGGCCAGCGTGCGGTAGGGGGTCTTGGCGTTGACGGCAATGACGTTGGGCAGGTCGGCTACCAGGCCGATGTACTCGTAGTCGGTCAGCGGATTCCACTTGAGGTTGGCGTGCACATGGGGCAGGAAGACATTGCTCAGGCCTGCCATGAGCAGGGTGTAGCCATCGGGCGCGGCGCGGGCCACGAGTTCCGAGCCGACCAGGCTGCCCGCGCCCGGCTTGTTCTCCACCACCACCGGCTGGCCAAGGGCCTGGCCCAGTTCCACCGACAGCGCGCGGGCCACGAGGTCGGTGCTGCCGCCTGCGGGAAAGGGAACGATCACGCGCACGGGCCGATCGGGAAAAGTCGCCTGTGCCGCCTGTGCCGCCTGGGCCGTCTGTGCCGCTTGGGCAGCCTGCGCGCAGGCACACAGCGCAGCCAGCAGGCCCAGGGTGGCCAGGTGCTTCGAGGTGAGGGGGTGTGTCATGGGGGCCTCCGGTGTCAGGCGCTCTCGCGCAGCATGAGCTTGGCGATGTTGAGCTGGTGGATCTGGCTGGTGCCTTCGTAGAGGCGGAACAGGCGCACGTCGCGGAAGTAGCGCTCGATGGGGCTGAAGTCGGCCACATAGCCTGCGCCGCCGAACATCTGCACGGCGCGGTCGGCCACGCGGCCGCACATCTCGGAGGCGAAGTACTTGCACATGGAGGCGGACAGCGCCACGTCCTCGCCCCGGTCGCGGGCGCGGGCGGCCTCCAGGATCATGGATTGCGCCGCGAAGATCTCGGTGCGGCTGTCGGCCAGCATGGCCTGCACCAGCTGGAAGTTCGCCACCGGCTGGCCGAACTGCTCGCGCTGGCGCACATGGGCCAGCGCCAGGTCCAGCATGCGGATCGCCGGCCCCGTGCACAGCGCTGCCAGGTGCAGGCGCTGCTTGTTGAGCACCTTCATCACGGTCTTGAAGCCCTGGCCCTCGCGCCCGCCGATGATCTGGTCGGCCGGCACGCGGCAGTCCTGCAAATGCACGTCGGACACGGGCGAGCCCGCCTGGCCCATCTTGCGATAGGGCTGGCCTGTCACCAGGCCCGGCGAGCGCTCCACGAAGAAGGCCGTCAGCCCCTCGCTGCCCGTGCTGCCTTCGCCGGTGCGGGCGATGACGGTAAAGACATCGGCCAGCGGCGCATTGGTGATGAAGCGCTTGCTGCCGTTGAGCACATAGTGGTCGCCCTCGCGGCGTGCCGTGGTCTGGATGTTGCTTGCCTCCGAGCCCGCGTCCGGCTCGGTCAGCGCCAGGCAACCCGTGAGCTCGCCGCGCGCCATGCGCGGCAGCCAGCGCTGCTTTTGCGCCTCGGTGCCGTCGGCCACCAGGGCTTCCGAGCCAATGCCGGTGTTGGTGCCCACGCGGGCCCGCAGCGCCACCGAGGCCTGGGACAGCTCGAAGGCGCAGCGCACCAGCTCCTCGGTGCTCAGGCCCAGGCCGCCGTAGGCCTGGGGAATGCTCCAGCCGAAATAGCCCTTGTCGCGCAGCTCCTGGACCACGGCGGGCGGAATGCTGTCGTCGCGCTCGATCTGCTCTTCGAGCGGATGCCAGCGGTGGCGCACGAAATGGCGGATGTCTGCAATCAACGCCTGCAGGCGGGCGTCGGCGGGGTGGGGGGTGGGGGCTTGGCTCATGGGCCGCACTGTAGGAAGCGCGGGCACCAGGGCTGCAATGCAGTTTCAAATATTGAAATGCAGTTGCGGCTTTGCGGCCGTGGTCCGCACAATCGCCACGTGCCCCACACCCCCATTGCCCACCAACCCAGGGACTCGCAGGATGTCTGCCGCATCCGCGAGCAGGACCCGTATTTCGCAGGCACGCTGGCCAAGGGGCTGATGATTCTCCAGTGCTTCGTCAGCGACCCGCGCCCGCATGCCAACAGCGAACTGGCCCGCCGCCTGGGCCTGCCGCGCCCCACCGTGTCCAGGCTGTGCCGCAGCCTGCAGACCATGGGCTACCTGGACCATGACGAGCGGCTGGACCGCTACTTCGTCGGCCCGGCCGCCGTCGCCCTGGGCTACCCCTATGTGATCAATACGCCCTTGCTCGGCCCGCTGCGCCTGCCCATGCAGGCGCTGGCCGACCGTGTGAAGGGGGCGGTGTCGGTGGGCGTGGTCATGGACCTGGATGTGGTCTATCTGGATACCTGCGCCTGGGAGGGCGGCACGCTCAAGCGACCCGGCGTGGGCGCCGTGCGCGGCGTACTGGAAACGGCCATGGGCCGGGCAGGGCTGGCCCAGCTCGATGCCGGGGAACTGCAGCGCTTCCTGGACCGCGTGCGCAGCCAGCGGCCCGAGGAATATGCGCGCTGCATGGACAACGCCAGCGAAAGCCTGGCGCACTATGCCGCCCGGGGCTTCGCGGTCAACATGGGCGACTCCGGCCTGGGCGTGTGCGCCGTGGGTGCGGCCTCGCGCATCCGCTACGGGTCGCGCCGGCTGCTGTTCAACTGCGCCGTGCCGGGCCTGCGCATGCCGGCCCGCACGCTGATCCGGGATGTGGGCCCCCAGTTGGCGCAGTTGGTGGCCCTGTGCGACCGGCTGCCCGTGGACCGCTGATCTGCGGGCCTGGCGCTTCAGAAGGCGGCCAGCACGATGCCGATGGCCAGCAGCACGCCGAAGGAGATCCAGCCGTTCTTCTGGTCCAGGCCGCCGATCTGGCGCAGCGCCTCTTCGCGCGCAGCGCCCACCAGGCCCCTCTGGTTGATCTGCTGTATGCGCGTGATCAGCCATTGCAGGTAGGTGCGCTTGACCGTGAACGAGATGGCCACCGCGATGCCGAGCACGCGCCCGGCGCCGCCCGTGCCGGGCATCAGCAGATTGATGATCAACAGGGTGATGAAGGCCACCACGGCATAGGCGTAGACGCGGCGCGCAATGGCCCAGGAAACGCCCATGAAGGGAATGGCGGTCCAGCAGGGACTCATGGATGCGAAAAAGCCCTTTTTCCCGCTGACCATGCGCTCCCACAGTGGCCGGTATTTCTCAGCATTCGGGCCGATGGCGGTCTCCATATCGGACCACTCGATTCCAGTCAAGTCCGGCTTGGTGATAAGCAGCGCCTTGAATTGTTCTTTCAATGGAGTGGAATTCGATAGGTTGGGTGTATCGCTCATGGTTTTCCTTGTTGAATGAGGCGGGAGTCCGGGCGGGATGGTCTGGATACCGCAGCAGGCGCTGCGCGAAGGGCTGTTGTCTCGAAAGAGCCCCCCGTTTCTGGACGGGCGCCATTCTATGGGGAGATGTATGGGCAATGGCAAGCCCAATGGGTTGATTTGCAATCGCCAATGAATGAAATCGCCCAAATAAAATACAGTTTTTTACATGTCGCATGCCGTGCATTGGAAGATCCCAATCGGCCGGATTGAAGATGTTTTGCCGGTGTGATTCGCTTCTTGTCGATTTTTCATTGGGGATTCATCCGGCTGTGCATATCGCGCCGGATACAGCGATTGGGATGGGCCGGCCGCCGGGCGCATTGCATGGGCATGAATGAGTGGTGCGGAACATGGCGAGCCCGCCGGGGCGCAGGGCCGGGCGGCGGGGCTGGCAAGGGGGCCCTGGCGGCCTGCCCGCAGGCCGCCCGATAGTCGCCCGATAGCCGAGCGCAATGCCCGTATTGGCCGCAGGGCGCAGCCGCTGCGGGCCTTGCCGCGCGACAATGGCGGTCTAATGTCATCCCCTACTTCTTCCAAACCGTCCCGGCCCGGCGCCGACGAGGCGGCAGCGCCCTCCGCGCGCCCTGTGCTGCGCCGCCCCGAAAAGCCACAGGCCGAGCCGGCTGGCGATGCCCGCCGCCCTTCGGGTGGCGCGGGCAAATCTGCGGGCGCACGCGGCGGCCCGCGCAGTGACCGCAACGACCGCAATGAACGTGGCGGCGACCGTGGCGGCCGCAATGATCGTTACGAGCGCTCCGACCGCCGTGATGCCCCCCCTCGCGGCGATGCCCGCGGTGCGGCACCCCGAGGCGATGCCCCCCGCGGTGCAGCACCCCGCGACGACGCCCGTGACCAGCGCCCGCGCAGCAGCGGTTTCGGCCGTGCCGAGGACCTGGACCGTTCCCAGCCGCGTGGCGACTGGCGCGAACAGGGCGGCGGCGAGAACCGTGCCCCGCGCGAGCAGCGCGACATGCGCGATGCCCGTGATACGCGCGATGCCCGCCCCCCGCGCGCGCCCCGCCCGGACGATCGCCGCGACCGGCCCTATGGCCAGCGCGATGAGCGTCCGCGTGATGGTCAACGTGACGCCCAGCGCGACGGTCCCCGTGACGGCCCGCGTGAAGGTGGTTTCCGCGACCGTCCCCGTGACGACGCCCGCGGCCCCCGCCGTGACGATGCGCGCGGACCGCGCCGCGACGACGCCCGTGGTCCCCGCCGTGATGACGCCCGTGGCCCGCGCCGCGACGAGGCGCCCCAGGCCGAGCCCGCCTACCGTCCGCTCAGCGGCATCCGCACCTACCGTCCCGCCGACGGTGGCGCCAGCCGCGAAATCCCCGTCAAGCGTGCTCCCGAGCCGTTGCAGGAGCAGGTTCCCGGTGGCGTGCGCATCAACAAGCGCCTGGCCGACATGGGCCTGTGCTCGCGCCGCGAGGCCGACGAGTGGGTGGACAAGGGTTGGGTCCGCGTCAATGGCGAACTCGCCGTGATGGGCCAGAACGTGGTGGCGGCCGACCGCATCACCGTCGAGCGCGAAGCGCGCGAGCGCCAGGACCAGCAGGTCACCATCCTGATCCACAAGCCCATGGGCTATGTCAGCGGCCAAGCCGAGGACGGGCACGAGCCCGCCGTGGTTCTGGTCACGCCCCAGAACCACTGGAACCAGGACACCAGCCGCACGCGCTTCAACTTCGCGCAGCTCAAGGGCCTGGCGCCCTGCGGCCGGTTGGACATCGATTCCGTAGGCCTGCTGGTCATGACCCAGGACGGCCGTGTGGCGCGCCAGATCATTGGCGAAGACTCGGAGATGGACAAGGAGTACCTGGTGCGCGTGACCTACGGTGACCGCGACATCGACGTGCAATCCGTGTTCCCGGCCGAACAGCTGGCACGCCTGTGCCATGGCCTGTCGCTGGACGGCGAGGCACTCAAGCCCGCCAAGGTGGACTGGCAGAACCCCGAGCAGCTGCGCTTTGTGCTGACCGAAGGCAAGAAGCGCCAGATCCGCCGCATGTGCGAACTGGTGGGCCTGCGCGTGGTGGGCCTCAAGCGCATCCGCATCGGCCGCGTGACGCTGGGCAATCTGCCTGTGGGCCAGTGGCGCTACCTGGGTGCACACGAGAATTTTTAGCACCCCCTGAGCGGCTGCGCCGCTTCCCCCTCTCTCGCTTCGCGGGAGGGGGACGGCACCCTCGGTGCGGGACGGCCCTTCCTCGGTGCCCCTGATTTGGGCAGCGACGGTTTTGAGCTCGTGTTTAGAATGCGAACCATTCTCAAACGAGCTTCAGCGCTGCGGCACGCCAGTCCGGGGCGCGTCCGTCTTTTCATGCGCGCACCGGCCGATCCCGTACACACCCTCTATGTCGAACACCACGGCTGGCTGCAAGGCTGGCTGCGCCGCAAGCTGGGCAATGTGTTCGAGGCTTCCGATATCGCTCACGACACTTTCGTCAACGTGATCACCTCGGGCATGGCCGGCCGCATCGAGCAGCCGCGCCCCTTTCTGGCCACCGTGGCCCGCCATCTTGTGATCCGCCAGCACCGGCGCCGGCTGCTGGAGCGCGCCTATCTCGACACCCTGGCCCTGTTGCCCGCTGAACTTGCCCCTTCGCCCGAAGAGCGGCTGATCGCCCTCGAATCGCTGCAGGCCGTGGACCAGGCGCTGGACGCGCTGGCGCCCAAGGTGCGCGAGGCCTTCCTGCTGGCCCACCTCGAAGGCCTGAGCTATGCGGACATCGCCACGCGCCTGGGCGTGTCCATGACCAGCGTCAAGCGCTATCTGGCCCAGGGCTATGAGCGCTGCTTCGTGCTGGCGCTGTCCTGATGGCGCCGGTGCCTCCTTCCGATCCTCGGCGCCTGTCCAGCGCCGCGCCGCTACCCGGCAGCAGTATCCAGGCGCCCCAGGCGCTGGGCCGGCCCTTGCCGGCCGGCGTGGCGCGGGCGGCTGCCGGCTGGTTTGCGCTGCTGCAATCGGGCCAGGCCTCGGCCGCCGACAGGGCGCGCTGGCAGCGCTGGCTCGATGAAGACGCCGACCATGGCCGCGCCTGGGCCCATCTGCAGGCCGTCACGGGCGCGCTGACGGGGCTCAACGCCGGTGGCGCGGGCTATCGCAGCCTGTCCGCCGCTCCCCGGGCTGCGCGGCGGCGCCTGCTGGGCCTGTTTGCGGGCCTGGGCACGGCGGCGGGCGCGGGCTGGCTGGCCAGCCGCACGCCGCAGTGGCAGCAGATGGCGGCCGACTACGCCTCGGGCACGCAGCGCCGCCGCTGGACCCTGCCCGACGGCACGGACATGCTGCTGGGCCCCGGCAGCGCCGTGGCCTTGCAGTTCGACGGCAGCGAACGCCGGCTGCGCCTGCTGGCCGGCGAGGCGCTGTTCACCACCGGCCATCCCGCAGGTGCGCTGGGCGATCTGCCCTTTGTGGTGGAGACCGTCCACGGCCGCGTGCGCGCCCTGGGCACGCGCTTCATGGTGCGCAGCAGCCATGCAGGTGCGCGCGTGGCGGTGTTCGAGCGCGCCGTGGAGCTGCGCACGGCCGGCACAGGCGCATCCGCACGGCGTCTGCAGGCGGGCGAGGCCATGGACTTCACGCGCACGGGCTGGAGCACGGTGCAGCCGGCCGGCCCTGCGGACGACGCCTGGAGCCGGGGCCAATTGTGGGTGGACAACCAGCGCCTGGACGACTTCCTGGCCGAGCTCAACCGCTACCGCCCTGGCTGGCTGCACGCCGATCCGGCCGTGGCCGGGCTGCGGTTCTCGGGCGTGTTCCCGCTGGACGAAGGCGGCATCGATGGCACGGACGCCGTGCTGGCCATGCTGCCCGGTGCGCTGCCCGTGCAGCTGCGCTGGCGCACGCGCTGGTGGGTGGTGGTGGAGCCTGCGCAGGTGCGCGGCTGAGGCTCTTTCTTCTTTTTCGCATTTTTTTGCGCCGGGGGTGACCCGATTTCCCGCGCCGTGCTTCCTTGCTTCCGAGAGCTTTGATTTTCGACATCGGAACACAGGGAGAACCCAGGACCATGCAACCCCTTTTCATGCCCCGCCCCGCGCTGGCGCTGGCCATCGCGCTCATGCCCGCCGCCGTGCTGGCCCAGGCCCAGCGCAGCTATGACGTCGCTGCCGGCCCGCTGGATGCCGCCTTGCGCAGCACGGCCGCCCAGGCCGGCGTGGCCCTGATCTTCACGGCCGATCAGACGGCCGGGCAGCGCAGCGCGGGACTGCGCGGCAGCTACACGGTGGAGGCTGCCTTCGAGGCCCTGCTGGCCGGCACCGCCTGGCAGGCCGTGCGCCAGGCCAGCGGCGCCTATGCGCTGCGGCGGGTGGAGCAGGTGGTGCCCGCTGCCGCTGCAGGCGCCACGCTGGCCACGGTCAACGTGACGGCCGCTGCCGAGCGCAGCGCGGTCTCCGAAGGCACGGGCTCCTACGCCACGCGCCAGTCCAGCACGGCCACACGGCTGGGCCTGTCGCAGCGCGAGACGCCGCAGTCCGTCAGCGTGGTCACGCGCCAGCTCATGGACGACCAGGGCCTGACCAGCCTGCCGGAGGTGCTGGAGAAGACACCCGGCATTACCGTGGGCCGCAACGACAGCGAGCGCACCACCTTCTACTCGCGCGGCTATGCCATCGAGAATTTCCAGTTCGACGGCGTGCCCAACACCATGGACTCGGCCAACCAGTACACGACCTCGCTGGCCGACAGCGCCATCTATGACCGCGTGGAAGTGGTCAAGGGAGCGACCGGCCTGCTCACGGGCGCGGGCTATCCGTCGGCCGTGGTCAACCTGGTGCGCAAGCGGCCCACCAAGACCTTCCAGGCCTCGGCCGAGGCGGCCATCGGCAGCCATGACCGGTTGCGCGGCGTGGGCGACATCTCCGCGCCGCTGACCGAAGACGGCCGCGTGCGCGCCCGCGTGGTGGCCGTGGCGCAGAACGCCAGGTCCCATGTGGACGACTACAGCCGCAACGTGCGCAGCCTGTACGGCATCATCGAGGCCGACCTGGGTCCGGGCACGGTGGCCAGCCTGGGCATTGACCACATGCAGACGCGCGCCAACGGGGCCAGCTTCGGCCACATCCCGCTGTTCTTCAAGGATGGCAGCCGCACGCATTTCCCGACCTCGCTGAACCCTGCGGCGCGCTGGTCGTACTGGGACAACGACAGCACCAACCTGTTTGCCGAACTCAAGCACAGCTTCGGCAATGGCTGGAAGGCGGACCTGTCGGCCAGCCGGCTGCGCCAGTCGCGCGACGTGGAGGTCGGCGTGGCCGCCCACGGCATGGTGGACCCGGTCAGCGGCCTGGGCATCAACATGCTGTCCAACAAGATTCCCACCGATGCCACCACGCAGGCCGTGAATGCGGCGCTGTCCGGGCCGTTGCAGCTGTTCGGGCGCGAGCATGAGCTGTCGTTCGGCGCCAGCTGGTCGCGCCAGCGCCGCCATGCGCCCGGCTACACCAACGCCTACGGCCCCGTGGGCAACTACTTCGAGTGGGACGGCCAGGTGCCCCGGCCCGATTTCCAGCTGCGCGACCACCGCATGACGCGCATCGTGGAAAAGGGCGTCTTCGGCGCCGCGCGCCTGCGGCCCACGGACGATCTGTCGGTGATCCTGGGCGCGCGCGTGAGCTGGTACGACATGCTGGACGACACCACGGGCCTGGACGGCAGCTACGGCGTGAACAACGCGCTGCGCGTGGCGCACAAGACCGTGCCCTATGCAGGCGTGGTCTATGACCTGAGCCGCCAGCTGTCGCTGTACGCCAGCCAGACCGACATCTTCAATCCGCAGACCTACTACAAGGACGCAGCCGGCAGCCCGCTGCCGCCGCTCACCGGCCGCAGCCGCGAAGTGGGCGTGAAGGGCGAGTTCCTGGACGGCCGGCTCAACGCCTCGCTGGCGCTGTTCCACATCCAGCAGCGCAATGCCGCGCAGTACGTCAGCGCCAATCCGGAAACCGGGGAAGAGGTCTATGCGGCCATCGACGGCGTGACCAGCAAGGGCGTGGAGATGGAGGTGTCGGGCAGCATCACGCAGGCCTGGAACATCTACGGCGGCTACACCTACCGTACTTCGCGCGCGCCGGCCCAGCCCGATGTGATCCTCAGCGCCGTCAACACCAACCAGCCGCGCCACCTGTTCAAGCTCAGCACCAGCTACCGTCTCAACCCGCAGTGGACCGTGGGCGGCTCGCTGGCCTGGCAGAGCCTGACCTACTACCAGCAGTCCTCCGCCCCCTATGCACGCGCCGACCAGCGCGCCTATGCGCTGGTGGGCCTGATGGCGCGCTACGACGTGGACCGCCAGTGGTCGGTGACGCTGAACGTCAACAACCTGTTCGACAAGACCTATATGCCGGGCCTGGGCTCCTATGGCACGGGCGTGTATGGCGATCCGCGCAATGTGCTGGTCACGGCCCGCTACAGGTTCTGATGCGGCTGCCTGGCGGCTGTGCCACTAGGCCTGCGACCACATCCGCAACAGGTTGTGGTACGTGCCGGACAGCGCGGAAAGCGCGGGGTCGCCCGGGTGGCGCACCGTCAGTTGCTGGATCTGCTGGTCCAGGTCGAACAGGATGCGGCGCTTCTCGTCCGAGGCCACGAGGCTGTGCGTCCAGAAGAAGCTGGCGTAGCGCGTGCCGCGCGTGACGGGGTTGACGCGGTGCAGGCTGGTGCCGGGGTAGACGATGGCGTCGCCTGCGGCCAGCTTCACGCTCTGGTGGCCGAAGGTGTCCTCCACGATCAGCTCGCCGCCTTCGTACTCGTCGGGCTCGCTGAAGAACACGGTGGTGGAGACATCGCTGCGCACCTTGATGGCCGTGCCGGGGATGGTGAAGATGGCGTTGTCTATATGGTTGCCGTAGGTGCCGCCGCCCTCGTAGCGGTTGAAGCGCGGCGGCAGCACCTTCAGCGGCAGGGTGGCCGACATGAACAGCGCGCTGGCCCCCAGCTTGTCGAGGATGAGGTTGCCTATCGCCTGGCCTGCCTGGCTGTCCAGCGGCAGCTGCAGGTTGGCCTTGACCTGGGCCGCCAGAGGGCCGGCCGTGGCGCGGCCGTCCTGCCAAGGGGCCTGCTCCAGCGCCTGGCGGCACTGGCGCACTTCGTCGGGGCTGAGCAGGGCGGGTATGCGGAGCATCATGGCAGGCGGTCCTCAGGGGGAATCAGCGAGTGTCCCGCAAAAAAGCCCCGCAGGCGGCGATGGCCTGCGGGGCTTTGCGGTGATCTGCGCAGCGTCAAGCCGCTGCGCGTTCGCGCGGGGCGATCAGCAGATCAGTACGTCCACTTGAGCGAGGCCACGGCCGAGCGGCCTGCGGCCATGGTCGCGTAGTGGGGCGAGCGGATGCCGCTGTAGTAGACCTTGTCGCCCAGGTTGTAGAGGTTCAGCTGCACGGTCAGGTTGCGGTCGATCTGGTAGGCCACCATGGCGTCGTAGCGCGCATAGCCGCTGGCACCCTTGGTGACGATGCCGCCATCCACCGTGGACAGGATGTAGCTCTGGTTCACGCTGCTCTGGGCGTAGATGCCCAGGCCCACGGTCAGCTTTGCCATGGGCTTGTAGCTGGTCCACAGGCTGAAGCTGTGCTTGGGCGTGTTGGGGAAGGGCTGGCCATTGGCCACGCTGCCCGCGCCGGCGTTCTTCTGCTCGCTGTCCATGTAGGTGTAGCCGCCGAAGACGCTCAGGCCCGGCAGCACGCTGCCCGTGAAGCCCAGTTCCACGCCGTTGACCACCTTGTTGCCGCCCATGTAGGTGACGCCGTTTTCGGTGATGCGCGCATTGGTCACGTCGTTGCGGAACAGCGCGGCGGTCAGCGCCAGGCGCTTTTCCATCAGGTCCCACTTGGTGCCAAGTTCGAGCGAGCGGGTCTTCTCGGGAGCGAGGTTGGCCAGCTGGTCGGTGGAGATGCCCAGGTCCTCGTTGCCGTTGCCCAGCATGGAGCCGCCGGGGCGCGAGGAGGTGCCGATGCTGGCGTAGATGCTGCCGTTGGTGGCCGGCTTGTAGACCAGGCCCAGCTGGTAGTTGAACAATGTGTCCGAACGGCTCAGGTCATAGGCGGGCGTGTTGCGGCCGGCGGGGCCGGAGGAGCTGATCTTGTAGTGGTCCATGCGCAGGCCGGCATTGAGCAACCACTGGTCGTTGAACTTCAGCGTGTCGAAGCCGTACAGCGCCACGGTGTCGATCTGGTTGTGGCTGGGATCGCCCAGCGTCACGGGCAGGTTCCACAGCGGGCTGCTGTCGGGGTTGTTCAGCGAGGCGCACCACAGGCTGGCGGCCGTGCAGGTGGTGTTGGTGGTCTGCAGCGCGGCGATGCGGGACTCTGCCTTTTCCTTGGACAGTTCCAGGCCGAACGAGTAGCTGTGGCCCACGCTGCCGGTCTGGGCCTTGCCCGTGAATTCCGAGAGGTTCTGCAGCGTCTTGATGTCGGCCACGCGTGCATTGCCACGGCGGAACACGTAGCCATTGACGACATTGCCCTTGCTGTCGTCGGGCTGGGTCCACAGGTAGTCCTGTTCGGTCTTGCTGTAGCGCAGACTGTTGCGGAACTTCTGGGTGTCGGTGAACTTGTGCTCCACGGTGGCCGTGAACAGGTCGCTCTTTTCCTTTTCGTAGTCGCGGCTGGTCAGGCCGTACCAGTTGTCGCGGTTGTTGCCGTAGGTGGGACGCACCACGCTGCCGCCGCGCAGGCCGGCCGCAGCCGTGCTGCTGTACAGGTAGGGCACGCCGCCATCGGGAATGTTGTCGGTCTGCAGGTGCTGCCAGGACAGCGAGACCTCCGTGGGCGTGCCCATGCCGAAGGTCACCGTGGGTGCAATGCCCCAGCGCTTGTTCTCGGGGCCGCTGCGGCCGGGAACGTCGGCGTCGTGCACCATGGCGTTCAGGCGCAGGCCCACGCCTTCGCCCAGCACGCGGTTGGCGTCGATGGTGGCGCGCCGGTAGCTGTCCGTGCCCAGGCCCACGTCGCCGCTGATGAAGTTCTCGTTCCTGGCCTTCTTGGTCACCAGGTTGATGGAGCCGCCCGCGCCGCCACGGCCTGCATAGGCCGAATCGGCGCCCTTGATGACTTCCACCGCTTCCAGGTTGAACACCTCGCGCGTGCCGGCCGCAATGTCGCGCATGCCGTCCACGAAGGTGCTGGCCTGGGCATCCATGCCGCGGATGAAGGGCTGGTCACCCGAGGGGTTGCCGCCTTCGCCGTTGCCGAAGGTGATGCCGGGCGTGGACCGCAGGGCTTCCTGCAGGCTGGTCGCGCCGGTCTGCTTGATGATTTCCTCGTTGATGACCTGCACCGTCTTGGGCGTGTCCACCAGCGGGGCCGTGAACTTGGCCGAGGAGGCGTTGTCGGTCTTGACGGGCGCTTCGGTCGAAGACGTCACGTTCACGGTGCCCAGCGTGGTGCTGGCCTGCGCAAAGGCCGGGGTGCCAGCAAGGCACAGGGCTGCGGCAAGGGCCAGCTGGGTGAGGTTCGCGGGGGGGAGGATTTGTTGGATTTTGCTCATGTTCACTCCGATGAAAGCCCGCGGATTGTTATTGCGAATCACTAGTGTTCGGTTTCTGCTTCGTAAAGTTGGCCGGTTTGTGCCGGGTGAAAGTCATTCGCGTTGCCGCCATGCAACAAACGAAAACCGTGTTTCACCAAAGATTCAATGAAAAAAGCGGCTGTCGCCAGCCGCTTGAGTCTGCTGCGGGGCGCCTGCCGCGCCCGTCCCTGGCCTTATTCGTTGGCCGGGTTGGCCAGCAGGGCCTTGTAGATCACGGCGCCGATCAGCGCACCCACGATGGGGGCCACCCAGAACAGCCACAGTTGCGAGATCGCGATCTCGGGACCGAACAGGGCCGGGCCCGTGCTGCGCGCGGGATTGACCGAGGTATTGGTCACGGGAATCGAGATCAGGTGGATCAGCGTCAGGCACAGGCCGATGGCCAGCCCGCCAAAGCCGGCTGCCGCGCGCTTGGCCGTGGCGCCCAGGATGACCAGGATGAAGAAGGCCGTCATCACCACCTCGGTGACCAGGGCTGCCGTCATGCCGTAGCCGCCCGGCGAATGCGCGCCGTAGCCGTTGGTGGCAAAGCCGCCGATGTCGGCACCGGCCTTGCCCGTGGCGATCACATAGAGGATGGCCGCGCCCGTGATGGCGCCCAGCACCTGAGAGACGATGTAGCCCGGCAGTTCGCTCCAGGCAAAGCGCCCGCCCATGGCCAGACCCACGGAGACGGCCGGGTTGAAGTGCCCGCCCGAGATGGGCCCGAAGGCATAGGCGCCCGTGAGCACCGTCAGGCCGAAGGCCAGCGAGACGCCGACCAGGCCGATGCCCACCTGCGGGAAGGCGGCGGCCAGCACGGCCGCACCGCAGCCGCCCAGGGTCAGCCACAGGGTTCCGAGGAATTCTGCGGACCATTTTTGAACAGAGCTGTGCATGGAAAATCTCCTGAAGCAGGCCCGCCATTGCGCCCGGGCCCTGCGCGCACCGTCCGCCGCACAGCGGAAAGTGGCGCAGTTATAGCCCTGCGCCAGCCCCGCCGTGAGGGCGAAAAAGTGAACAATCGTCCAGAGCCTGCGCCGCCACAGGGGCGGCGGGGTCTTGATAATGCGCTCGCCGGCCCGAGATGAGGGCTGATTTTTTCCCTGTTGTGAACCCATAGGACATAGGACACTGTCTGCATGAGCAAGCAAACCCATTCTTTTCAGGCCGAAGTTGCACAACTGCTGCACCTGGTCACGCATTCGCTGTACTCCAACCCCGAGATCTTCCTGCGCGAGCTGGTCTCCAACGCATCGGACGCCTGCGACAAGCTGCGCTTCGAGGCGCTGAACAATGCCGCGCTGTATGAAGACCAGCCCAACCTGGAAGTGCGCGTGTCCTTCGACGCCGCTGCCAAGACGCTGACCATTGCCGACACCGGCATCGGCATGAGCGAGCAGGAAGCCATCGACAACCTGGGCACCATCGCCAAGAGCGGCACCAAGGCCTTCATGGACAAGCTGTCGGGCGACCAGAAGTCGGACTCGCAGCTGATCGGCCAGTTCGGCGTGGGCTTTTACTCGGGCTACATCGTGGCCGACAAGATCACCGTGGAAACACGCCGCGCGGGCCTGCCGGCCTCCGAAGGCGTGCGCTGGACCAGCGGCGGCACGGGCGAGTTCGAGGTCGAGCAGATCGAGCGCCCCCAGCGCGGCACCAGCATCACGCTGCACCTGCGCCCCGAGGCCGAGGAGTTCCTCAACGCCTGGAAGATCAAGCAGGTCATCGGCAAGTACTCCGACCACATCAGCCTGCCCATCCTCATGGAAAAAGAGGAGTGGAAGGACGGCGAGAACGACCAGCCCGGCACCATGGAGAAGACGGGCGAGTGGGAGACCATCAACAAGGCCAGCGCGCTGTGGACGCGTCCCAAGAAGGACATCACGGCCGAGCAGTACCAGGACTTCTACAAGGCCATCAGCCACGACTTCGAGAACCCGCTGACCTGGAGCCACAACCGCGTCGAGGGCAACACCGAGTACACGCAGCTGCTGTTCATCCCGGCCAAGGCGCCGTTCGACCTCTACAACCGCGACAAGAAGGCCGGCGTCAAGCTCTACGTCAAGCGCGTCTTCATCATGGATGACGCCGAGGCGCTGATGCCCGGCTACCTGCGCTTCGTCAAGGGCGTGATCGACTCGGCCGACCTGCCGCTGAACGTCAGCCGCGAGCTGCTGCAGGAAAGCCGCGACGTGCGCCTGATCCGCGACGGCTCGACCAAGCGCGTGCTGTCCATGCTGGAAGACCTGGCCAAGCACGATCGCCACGACGCTGCCGCTGACGCGGCGGCCGACGGCGTCACCGACGTGGTCAGCGAAGAGGACAAGGCCAAGGAAGGCAAGTACAGCCAGTTCTACGCCGAGTTCGGCCCCGTGCTCAAGGAAGGCCTGGGCGAGGACTTTGCCAACAAGGAACGCATCGCCAAGCTGCTGCGCTTTTCCTCCACCAGCCAGGACGAGGCCATCGTCTCGCTGGCCGACTACAAGGCCCGCATGAAGGAAGGCCAGGACGCGATCTACTACATCACGGCCGACTCCCTGACCGCCGCACGCAACAGCCCGCAGCTCGAAGTCTTCCGCAAGAAGGGCATCGAAGTGCTGCTGATGGCCGACCGCGTGGACGAATGGGCCATGGGCTACCTGACCGAATTCGACGGCACGCCGCTGCAGTCCGTGGCCAAGGGCGCCGTGGACCTGGGCAAGCTGCAGGACGAAGAGGAAAAGAAGGCCGCCGAGGAAGCAGCCGAGACCTTCAAGCCCCTGCTGGCCAAGCTCAAGGAAGCGCTCAAGGACAAGGCCGAGGACGTGCGCGTGACCACGCGCCTGGTGGACTCGCCCGCCTGCCTGGTGGTGCAGGACGGCGGCATGAGCCTGCAGCTGGCGCGCCTGCTCAAGCAGGCCGGCCAGCAGGCGCCGGACGCCCGCCCCGTGCTGGAGGTCAACCCCGAGCATCCGCTGGTCAAGAAGCTGGACGGATCGGTGCATTTCCATGACCTGGCCAACATCCTGTTCGACCAGGCCGTGTTGGCCGAAGGCGGCATGCCCGAAGACCCGGCTGCCTACGTCAGGCGCGTGAACACGCTGCTGGCGTGAGTTCCTCACAAGGATTGCCCCGACGCATTCCCTAGGCATTAGTGCCTGCTCACTGCCGCGCCAGCGCGCGGCAGATCAGCATTGCAAGCCGGTGCCAGCCAAGCTGCCACCGGCTTTTTCACGTCTGCGTTCCGTGAGGAAAACCGACCGGAAAAGGTCGACTCACGAAAAACTCACAAATACCTCTAAATACTCACTTTTGTTAAAAATTCCAGATCATATTTACTTTTGGTAATAAAGAACCATCATGCCTCCTTTTGGTGCGTCCGGTAGTCGGCTTTCTGACAGAGCTGTTCCAGCCGGGCACCTCGTGCGTCCGTGCCTGCGGCATTCGGCGCTGTCAACGAAGCAAAAGAGAGGTTTGTATGGCTTTCACGAGAAAGGGCTGGCTGGCGCGTGCGCTGCTGTCCGGCGGCTTGCTGGCAACAGCGGCTGCCGTGGCGGCGCCGGCCGACACCGACATCCTGGTCAACCAGGACGGTCTCTATGACGGACAGGACGCATCGGCAGGCCCTGCCGGCGGCACCTTCACCTATGTGGCCAAGGTCAGGCACAACAACATCGGTCCCGACGCCGTAGGCGTCACCCTGACCGAGGTGCTGCCCGTGGGAGCCGTGTTCCAGGGCTACAGCAGCAGCCCGGGCGGCATCACCTGCACGGCACCGGCTGCCGGCACGGTGCTCACCGCAAGCAACAACACGCTGGTCTGCAACATCGGCAACCTGGCGCCCGCCGACGGCTTCAAGTCCGTGGGCTTCGAGGTCATCCTGCCGACCGTCAGCACCAACTGGCGCGCCGTGGCCAGCGCGCGCATGGCATCGCCCGACTACGACAACGACCAGAACAACACGCAGCTCGATCGCAACTTCACCACCACCGAGGCCGCCGATCTGGCCATCGCGATGGCGGCTCCCGCCAGCGTCGCCAACGGCGGCGCCTTCCAGTACACCATCGACGTGCAGAACAAGGGCCCGTCCGAGGTGCCCGCCGGTGGCCGTACCGTGGTGCGTTTCCCCGTGCCCAACGGCGCCGTGGTCACGGGCGTGCCCTCAGGCAGCGGCTGGAGCTGCACGCCCGCCTCGGGCTATCCGCTGATCTCGGGCGAGCTCAGCTGCACGCGCAGCGGCCCCGTGCTGCCGGGCGCTGTGCTGCCTTCCATCTCCGTGCCGGCCATCGCCAACATGAGCGGCACCATTGCCGGCGCTGCCAGCGTCAAGGGCTACAAGGACGCCAGCACCGAGATGCCTGACGGCCAGTCCGGCAACAACACCGCCAGCGCCGCCGTGGTCTCCAGCGGCAGCGAGTTCGTGGATGTCTCGCTGCGCAAGCAGGTGGCGCCCACGGTGCTGGATGCGCTGCAGGCGACCGAGGTCACCTACACGCTGCAGCCGCGCCGCGAAGGCGGCTCCCTCGTGCCGCGCGATCTCACCATCACCGACACCCTGCCGGCCGGCGTGACCTTCACGGGCTTCGACGGCAGCACGGCGCCCTGGAACTGCGGCCACAACAGCGGCACCATCACCTGCACCCATGCGGGCGAGTACCCGGTGGCTGGCTACGCCAACATGCAGGCCATCCGCTTCAAGGCCAGCGTGGCTGCGGGTGGAACGCCGGGTGCGCAACTGGTCAACCAGGGCGTGATCGGGGTTCCACCCGAACTCAACGAGCCCAACAAGACCAACAACACCGATAGCGCGGCGGTGAGCTTCAGCAATGATGCACGGCTGCGCCTCGTCAAGGCCGGCCCCAGCCGCCCGGTGCTGGCGGGTGAGGAGTTCCAGTACACGATCACGGTGACCAACAACGGTCCCATGCCTGTGCTGCCGAATCAGCTGATCACCGTATCCGACACCCCTGCGGACAACCGAATGACCGTCATAGGCATGTCCGGTGCGGGCACCGGCGCGGGTGACTGGACCTGCGCCGCCCAGAGCTGCACCTCGACCGCGGGCCTGGCCGTGGGCGCCAGCCGCCAGGTCACGGTCAGGGCCAAGGTCACGCTGGCCTCGGGCCATCTGGACTTCACCAACAACGCCTCCGCTGGCGTGATCGGCCGGGACAATGCATCGGCCACCACCTCCGCGACTGTCACCGTGTCCGCCGACAAGGTGGATGTGGGCATCGTCAAGAGCGTGGTCAGCCCCGTGCCGCCGGCCTCCATCAAGAGCGGTGAAGAGGTCACCTACCAGCTGGTGGTGAAGAACCATTCGGCCAGCACCACGGTGACGAATGTCCGCGTGCGCGACGCGCTGCAGTCCCTGGTCAAGCAAATTGACGGCGTGCGTATCGTGGGCGGCAACCCGGTGGACGAGGCCGGCAACCCCGTGCCGTACACCTACCCGGGCGGCGGTTTTGTCTCCAGCCGCATCGTCTCCGGGGCCAACGCCAGCTGCGGCACTCCTTCGGGCGGCGTCAACAGCGAGACGCGCGATCTGACCTGCGACATCTCCTCCATGGCCCCGGAGGCCGAGGTGGTGATCGAGGTCAAGATCCGCCCCAAGCGCGCCACCACCGGCAACTATGCCAACGCGGCCTCGGCCCAGTCCCTGGACATCCATGATGCCGATCCCGGCAACGATTCCTCTACGGCCAGCATCACCGTGCAGGCCATCGCGGAAATCGCCGCGCAAAAGCAGGTCTCGCCCAAGGTGGCGGCTGCGGGCGAGCCCCTGACCTATACGGTCACGGTGCCCAACTACGGCCCCTCGTCGGCCGCCAATGTCACGCTCAAGGACGTGCTGCCTGCAGACGCCATCTTCATCGGCACGCCCACGGTCACCGGCGGCGGTACCTGCACTCCGGCTGCCACCGATGGCGTGCAGGGCGGCACGTTGGAATGCGCCTGGACCGATCCGCTGGCTGCAGGCGAGCAGTACACCGTGAGCTACAAGATGCGCTCGCGCGGCGATCTGGCGGCCGATACGGAGATCCTCAACACGGTCGCCGTGGACACCACCACAGAGGAACTAACCAAGGCCAACAACCAGGCCGAGGCCAAGGCCCGGCTCAAGCGCGCCGAGCTGGATGTGAACATCAGCATGCGCCACACTGCAGACGGCCTGGTGCTGGGTGAGGACACCGAATACACCATCACGGTGACCAACTCCGGCCCCTCCTACGCCACCCAGGTGGTCGTGACCGACAAGTTCCCCGCATCGGGCTCCACGGCCACCTTCAGCTACCAGAACGGCCTGGCGCTGGCCGGCATTCCCGGCGCCTCCGCATCCTGGT
This sequence comes from Delftia sp. RIT313, assembly GCF_000632165.1. Taxonomy (NCBI): domain Bacteria; kingdom Pseudomonadati; phylum Pseudomonadota; class Betaproteobacteria; order Burkholderiales; family Comamonadaceae; genus Delftia; species Delftia sp. RIT313. The sequence continues at coordinate 92,935 of NZ_JFYT01000112.1, read as the reverse complement.
GCGGCGTGCAGCCGGCGCTGAACGCGACCAGCGGGCCGCTGCAGTGCACCATCCCGGCGCTGGCTCCGGGCCAGAGCATGACCATCAAGTTCAAGATGCGCGCACAGACCCTGCCCGACAAGGCATCGGGCGGCACCATCTACCACGAGGCCTCGGTCAAGCCCTTCGAGACGGAATGGCTGAGCAATGGCGGCGATGTGATCGTCAACAACACCACCACCGACCGGACCTCCACCAGCCGCCAGGGCAATGCCGTGGACCTGGGGATCGGCAAGCAGGGCCCCGCCGGCCCGCTGGACGATGGCGACACGGCCAGCTACACGCTGACCGTCACCAACTACGGCCGCGATCCGCAGTCGCCCGCGGGCGGCTCGGTGACCGACGTGTTGCCCGCCGGGCTGGAGTTCGTCTCGGCCTCGGCAGGCTGCAGCTACGCCAGCGGCACGCGCACCGTGACCTGCAGCGTGCCGCAACTGGCCCAGGGCGGCACGGCGGTCTTCACGCTGGAGACCAAGCTGGACAAGCCCTACAAGGGTGCCCGCCCGCTGGTCAACTCGGCCACGGTCTCGGTGCCCGGCGACGGCAATCCCGACAACGACAAGAGCACGACCACCACGCCGCTCAAGCCGGGGCCGGGCGGCACGGCCAGCATTCCCACGCTGTCGCAGTGGGGCCTGATGCTGATGTCGTCCCTGCTGGCGCTGATGGCGCTGGGGACCATGCGCAGGCGCGAGCGTCGGTGATGCGCCCGTGATGGCAAGGGCCGGTGGCGTGATTCACGCACCGGCCTTTGTCGTCTTTGAGCGGTCCGAAGATAATGCGAGCCTATAGAGGGACACTGTTTCGCAACTGCCAGGTCGCAAGCCCGGCAACCAACACTCCAAGACCTGCCATGCTGCGCTTCTTTCTGATCTTTCTGGCCATCCAGCTGACGATGTTCGGGCTGAACCTGCTCAGTTGGGTGCAGCAGCACATCGTGCTGCCCTGGACGGCCTTCCTGGCGCACATCTGCGCCTCGCTGGTGACCTGGTTCGACAGCACGGCCTCGGCCACGGGCAAGGTGCTGTGGAACACGGCCACGGGCTTCGGCGTCTCCATCGAGGCCGGCTGCAACGGCCTGGAGGCCTACATCGTGCTGTTTGCCGCCGTGATGGCCTTCCCCTCCTCATGGCGCCAGAAGCTGGTGGGCCTGCTGGCCGGCTTCGTGGCCGTGCAGGCCATCAACGTGCTGCGCGTCATCAGCCTGTTCTACCTGGGCCAGTGGAGCACCACGGCCTTCAACTTCGCGCATGAATACCTCTGGCAGGCGCTGATCATGCTGGACGTGCTGGTGTTCTGGCTGCTGTGGGTGCGCTGGAGCGGCCGCAAGGCGCCGTCGCAGGATGATGGCGGCCAGCCGCCGCTGCCGCCCGCCGCTGCTGCTTCCGCCGCCGTGGCCGCCTGAGGAGCAGGCCATGATCGGACGCAATCCCATCTCGCGCTTCGCGGCCCTGGCCATGGGCGGCATCGTGGTGCTGACCCTGGCCTGGACGCTGGCGGCCGGCTGGCTGGCCGTGCCGGTGTCCGGCATGAGCAAGTGGGTGCTGGAGAACGCCGCCAACGGCTGGGTGCAGCGCGTGGACCTGGAGACGCCCCGCAACCTGGTCGTCAATTCCTCGGTCCAGGTCTCCAACGAGCAGACCGGCTGGCGCCGCGCCGAGGCCATCGTCGAGGTCGATCCCGCCCGCTACGGCTACGGCCTGCCGGTGCTGGTGGCCATGCTGCTGGCGGCCTGGGGCCCGGGCCGGTGGTGGCGCATCCTGGTGGGGTATGTGGCGCTGCTGCCCTTGCAGACCTTCAGCGTGGTCTCGCAGGTGCTGATGCAGCTGTGCCTTGCGGCGCGGCTCGACCTCAACGTGCTGGGCATACAGACATGGCAGCTGGAGGCCATCGTCTACGCCTACCAGATGGGCGGGCTGATGGTGCCCACGCTGTGCCCGGTGCTGCTGTGGCTGGCGCTGGACATGGGCTTTGTGCGCCGCGTGCTGCTGCCGGCCTGGAACCGCAGCCGCGCGCCCGCTGCTGCACCGCAGCCCATGGTGGCACCCAAGCCCTCGGCCTGGCGCCAGACCGATGGTGCGGCCACCTCCACCGGCCATCCGCTGGTGTCTTCCAGCAGCGCGGCCACCCTGCCCAAGGCCAAGGCCACCAGCGGCACGCCGCAGCGCTGAAGGCCGTGCGCGGCCGTCTTCAGGCCTGCGCGGGCATGGGCGGCAGCAGGCCGCGCTCGGTGATGAAGTCGATCACCTCGCGCAGGCCCTTGCCGCTTTTCACGCTGCCCATCACATAGGGCTTGTGGGCGCGCATGCGCTGCGTGTCGGCTTCCATGATGGACAGGTTGGCGCCCACGTAGGGCGCCAGGTCGGTCTTGTTGACCACGAGCAGATCGCTCTTGGTGATGCCGGGGCCGCCCTTGCGCGGAATCTTCTCGCCGCCGGCCACGTCGATCACGTAGATGGTCAGGTCCGACAGCTCGGGGCTGAAGGTGGCGGCCAGGTTGTCGCCGCCGCTTTCGATGAAGACGATGTCCGCCTCGGGGAACTGGCGCAGCATGCGGTCCACGGCTTCAAGGTTGATGGAGGCGTCCTCGCGGATGGCCGTGTGCGGGCAGCCGCCGGTCTCCACGCCCATGATGCGCTCGGGCGGCAGGGCCTCGGCCACTGTCAGCAGGCGCTGGTCCTCCTTGGTGTAGATGTCGTTGGTGATGACCACCAGGTCGTAGTGGGCGCGCATGGCCTTGCACAGCATCTCCAGCAGCGTGGTCTTGCCGGAGCCGACAGGGCCGCCGATGCCGACGCGCAGCGGGGGGAGTTTCTTGGTGCGGGTGTTCATGGTGGACTTGGAGTGAATGATCAGGACCGGAAGAGCCGGGAGTACTGGTGTTCGTGCCGCGCCTGCAGCACGCTCCATTGGGGCAGCATGGTGTCCAGCCGGGGCGGCGTATCGCTGGCGCGGCGGCGTGCCTCGCCCACGGCCTGCTCCAGCAGCGGATGCAGGGCCAGCAGCAGGCTCTGGCCCGCCACCTGGCCCAGCGGCACGGCCTTGATGGCGGCGGCCACCTGGTTCTCCAGCCAGGCAAAGCCATAGGCCAGCAGGGCATGGTCCTCGTCTGCATCCACGGCGGCGCAGGCGCAGGCAAAGGCCGTGGGATAGGCCAGGCCCGGCCCCTCCACAATGGCGCCCAGTTGTGCGATGCGGGGCGCAAAGGCCTCGCCGCCCCAGGGCACGGAGCGCAGCAGGCTGTGCAGCGACCAGCCCATCTGCAGCGTCTCGGCACGCGCCTCGCGGCTGTCGCGGCTGGCAATGAACCACTGGTTCCATTCGCGCACCGCCCCCTCGTCGCCTGCGCTCCAGGCCCGGCGCAGCAGCAGCCACAGCGGCGCCTCGCAGCGTGCAAAGCCGTGGACCAGCGCATCGGCAATCCAGGTGCGCGCCGTGCCGGCGTCCGTGACCAGGCCGTGCTCGATGGCGGCCTCCAGCCCCTGCGAATAGCTGAAGCCGCCCACGGGCAGCTGGGGCGATGCCAGGTGCAGCAGGGCGCACAGCCCCTGTATCGACAGGTCAGCCATGCGGATGGTCGTGGCCGTGCCCGTGTCCGCAGCAGCCTTTGTGGTCATGGTCATGGCTGTGGTCGTGGCCATGTTCATGCCCGTGGGAATGATCGTGGGAATGATCGTGTACGTGCCCATGGTCATGCAGCGCATACACGCTCTGCGCCAGCGCCTGGTCCTCGGCAAAGCTGGCGTCATGGCCGTGGCGGTGGCCGCCGCCATAGGCACCGGCCTCGGGCTCGAAGGGCGCATCCACCAGGGCCACCTGCGCGCCCAGGCGCAGCAGCATGTCGTGCAGCACGGGGTCGTTTTCCAGGTGCAGGTGCGTGGGGGTGACCTCCACCGGGATATGCCGGTTGCCCAGATGGTAGGCCGCACGCAGCAGGCCCAGCGGCGTGGCCGCCGTCACGCGCAACACCGCCTGGGGCGCCGCGCGCACGGCGACCAGGCTGCCATCCTCGGCCACCAGCACATCGCCGCCGCGCAGCACGCTGCCGCGCGCCAGCACCACGGCCAGCTCGCGCCCCGTGGAGTCGATGGCCGCAAAGCGGCTCTTCTGGCGCATGTCCCAGTCCAGTTCCAGCGTGGCGGCGCGCCTGACCAGCACGGCGGCAAGGCCTCCGCCCTGCGGCATGTGTTTGTTGACGGTGAGCATGGATTGTTTCGTATTAACGGTCGTTATAACATTGCGAGGTCAATGACTTCCCTGGAGATTCCACCATGACCACTCTCAAACTCACCCAGGTCGGCAATTCCGTGGGCTTGATCCTGCCCAAGGAGATTCTGGCGAAGCTGAACCTGGGCAAAGGCGACACGGTGTATCTGACCGAGGTTGCCGACGGCGGCATCAAGCTTTCTCCGTATGACGAGGACTTCGGGCAGCAGATGGATGCAGCGCGCCTGATCATGAAAAAGCGGCGTGGTGTTTTGCGTGAGCTGGCGAAATGACCGGGAACATGCAGGTTTGGGTCTGGCTCAGCGAGGCCGTCATGCTGGCTGTTCACGAAGAGCAACTGACCGAGCATGGTGGCCCGGCGGGCGTGCGTGATGCCGGGTTGCTGGCATCTGCCCTGGCCAGGCCACGCCATCTGGCCGCTTATGGGGCGCCTGATGCGGCCGAGCTGGCAGCCAGCTATGGCTTTGGCATAGCGCGCAACCATCCCTTTGTGGATGGCAACAAACGCACAGCCTTTGTGGCGACCGAGCTGTTTCTCCATCTCAATGGCTGGGAATTGACGGCGGGTGACGAGTCCTGTGTGCTGACCATGGTGGCCTTGGCCGCAGGCGAACTGGACGAGGCCGGGTTCGCCCTCTGGATACGTGAGCACGGTGCGCCCTTGCCCCGCTGACCCCATTGCTCCCCCTTAAAAAAGAAAATACCGCTGCGCCATCGGCAGCTCGGTCGCGGGCTCGCAGGTCAGCAGCTGGCCGTCGGCCACGACCTGGTAGGTCTCGGGATCGACGCTGATGTCGGGCTGCCAGTCGTTGTGCACCATGTCGCGCTTGCTGACGCTGCGGCAGTTTTCCACGGCCACGGTGCGCTTGCGCAGGCCGTAGCGGTCGGCCACGCCGGCCTGCTGGGCGGCCTGCGAGACGAAGGTGAGGCTGGCCGCCGCCACACCGCTACCCTGGCCCGCGAACATGGGCCGGTAGTGCACGGGCTGGGGCGTGGGGATGCTGGCGTTGGGGTCGCCCATGGCGGCGCTGGCGATGCTGCCGCCCTTGAGGATGAGACTGGGCTTGACGCCGAAGAACGCCGGCCGCCACAGCACCAGGTCGGCCAGCTTGCCGACCTCGACCGAGCCCACGACATGGGCGATGCCATGCGTGCGTGCGGGGTTGATGGTGTACTTGGCAACGTAGCGCTTGACGCGGAAGTTGTCGTGGCGCGCGTTGTCGCCCGGCAGGCTGCCGCGCTGGACCTTCATCTTGTGCGCGGTCTGCCAGGTGCGCAGCACGACCTCGCCCACGCGGCCCATGGCCTGGCTGTCGCTGGAGATCATGGAGAAGGCGCCCAGGTCGTGCAGCACGTCCTCGGCGGCGATGGTCTCGCGGCGGATGCGGCTTTCGGCGAAGGCGATGTCCTCGGCAATCGAGGCATCCAGGTGGTGGCAGACCATGAGCATGTCCAGGTGCTCGTCCAGCGTGTTCACCGTGTAGGGCCGCGTGGGGTTGGTGGACGAGGGCAGCACGTTGGCCTCGCCGCAGACCTTGATGATGTCGGGCGCGTGGCCGCCGCCCGCGCCTTCGGTGTGGTAGGTGTGGATGGTGCGGCCCTTGAAGGCGGCCACCGTGGCCTCGACGAAGCCGCCCTCGTTGAGCGTGTCGGTGTGGATGGCGACCTGGGTGTCGGTCTCGTCGGCCACGCCCAGGCAGCAGTCGATGGCGGCGGGCGTCGATCCCCAGTCCTCGTGCAGCTTCAGGCCGATGGCGCCCGCCGCGATCTGCTCGCGCAGCGGCGCGGCCTGGCTGGCGTTGCCTTTGCCCAGCAGGCCGATGTTCATGGGGTAGCCGTCCACGGCCTGCAGCATGCGCTCCATGTGCCAGGGGCCGGGCGTGACCGTGGTGGCGAAGGTGCCCGTGGCCGGGCCCGTGCCGCCGCCGATCATGGTGGTCACGCCGCTGGTCAGCGCCTCGTCGATCTGCTGCGGGCAGATGAAGTGGATGTGCGTGTCGATGCCGCCGGCCGTGACGATCATGCCCTCGCCGGCAATGATCTCGGTGCCGGGGCCGATGACGATGGTCACGCCCGGCTGCATGTCCGGATTGCCGGCCTTGCCTATGCCTGCGATCAGCCCGTTCTTGATGGCGATGTCGGCCTTGACGATGCCCCAGTGGTCGATGATCACGGCATTGGTGATGACGGTGTCGGCGCAGTCGGCGGCCATGCGCTGGCTCTGGCCCATGCCGTCGCGGATGACCTTGCCGCCGCCGAACTTGACCTCTTCGCCGTAGATCGTGTGGTCCTTCTCGATCTCGATGACCAGGGCCGTGTCGGCCAGCCGCAGGCGGTCGCCCACGGTGGGGCCGAACATCTCGGCATAGGCCTGGCGCGTGATGCTTGCCATGAATGTTCCCTTTCAGAGAGGTCCCATCACCTTGGCGTTGAAGCCATAGATGATGCGGTCGCCGGAGATTTCCACCAGTTCCACCGTGCGCTCCTGGCCCGGCTCGAAGCGCACGGCCGTGCCGGCCGCGATGTTCAGCCGCCAGCCGCGTGCGGCGGCGCGGTCGAAGTGCAGGGCCTCGTTGACCTCGAAGAAATGAAAGTGCGAGCCCACCTGTACGGGCCGGTCGCCGGTGTTGGTGACCATGAGGGTCTGCACGGGCCGGCCCGCGTTCAGCAGGATCTCGCCGGGCTCGGCGAGCAGCTCGCCGGGGATGATGCGCTCGGTCATGTGCGGCTCCCGCGCTCAGCCTGCCAGCGCCACGGCACCGTAGCCCATGGCGGCCACTCCGGCCAGGCGTGCGGCCCAAGCCGATGCCGTGCCGCCGCGCATGGCCCGGCCAAAGGCCACGCCCAGGGCATGCAGCACCAGCGTGGTGGCGACCATGCCCGCCATGTAGGCCCAGAACACGGCTGCGGGCAGCGCGTGGGGGAAGACCTCGCCATGCGCGTATCCGTGGAACAGCGCGAAGGCGCCGGCCAGCACCATGGCCAGGGCCACGGGCAGGCGGCGCTGGGCCACCAGCAGCAGGCCGAAGGCCAGCAGCGATGCAGCCACCATGGGCTCCACGGCCGGCAGCTCCAGCGGGGTCTGCGTCAGCGCCAGGCCCAGCGCCATGCAGGCGGCAAAGGCCACGGGCGGCAGCCACTGGCGCTGCAGCATCAGCCCGCACCACAGGCCCAGCGCCAGCATGGCCAGCAGATGGTCCAGGCCCGCGATGGGGTGGGACAGCCCGGCCATCAGGGCCTGCATGGCGCCGTCGCCGGCGTGCAGGTGGGCGCCGGCCCCCGTATGGGCGCTGGCGGCCGTGGCGGCGGCCAGCAGGGCCGGGGCGAGCAGGTAGTTGAAAGTGTTGCGGAATCTGAACATGGAGATCTCCTTGATCGCTATCGAGACTGGATCTGCCCACGGCACAAGCGGATGCAGCGGGCTGGTTGGGGGTGCCCAGCAAGGGCCTAAGCTGGCCGCGCCGCCCCGCAGCGATGGCGCCGTCCCCCTTGGGGGAAGCGGCGTAGCCGCTCAGGGGGTCAAACTATTGGATGGTGAACGGTGACCAGCTTGGTGCCGTCCGGGAAAGTGGCTTCGACCTGGATGTCCGGGATCATTTCTGGAATGCCCTCCATCACATCGGCGCGCGTCAGCACCGTGGTGCCCAGGTGCATGAGCTCGGCCACGGTCCTGCCGTCGCGCGCCCACTCCAACACGGCGGCGCTGATCAGCGCCACGGCCTCGGGGTAGTTGAGCTTCAGGCCGCGCGCCTTGCGCCGCTCGGCCACCAGGGCTGCGGTGAACAGCAGCAGCTTGTCTTTTTCACGGGGCGTGAGTTCCATCGATGAGTCTCCGTTGATCAGGTGGCCCACAGGCGCGGGGGGCGGGCTTGTTGATTGAGCAGGGCCGGGCGCAGCAGGCGCCAGCCTTCATGCAGCACGGCCCGTGCCGCCTCCATGCGCCGGGCCAGCACGCGCAGCAGCAGCACCGAGGGCGCGCCACCCTGGCCGGCCAGCAGGCTGGCGCCGGCGCGCACTTCATCGCTCCAGGGCAGGCTGGCGGCCAGTTGCTCGCTCAATGGCTCCATGGCCGCCAGGGGTTCCGGGGCCACGGCCCAGAGGCTGGCCTGTATGGGCAAGCCGGCCCAGGCAACGGGGCTGGACAGCAGGGCATGGCCGGCGTGCAGTTCACCTTGCTCCAGCCACAGCGGCCGTCCGCCGCATGCGAGCCGGTTGTGAAGCTGCAGGCGCGCGGCAGCGCAGTGGGCGGCGCCGGTGTCGTTCCAGTGCTCGCCCGCGCCATAGCGGCCCAGCACCACGGCGTCCCAGCCGATGGCGCGCGCGCCCGGCGCCAGATCCAGGTCCAGCGCCATGGTGGCGTCGGCACCGGCGAACAGCATGTTTTCCTGTGGCAGCCATTCCAGGATGGCGCCTTCTTCCACGCGCAGCCGCACGCGCTGCGCGGCCGGGCGGCCCTGGGACTTGTACCAGCGCGTGGCACCCGGCGTGGTCAGCAGGGCATGGGCGCCGGGCTCCACGGTCACATCGATCTGCAACTGGTCGCCGCCGGCCACGCCGCCGGGCGGGTGCAGCAGCACGGCATGGCAGATGCCGGGGCCTTCGGGGTGCAGCGGTTTTTGCACGCGCAGCGGGCCGCTGTGGCGTGCGTGGGAAAGCACGCTGCCCTGGCCGGCGCGGTGCCCGAAGCGCAGGTCCAGCATGGCCTGCCAGCCCAAGGCGCAAGCGGGCACGGCGGTGATCGGTAGCGCTGCGGACATGGGCGTGAGGGGCGGTACAGGGCGTGGTGGTTGTAACGGCCTTTGTCATGCATTTAGCGTGCCAATCCGGTGCAGTGGCGGTTGCGCCATGCTGGTGCGCTGGCGCATCGGATTGGTGCGTTTCCTGCATGGCAAGGCGCGCAAGACGGCACGTTCGCAGTGCATTCTTGCGCAGCGTGCCGCAGGCTGGTGCTCTTTCTTATGCGCGGCCCTGTTGTCGATCTGCCTGATCTGCCTGGCCCGTCTGGTGTGCCTGGCGCGCGAGGGACCTGTCCCAGGCCACGACGGCCAGCGTGGCCAGGCTCAGAATCAGGCCCGCCACGCTGGCACCTGTCCATCCCCAGTGCAGCCAGACCGCCGAGCCCACGGCCGAGCCTGCCGAGGCGCCGATGAAATAGCCCGTCATATAGACCGCATTGATGCGCGAGCGCGCCAAGGGTGCCAGCGCATAGATCACGTTCTGGTTGCTGATGTGCAGGGCCTGCAGCGCGGCATCGACGATGAGCAGCCCCGACAGAAACCACCACAGGCTGGTGCCGCCCAGCCACAGCGCCCCCCAGCCCGCCAGCATCAGCAGGCCGCCGGCCAGCGTGGTGCACTGCTCCAGCCCCCGGTCGGCCAGCCGGCCGGCCATGTTGGCCATGAGGGCGCCGGCCACGCCGACCAGGCCGATGAGGCCGATCTGCGCGTCGCCAAAACCGTAGCCCGGCCCGGCCAGCAGCAGTGCCATGGTCGAGAACAGCACGCTCACCGTGGCAAAGCCCATGCCGCCGATCAGCGCCCGGCTGCGCAGGCGCGGCTGCTCGCGCGCCAGCGTGAGCAGGGAGCGCATCACCGCGCCATAGCCTATGGGCTGGGCCGGCTGCGCCAGGGGCAACGCGCGCCGCAGCAGCAGGGCCACGCCGGCCGTGACCAGGGCGCCCACCCAGTAGACGGAATTCCAACCGCCCAGCTCCGACAACAGGCCCGCCACGCTGCGCGCCGCCAGGATGCCGATCAGCAGCCCGCTCATGACCAGGCCCACGGCGCGCCCGCTGGCGCCGGGCGCCGCAAAGCTGGCCGCCATGGGCACCAGCACCTGGGCCGCGACCGAGAACAGCCCGGTCATCAGCGTGCCCGCCGCCAGCAGCGCAAAGCTGTGCGCCATGCCGCTGGCCAGCATGCCCAGCGCGGCCAGCAGCATCAGGCCCAGCACCAGGCGGCGGCGTTCCAGCATGTCGCCCAGCGGCACGAGCAGCAGCAGTCCCAGCGCATAGGAGACCTGGGCCATGGTCACCGTCAGCGAGGCACGCGCCTCGCTGATGCCCAGGTCGATGGCGATGGAGTGCAGCAGCGGCTGGTTGAAGTAATTGGCGCCCGCGCACAGGCCGCAGGCCGTGGCCATGAGCAGCAGGGTGCTCTGGGGCAGCACGGGCGTGGCGGTGGCCTGCATGGGCGGCGAGGGCAGGGCGGGGGCCGGGGAGGATCTGTTCATCTGACGAATGCCTGTGTTATCTGCTTATGGGTGGCAAACGGATGGCTCAGACCCACAGCGGCGGCCGTGCGGGCTGGGCGTGGGCGGGCAGTGCGGCCACGGCATCGACCTCGATCAGCATGCCGGGCAGGGCCAGCCGGGGGACGGGGATCAGGGTGCAGGCCGGAAAGCGCGGCAGGGTATTGCCGGGGGCGCCATCGCCGGGGGCACCGTCGCTCCAATGCAGGCGCACGGCGGCCTGCCAGTCGTTGAAGCGGGCCTCCGAGTGGTCGACGATGAGCAGGGTCAGCTTGACCACCTGGCCCATGTCCGCGCCCGCCGCCTGCAGCGCCAGCTTGAGGTTGGACAGGGCCTGTTGCGCCTGGACCGCGAAGCTGTCGGGCAGGTCGCCCGCCTGGTTCTCGCCCCCCTGGCCCGAGACGAAGGCCCATTGCGCCGGCCCGTGCACGGTGACCACATGGGTGTAGCCGTTGGGCGTGGCGTCGTAGAGGCCGGCGGGCTGCAGATGCTGCAGTTGCGGGGCCGTGGAAGCTGCGGGCTGTGCCGAGGAGGTGGCAAGTGCGTCGTGTGGCATGTATGGCTTGGAGTCTGAGAGTGGGCCGGACCGGGCGGCGAGGCTTGCCAGTGTGAAACCTCAACCAAAGTTGAGGTCAAATGCAGGCCTGCTTGGACCTATTTTTCCTGCGCCTATTTTCCTGCTGCCATGAATCTGTCTTCTGCCGGTGTCACCGCGTCCGACCATGACGGGCCGGCCATCCTCTCCGTGGGCGAAGTCGCCCGGCGCAGCGGCATCACCGTCTCGGCCCTGCATTTCTACGAGCGCCAGGGACTGATCGAGAGCCTGCGCACGCCTGGCAACCAGCGCCGCTATGCGCGTGCCGTGCTGCGGCGCGTGGCGGTCATCAGGGTGGCCCAGCGCATGGGCGTGCCGCTGGCCGAGATTGCCGAGGCGCTGCAGGACCTGCCCAGCGGCCGCACGCCCACGCAGGCCGACTGGGCCGCGCTGTCCGCGCGCTGGCGCCATGCGCTGGATGCGCGCATCCAGGGCCTGACCCAGCTGCGCGACCAGATCGACGGCTGCATTGGCTGCGGCTGCCTGTCCCTCAAGGTCTGCCCGCTGCGCAATGACGGCGACTGCCTGGCCGAAGACGGGCCGGGACCGCACTTTCGCTGAACAGGCATGCGCCCTTGGCGGAACTAGTGCTTGGGCATGGGCAGCGTGGGCGTGCGCGTGCACATCCAGCACAGCCAGCCAGCCAGCGCGCCCATGACGATGCAGTAGGCGACCAGGGCCTCGGTGATGCCGATATGGTCCGATAGCCAGCCCAGGCCCAGGATGGGCACGATGGTGCCCAGGTAGCCGACCACCAGGTACGTGGACAGCAGGCCCGTGCGTGTGGCCGGTGTCGAGACCTTGTTGACGATGGACATGCCCGCCAGGTTGCACAGGCCGTGGCCCGCCGCCGTGGTGATCACGCTGAGCGCGAACAGCAGGGCCGAGCCCGCGAAGCTGTTGACCAGCAGCAGGAGGTTGCAGGCCACCAGGCAGGCAAAACCCACAATGGCCGAGCCCTTGGTCGGGCGCGGGCGCGCCAGGTACTGGAAGCCCGCCGAGAGGAACAGGATCACGCCGATGGACAGGCCCGAGACAGCCGGCCCGTGCCAGGGCACCATGCGCTGCATGAAGCTGGGCGCCAGCGATGCGAACAGGCTGAACATGCCGAAGGCGCAGAACGCGCACATGCCGCCCAGTGCGTAGTGGCGCGCAAAGCGGCGCTCCGGCAGCGTGATGGTGGGCATGAAATCGCGCCAGTGCAGCGCGCGTGCCTGGGTGGAGGCCAGCTCGGCCGGCTCGGCGATGCGCACCTGGTACAGCGCATAGACGGCCAGCAGCCCCAGCCCCAGCGAGGGGATGTAGGCTGTGACCAGCGGCCAGGGCAGCCACTGCGCGATCAGCCCGCCCACCACGGGGCCCAGCCCGAAGCCGAAGGCAATGGTCAGGCTGGTCGTGGCCGCGGCGCGCTGCAGGTCGCCACGGTTGTTGAGCCGGGTCATGCCCACCGAGGCCGAGGTGGTGATCAGCCCCGAAGCCACGCCGATCACCACGCGCCCCAGCGCAAAGCTGGGCACGTTCCAGGCCACGGCGGAGGCCAGCACGCCCAGCGTCATCAGGATCAGCCCGGCGCGCAGCACGGTGACAAAGCCGAATCGGTCGGTCAGCCGGCCCAGGAACAGCAGGCTGGCCAGCGCGCCGAACATATAGGCCACGAAGATCTGCGTGATGTGGCTGGGCTGCAGCCCCCAGGCCTGCTGGTACAGCGGGTACAGCGGGCTGGCCAGGGCGGTGCCCATGACACCCACGCACATGGAGAAACACACCCACGCATAGGGTGGCCAACGGGTTTGCATAGAAAAGGGAGCGAAAAGGGAGCGCGAAGAAAGCGAAGGGCAAAGCTGCGCCGCGCAGGCCTGGCGCCACCGGGGCGCCACGGCACTGTCCGGGAGCGCATGGAATCTGGAATGACCCGCAGGTCAATGGGTGAATTCTAAGAAACCCGCGTGTCCTGAGTGTTTTGCCGCCCCCGAGCCCCTGGCATGGACCCGGGCATACCGCTGGCATCGTGCGCCGGGCGGGCGGGTGTACCCTGTGGCCGTCCCTGTGTTTTCCCTTGTCCAGAGAGTCCGGCATGCCAGTTCCATCCTCCGCTTTCATGACCTCCCAGCCATCCCGCAGGGCAGCGTGGCCCGCGCTTGGCGCCTGCGCGCTGCTGCTGGCCGGCTGCGGCTCGGTGGGCGGCGGCGTGGGCATCGGAATTCCGGTCGGCCCCGTGTCGGTGGGCGTGGGGCTGGGCAGCGGCGGGCTGAGTGCCGGAGTCGGCACGGGCGTGGGCCCGGTCGGCGTTGGCGTCGGCGTCAACCAGAGCGGCCAGGTGCTGGGCAGCGCAGGCGTGGGCGCCTCCACAGGTGTGGGTGGCGCGCGGGTCGGCGTGGGCGTGGGTTCATCCACCGTGCTGCACGATCCGCAGCGCTCCAACGTTCAACCGGCCCAGGAGCCAGCGCCTGCCGCCCCGCCTCAGACCCCGGCCGGCCAGGTGCAATGGCGTGATGCCAGCGGTCAGGTCGTGCCGACCTGCCGCGTCGATGGCCGTTGCTGAGCCGGTGCGAGAGAGGGGAAAGGCGCGTAGCGCCTCATGGGGGGCTTCTGATCACCCCGCCCAGACGATGCGGTCGCGACCAGCGTTTTTTGCGAGATAAAGGCGCCGATCGGCATCGGCCAGCAGTTGCTGGGCACTGTTGGTGGGCGAAGGCGCAATGCAGGCCACGCCCAGGCTCACGGTCAGTGCCTGGCCCAGGGGCGATGCGGCATGGGGCAGGTCCAGCAGCCTGAGCGCATCGACGATGCCCTGCGCCACCAGCACCGCGCCATCCAGCGCCGTATGGGGCAGCAGGCAGACGAATTCCTCGCCCCCATAGCGCGCCAGCAGGTCGCCCGGCCGGTGCAGTGCGCCCTGAATGGCCTGGGAGATCTGGCTCAGGCATTCATCGCCGACCAGATGGCCGTAGTGGTCGTTGTAGGCCTTGAAGTGGTCCACGTCCATCATCACCAGCGACAGCGGCTCGCCCAGGCGCTGCAGGCGCATGAACTCGCGCTCCAGCTGGGCACTGAAGAAACGCCGGTTGGCCACGCCCGTCAGCCCGTCGCTGTGCGACAGCAGTTGCAGCATCTGGCGCTGCTGCGCAATCTCCAGATGCGTGCGCACGCGTGCCTTGAGCACGGCCGGGCGAAAGGGTTTGGTCACGAAATCCACGGCGCCCAGGTTCAGGCCCAGTTCCTCGCAATGGGGCTCGGTCAGCGCGGTGAGGAAGATGATGGGGATATGCGCGGTCTGCAGGTCGGCCTTGAGGCGGCGGCAGACCTCGAAGCCGTCCATCTCCGGCATGCGGATGTCCAGCAGGATGAGGTCGGGCAGGTACTGGCGGGCCAGGGTCAGCGCCTCCTCGCCGGTGTAGGCCACAAGCGGGCCGCACAGATCCTTGATCACCTGGCAGATGATGGTGGCGTTGTCCGGAACGTCGTCCACCACCAGCACCTTTTGCGCGGCAGGCAAGGGCTGTAGCGGGTTGGGCAGCGATGGTGGGAAGGCGGAGTAGGGCATGGCCGATGGGATTTCGGGCCGAGAATACCCCGGAACCCGCAGCCCTGGATAGGGCGCCGCGGGCCTGGACAATTTGTAAAGATATCTGTCTTCGGGAGGCAGGCAGCCCGGTGGCCTCAGGCGTATAGAGGCTCTTCCTGCATGGCCTCGATCTGCTCGTTGAGCATGTCCACCTGCCCTCGCCAGTAGTCGGGCGTGCCGAACCAGGGGAAGTTGATGGCAAAGATCGGGTCGTCCTGGCGCCGCGCCAGCCAGGCGCTGTAGTGGATGAGGCGCAGCGTGCGCAGCGGCTCGATCAGGGCCAGCTCGCGGCGGTCGAAGGGGCGGAACTGTTCGTACCCATCCAGCAGGGCGCCCAGCTGGCGCGTGCGCTGGCCCCGGTCGCCCGACAGCAGCATCCACAGGTCCTGCGCGGCCGGGCCGGTGCGCGCATCGTCCAGGTCCACGAAATGCGGGCCGCCGCGGCCTTCGTCGTCCAGCGGCGTCCACAGCACGTTGCCGGGATGGCAGTCGCCATGCAGGCGCAGCGTGCGCGCGCTGTGCAGGCCGAAGTGGCCGGCTGCGCTCATGCCGTCGGCGGCGGGTGCCATCAGGTCCAGCGCGCGCTGGCAGGCGGCCTTCCAGGTGGACTCCACTTCCAGCGGAATCATTTGCCGGGCCAGCAGCCACTGCATGGAGTCGTGGCCGAAGCTGGCCAGGTCCAGCGCCGGCCGGTGCGCAAAGGGCCGGGCCGCGCCCACGGTATGGATGCGGGCCAGGAAGCGCCCGGTCCACTCCAGCACCTCGAAGTCGTCCAGCTCGGGCGGACGGCCTCCGCGCCAGGGGCTGACCGAGAAATCAAAGCCCGCGTGGCTGTGCAGCGTGGCGCCTTCCAGCACCAGCGGGGGCACGGCGGGCACTTCGGCGGCCGTCAGCTCGGCGCTGAAGGCGTGCTCCTCCAGGATCTGATCGCGGCTCCAGCGGCCCGGGCGGTAGAACTTGAGCACGACGCGATCGCCGTCTTCCAATACGGCCTGGTAGACGCGGTTTTCGTAGGAGGCCAGGGCCGTGAGCCGGCCGTCGCCCCACAGGCCGACCGAGGCCAGGGCGTCGAGCACCACGTCGGGCGTGAGGCGGGCATAGGCGTGCGATTCGTCGTCGGGGACGACATTCAGATCAGGATCGTGCGGTGTGGCGGACATGGGGCGATTGTCGCCGGGCTGGCTTAAGCTGTGCGGCTGCCTAGCCTTCACCGATTCGCCCGCCGTGCCGCTGCTGCCCCATTTCCTGCAATCCCATGCCATAGCGAGCGCCAGCGCCAGCTCCAGCGCGGCAGGCGCATCCGACGACTGGAGCGGCTGGCATCTGGGCCGGCGCCGCTATGCGGTCTGGGTGCTGGAGCTCCATGCGCTGGGCCCTGGCGAGGGCGAAGCCGTGCGCCGCGCCTGTGCGCAGGCGTGCCAGGCCCTGGCCGCTGCGCTGGTTCCTCGGTACGAGCGGCAGCTGCATGTGACCCTGGCCACGGCCGGCTTTCTGGATGGCGATGCGGCCCTGCCGGACGCCTACGGCGCGGCGGAACTATCGCGCGACTTGCGCGCGCTGCAGGACCTGCCGGCCGCACCGCTGCAACTTGAATTCGGCGGCTGGGGCAGTTTCGAGATGGCGCCGTATCTGCAGGTGCGCGACCGCAGCCAGGGCGGGCCCACGCTGGGCATGCTGCATGGCGCACTCAGGCCGGCAAGACCCGAACTGGCGCTGACCGAGGCACTGCGCCCCTACGTGCCCCATGTGACGCTGGGCGCCTGGAACGCCGCCTGGCCACGCGCCCAGGTGCTGCAATGGATAAGCGGCCTGCCGGTGCTGGAGCACTGGCAGGCCGCCGTGGGCGAGATCGCGCTGGTCAGCTGTGCGGCCGACGCCTTGCACGGCCCGTTGACCTGCCATGCACGCTACGACCTCCGGGGTCGCAGGCTGCAATGGCGGGAGCGGCCGGGCTGGGCCTGATCAGACCAGGGTGATCTGCACGTCGATGTTGCCGCGCGTGGCGTTGGAGTAGGGGCAGACCTGGTGGGCTGCGTCCACCAGGGCCTGGGCGGCGGCCTTGTCCATGCCGGGCAGGCTGACCTTCAGGCGGGCAGCGATGCCGTAGGCGTTGGGGATGGTGCCCAGGTCCACTTCGGCGTCGATGGACAGGTCCTGCGGCAGGCTGATCTTCTGCTTGCCGGCCACGGCCTTGATGGCGCCGATGAAGCAGGCCGAGTAGCCTGCGGCGAACAGTTGCTCGGGATTGGTGCCCGTGCCGCTGGTGCCTGGCGAGGAAAGGGTCACGTCCAGGCGTCCGTCATCGGTGCGCGAGGCGCCGTCGCGGCCGCCGGTGGTGTGGGCACGTGCGGTATACAGGACTTTTTCGAGCTGGGCCATGGTGTCTTCCTTTTGCAAAGTTGTCCGGCTGTGCGGACGGGTGGAGGAAATCGGCAATCCGTTGTCAGTCGCTGCGGCGCGGCGCCAGCCGCTCGCGCAGTGCGCCGAGTTGCTGCGTCAGCGCCTGCAACTCGGGCAGCGTGCACTGCGTGCTTTGCAGCACGCAGGCGGGAATCTTTTCAGCCGCATCGCGCAGTGCCCGGCCTTGCGGGGTGAGCGTGATGCGCACGCGGCGCTCGTCCTGCGCATCGCGCACCCGCTCCAGCAGGTTCGCGCCTTCGAGCCGCTTGAGCAGCGGCGTCAGCGTGCCCGAATCCAGGGTCAGCTGCTCGCCGATCTCCGACACGGTCAGGCCGTCGCGCTCCCAAAGCACCAGCATCACCAGGTACTGCGGATAGGTCAGGCCGATGCCGTCGAGCAGGGGCTTGTAGAGCTTGGTCATGGCCAGCGACGCCGAGTACAGCGCAAAGCAGACCTGGTTGTCCAGGCGCAGAAGCTCGGGGGTGTCGGTGGGCAGGGCGTTGCGTGGCATGGGCTAAATTATTGCTGTCAATTAAATTGTGCACAACTTAATTGAGGAAATCCCTCCAGATCGGAGGGGGAAGATCGGGAGGGCGAGAAAGGCCTATCGGCCCGTGAAGCGCGCGGGGCGTTTCTCGATGAAGGAGCGCACGCCTTCGGCGGCATCCTCGCTGCTGGCCAGGCGCTGCTGCACGGGAATGAAGTCGGCCACGGCGGCGGCCTGGCCCAGCTCGATGGCCTTGAGCACATTGAGCCGCGTGGCCACCACGGCCTGCGGGGCCTGGGCGGCAATGCGCTCGGCAATGCGCAGGGCCTCGGCCAGTTCCTGGCCCGCTGGCACCACCTTCTGCACGAAGTTCAGGCGATAGGCCTCGGCGCTGTCGAACTCATCGGCCGTGAGCAGGTGCAGCATGGCATTGCCCACGCCCGCACGCTCGGCCATGCGCAGCGTAGCGCCGCCCGTGGGCATGATGCAGCGCTGCACCTCCAGCTGGGAAAAGCGGCAGTCATCGGCCGCGACCACGATGTCGGCGCCCAGCATCAGCTCGATGCCCACCGTGAAGCAAATGCCCTTGACCGCCACCACCATGGGCTTGGCGCGGCGCCGGTAACCGACCAGGCCGTAGTCGTGCGGCTCCACCAGGCCTTGCGGGATGGCCTTCCTGCCCGAGCGCAGGTACTCCGCCATCACCGGCAGGTCCAGCCCTGCCGTGAAATGGCTGCCAAACGCATGCAGCACGCCCACGCGCAACTCGGGATCGTCGTCCAGGCGCGTATAGGCCTCGGCCAGCTGCTGGAACATGGGCGGCGTCCAGCCGTTGCGCTTGGCGGGGCGGTTGATCCCGATCAGCAGCACATGGCCGCGCACTTCGCAGCTGATGCAGCCTTCGGGCGGCGGGGTGGGGGTGTTGATGTCCATGGTTGTCTCCTGCGCATGGACCTTAGTGCAGGCCAGGGATAGGTGCAGTCGCGCAGAGGACGGTTGAAAAGGGGGTGAATATCTAAGCAATGCTTTCGTTTTTCTGGGGTTTGGGAAGCTGCTCGATGAAAATCGATAAGGTCGTTTCGATTCATTGCCAGCGCCGTTGCGGCTCGATAAGATCGAAACCATGATTTCGATTTCATTGAAGCCATGAAGATCTCCATCGACTCTGTGGATGCACTCGGTGACGCGGTATGGGCCGTTCGCAAGGCGCGACGCTTGCGCCAGGACGATGCAGCAGGCGCCGCAGGCGTGAGCCATGTCTTTGTGCGGGACGTGGAGCGCGGCAAGCCCACGGTCCAGTTTGGGCGCGTGCTGCAACTGCTGTCCGAACTGGGAATCGAGGTGCTCATCGACCTTCCCGAGGGAACCGAGCAGGCCTATCTGCAGCGCCGCCAGGCCAGGCTGCCACCTGAGCCCCATGGTTCCCACGAGTACCGAACGCGCCAGGGCGCACCGGACGGAGGGCCAGCCGCTGAAGTCAGGGAGGAGCCCGGTGCCCGTGACTCGGACGATGCGTTCTTCCGCACTGCCTTCGAAAAGAACAGGCCGTGACCGCACGCATCCTGGACGTATTCATCAACGGCCGGCCTGCCGGAAAGCTGGTCGAAAACAGGGATGTCTGGGGCTTTGCCTATGAGGAGGAGTGGATGGGCGACCCTCGCGCCTTCCCATTGGCGCCCGGCATTTCCTTGGCAAAGCGCAGGCACATCGACGGATCTACGCACCGTAGCGTCCAATGGTTCTTCGACAACCTGCTGCCCGAGGAAGCACTGCGCAGTGCGATCAGCAAAGAGCTGGAGGTGAATGAGCACGATGCCTTCGGCCTTTTGCAGGCCCTTGGCGCGGAATCGGCCGGATCCCTGGTCCTGCTGCCGCCTGGGGCGGGCGCAGCCGAGCGCGGCGCAAGGAGGCTGGAGTTCGGCGAACTGTCACTGAGACTCAGGAACTTGCCGCGCACATCCTTGCATGCCGGATCACCCAAGCGCATGTCCCTGGCTGGAGCGCAGCACAAAATGGTGGTGCTGTACGACGAGAAAACCGCTCGCCTGCAGGAACCAAGGGACGGCTTCCAGCCATATCCTCAAGCCGGACTCCACGGCCGAAGGCTATCCGCACTCGACCGTCAACGAGGCCTTCACCATGAAGCTTGCCGGGCGCCTGGGGCTTGATGTGCCGCCGGTACACCTGCTGTACACGCCCGAGCCGGCCTATGTCATCAACCGCTTTGACCGCGTGTTTGATGAAGCGTCCCAAGAGTGGCTGCGACTGCATGTGGTGGATGCCTGCCAACTGCTCGACCTGGCCCGGACTTTCAAATATCAAGGAGCCAGCATCCAGACACTGGCGTCGTTGATGGACCGCTGCCGCGAAAAGGCGCAAGCCCGGATGGGCATCTATCAGTGGCTGCTGTTCAACACCCTGGTGGGCAACAGCGACAGTCATCTGAAGAATCTGTCGTTCCTGGTGGACCGGGGCGGCGTCAGGCTGGCGCCGTTCTACGATCTCCTGAGCACCGCCGTCTATCACACGCGGGCTTACGCCGATGAACATGCGGTATGGCCACAGGAGCGGCTGACGGTTCCGCTTGCGGGTGCGGCCTTCTTTGCCGACGTGACCTACGGAAAGCTGCTGGCCGCAGGTACGGCCTTGGGCCTGACCCAGAGCACAAGCGGACGTGTGCTCGACAGGATGCTTGGCATGCTGGCTCCGCAGGCCGATACGTTGATCGCAGAATTCGAGGCTGGCCAGCTCCACCAGCCTGCCGACTCTGCAATGGACCATTCCACAAGAAGTGCCCACCTGAGAATGCTCAGGTCGATACGTCACATCGTCATCGAGGACATGTTGGCGCTGGTGCGCAAAACCAAATAGCGCGCGGCCACCAAAACAAAAGGCGAAGGCCAGCCTGAGCTGCCTTCGCCTTCGCTTGGCCTTGGGGGCGGTGTATTAGTAGCTGTACACGCCGCGGCCCGTCTTGCGGCCCAGGCGGCCGGCGGCCACCATTTCCTTGAGCAGGGGGCAGGCGCGGTACTTGCTGTCGCCGAATTCCTTGAGGTAGACGTCCATCACGGCCAGGCACACGTCCAGGCCGATCATGTCGGCCAGGGCCAGCGGGCCGATGGGCTGGTTGCAGCCCAGCTTCATGCCGGCGTCGATGTCCTCGGCCGATGCCAGGCCTTCGGCCAGCACGAAGAAGGCCTCGTTGATCATGGGCACCAGGATGCGGTTGACCACGAAGCCGGGCGCGTTCTTCACGGTGATAGGGCTCTTGCCCAGGCGCTCGGACAGTTCCTTGACCGTGGCGTGCGTCTCGTCGCTGGTCTGCAGGCCGACGATGATCTCCACCAGCGCCATCATGGGCACGGGGTTGAAGAAGTGCATGCCGATGAACTTGTCGGCACGGCCCGTCACGGCGGCCAGCTGGGTGATGGAGATGGACGAGGTGTTGGTGGCGACGATGACGTCGGCATCCAGCAGCGCGTCCAGCTGCTTGAGGATCTTGACCTTGAGCTCGTAGTTCTCGGTGGCGGCCTCGATGACCAGTTGCGCGCCCTTCAGGGCCGCGTAGTCGGTCGATGTCTTGATGCGGGCCAGGGCGGCGGTCTTCTCTGCCTCGGTCAGCTTTTCCTTCTTGATCAGGCGGTCCAGGCTGCCCGAGACGGTGGCCACGCCCTTTTGGACGGCGGCCTCCGAGATGTCCACCATGACCACGTCGATGCCCGATACCGCGCAGGCCTGCGCGATGCCGTTGCCCATGGTGCCTGCGCCGATGATGCCTACGGTTTGAATTGCCATGACTGTCAGTCTCCTGAAACGAACAAAGTGAATGCGAACGTGAATGCGATCCGGCGATCGTAGCGGGATTCGGAGCATCCACCGGGTTTGCCCCGGCTTGCGGCGCCGCGCAGGCGACTGCAACAGTGGATGGCTACACCGCAGGGGAGGGGAGACATGCTGGATTTCATCGTGATCGGAGGGGGATCGGCGGGCTCGGTGCTGGCCGGGCGGCTCAGCGAGGATGCCGAGACGCAGGTGGCGCTGCTGGAGGCCGGGCCGGCCGACTCCAGCGTGCTCATCCACTGTCCGGCGGGCATGGCCGCCATGGCCAAGGGCGGGCGCCACAGCTGGGGACTGTCCACCGTGCCGCAGCCGGGCCTGGGCGGGCGGCGTGGCCACCAGCCGCGCGGCAAGGTGCTGGGCGGCTCCAGCGCGGTCAACGCCATGGTCTATGTGCGCGGCCAGCCGGCCGACTACGACCACTGGGCGGCCCAGGGCAACCCGGGCTGGAGCTGGAGCGAGGTGCTGCCCTATTTCCTGCGCGCCGAACACAACGAACGTGGCGCCGATGCCTGGCATGGCGCGGGCGGTCCGCTGAACGTGGCCGACCTGCGCGATCCCAACCCGCTGTCGCGGGCCTTCGTGCAGGCGGGCGTGCAGGCCGGCCATGCGCACAACGCGGATTTCAACGGCCAGGCGCAGGAGGGTGTGGGCCTGTACCAGGTCACCCAGCGCAACGGCGAGCGCCACCACGTCGCCAAGGCCTATCTGGCGCCGCACCGTGCCAGGCCCAATCTGCGCGTGGAAACGGGTGCCCAGGTGCTGCGCATTCTGTTCGAGGGCCGGCGCGCCGTGGGCGTGGAGTACCTGCAGGGCGGTACGGTGCAGCAACTGCACTGCCGGCGCGAGGTGCTGCTTTGCGGCGGCGCACTGCTGTCGCCGCAGCTGCTGATGCTGTCTGGCGTGGGGCCGGGCGATCACCTGCGTTCGCTGGGAATCGATGTGGTCCACCATCTGCCCGGCGTGGGCGCCCATCTGCATGACCACCCGGATGTGGTGCTGGTGGTCGATGGCGCGCAGCTGACCGACAGCTTCGGCCTGTCACTGGGCGGTGCGCGCAGATTGCTGGCCGCCGTGGGCCAATGGCGCAGCCAGCGGCGCGGCATGCTGACCACCAACTTTGCCGAGGCGGGCGGCTTCATCCGCAGCAGCCCTGGCGAGCCTGCGCCCGATCTGCAACTGCACTTCGTCGTCGCCAAGCTGGTGGACCACGGTCGCAAGACGGTCTGGGGCCATGGCTATTCGCTGCATGTCTGCGTGCTGCAGCCGGCCAGCCGGGGCAGCCTGCACCTGGCCAGTGCCGACCCGCTGGCCCTGCCGCTGGTGGACCCGGCCTTTTTCTCCGACGCGCAGGACCTGCGGCGCATGGTGAACGGCGTGCGCCGCGCCCACGAGATCCTGGCCCAGCCGGCGCTGGCGGCCCTGGGCGGGCGCGAGATGCCGGCCTCGGCCGGCGCGCAGGACGATGCAGGCATCGAGGCCTTCATTCGCAGCCATGCCGACACCATCTACCACCCCGTGGGCAGCTGCCGCATGGGGCCGGGGCCCATGGATGTGGTCGATGCGCAGCTGCGTGTCTACGGCATCAAGGGCCTGCGCGTGGTCGATGCCTCGGTCATGCCGCGCATCGTCAGCGGCAACACCAATGCGCCCACGGTGATGATCGCGGAGAAGGCGGTGGACATGATCCGCGGGGGATCCCTCTAGGTGCCTGGCGTGCGCCCGTGCGCCATGGCCTGCTCCGGGATGGAGGCCGACGGCTGCGGCCCCTGCTCCTCGGACGCGGTCACCGGACTCAGCCGCACCTGCGTCCAGCAGTCGCGCCCGCGGCGCTTGGCGGCGTAGAGGGCGGCGTCTGCGGGGGCCAGCATCAGCTCCAGGCACAGGCCGTTCCAGGCCTGGGGTGCGTGGGCGCAGCCGGCGCTGAAGCGCACTTCGAAGCCCAGCACCTTGCGCGAGGCCTGCAGCAGCGCGGACTGCAGGCGGGTGCACAGGGTGTCCACGCCGTCGTCCGTGGTGTAGAGCAGCAGGCAGAACTCTTCGCCGCCCCAGCGCGCAGCGATTTCGTCGCTGCGCAGCTGCTGCTGCAGCAGGCGGGCGAACAGGCACAGCGTCTGGTCGCCCACGGCGTGGCCGTGCTCGTCGTTGACATGCTTGAAGTGGTCCAGGTCCAGCATCACCAGGGCCAGGGCCTGGCGGTGGCGCTGGGCATGGGCCAGCATGGCGGGTGCGCGCTCCAGCAGGGCGCGGCGGTTGGGCAGCCCGGTGAGCATGTCCTGCAAGGCCAGGTCGCGCAGTTGCTGGCTGGTCTCGTCGCGCCAGGCCACGAGCACGGCCACCATGAGCAGCGTGCTGCTCAGCGTGGTCAGCAGGGCGAAGATCTGGTTGGCGCCGCTGTCTGCGGTGAAGCTGGGCAGGAAGGGCGTGGCCAGGGCCAGGTAGCTGCGCACGAACAGCATCAGCCCCATGAAGGCGGCCACGCCGCACATCAGGTAGCGCCAGCTGCGCGCCACGGGCCGCTGTGGGTCCAGGCACAGGCCGGCCAGCGCCATCAGGCACAGGCCATGGACGGCGCTGAACCAGCCGGTGCGCAGGGCCGCCTGGGGCAGCAGCAGCGCAAAGCCCAGCGGCCCCAGCACGCACAGCGCGATCAGGCCGCGTTCCAGCAGCATCGGGCGCGGCCCCAGCCATTCACGCAGGGCGCGCGCCATCTGCCACTGGGCGGTGGCGGCCAACGCCGCCGCGCCCAGCGACAGCAGGTCACGTCCCATCAGGCCGTGGGGCAGGCGGCTGGCGATCAGGATGAGGGTCCAGGCCACGGCCTGCATCAGGAAGAAGTGCTGCGCATGGCGCGCCGCACCGCTGACGCGCCGCCCCATGGCCAGCGGCAGGGCGGCCGACATGGCCATCATGTTGATGGCCACGACGGCGGTCATGGAGAAAAAGTCCAGGGTAGGCAGCGTGGATGGCATGTGCGTCCCTGGATGGCGGTGCGAAGCGTGGCCCGTGAGAAGCGGTGGCCGGCGGCGGGGCGCTACTGGAACGCCACCTCCGCGAAGCTGCGCAGCTTGCGGCTGTGCAGGCGCTGGGTGCCGCCTTCGCGCAGGATGTCGATGGCGCGCATGCCGATGCGCAGATGCTGGTCCACGCGCTCGCGGTAGAAGTGGTTGGCCATGCCGGGCAGCTTGATCTCGCCGTGCAGCGGCTTGTCGGAGACGCACAGCAGCGTGCCGTAGGGCACGCGGAAGCGGAATCCGTTGGCCGCGATGGTGGCGCTTTCCATGTCCAGCGCCACGGCGCGGCTCTGGCTGAAGCGCAGCTGGGGCAGGTTGTTGGGCAGCAGCTCCCAGTTGCGGTTGTCGGTGCTGGCCACGGTGCCGGTGCGCATGATGCGCTTGAGGTCGGGCCCGTCCATCTGCGTGACGTCGGCCACGGCCTGCTGCAGTGCCAGCTGGATTTCGGCCAGCGCGGGAATGGGCACCCACAGCGGCAGCTCTTCGTCCAGCACATGGTCCTCGCGCACATAGGCGTGGGCCAGCACGTAGTCGCCCAGCTGCTGGCTGTTGCGCAGGCCCGCGCAGTGGCCCAGCATCATCCAGGCGTGCGGGCGCAGCACGGCAATGTGGTCGGTGATGGTCTTGGCATTGGCCGGGCCCACGCCGATGTTGACCATGGTGATGCCGCTGTGGTCGGCGCGCACCAGGTGGTAGGCCGGCATCTGCGGCAGGCGCGGCGGCGGCGTGCCCAGCTCGTCATTGGGCTGGGCCGGCAGGCCGGTGCGGCGCGTGACCACGTTGCCGGGCTCGATGAAGGCCACGTACTCGCTGTCCTCCCGGGCCATCTCGGCGTGGCCCAGGCGGATGAATTCGTCGATGTAGAACTGGTAGT
Source organism: Delftia sp. RIT313 (assembly GCF_000632165.1). Lineage (NCBI taxonomy): Bacteria > Pseudomonadati > Pseudomonadota > Betaproteobacteria > Burkholderiales > Comamonadaceae > Delftia > Delftia sp. RIT313. The sequence continues at coordinate 67,648 of NZ_JFYT01000112.1, read as the reverse complement.
TGGTGAACAGCACGAAGTTCTGGAACCACTCGGGCTGGGTGCCCGTGTAGTGGCGCAGGCGGTGCAGCGAGTAGTCCACGCGCGGGGCGGTGAACAGGGACAGCGGCAGGGCCTCGCCGGGATGCGGGCGCCAGGTGCCGTTGGCAATGCCGTCGTCCATGGCTTCGAGGTCGGGCAGGTCGAACACGTCGCGCATCAGCTGGCGCCGCTCGCGCGTGAGCGTTCCCTCGATGTGGTCGTTCTCGGCGAACGAGAAGTGGATGGGAATGGGCTTGTCGCTCAGCCCCACCTCCAGCGGCACGCCGTGGCTCTTTATCAGCAGGCGGAACTGCTCGGCGTAGTAGCGCGAGAACAGGTCGGGCCGCGTGAGCGTGGCCTCGTGCGTGCCCGGGCCCTCGACGAAGCCGTAGGCCAGCTGCGTGTCGGCGCGCGCCACGGTGCTCGTGTGCATGCGAACGAAGGGGTAGTAGGCGTGGACGGGAGCGGCCGGGGTTTCGCCGGAGACGAAGCGCTGCATGTTCGAGCGAAGGTGCTCTATCTGCTCCCGGTAGATCTGCTGTACGTGCTCCAGGGCCCGCTGGGGGTCGGTGTGCAAGGTGGCTGCGGCCCTGGAGGCCTGCGAGGGGTTGTGAAGCAAAACCATGGGCTATTGTCGTTGGACTGGATGACTGTTGTGCAATTGCCAGGCGCGCGCCCTCTCGGCCGGCAGGGGCGGCGCCACAAGGTATCCCTGCATCATGCCGCAGCCCAGCTCGCGCAAAAGCGCCAATTGGGCAGGTGTTTCCACGCCTTCCGCCACGATGTCCAGGTGCAGGCTGTGGCCCATCTGCACGATGGCGGTGACGATGGCCGTGTCGTCCTCGCTATCGGGGACGTCGGCGATGAAGGAGCGGTCTATCTTGAGCTGGTTGATCGGGTGGCGGCGCAGGTAGGCCAGGGAGGAGTAGCCGGTGCCGAAGTCGTCGATGGCCAGGCCCACGCCCAGGGCCTGCAGCGCCTGCAAGGTGTCCTGCACCTGCCCGCTGGTGTGCATCAGCGTGGACTCGGTCAGCTCGATGTGCAGCCAGCGCGCCTCCAGCCCCGTTTCCTCCAGCACCTGTGCCACCTCGCGCGCCATGTCGCGCTGGCGGAATTCCAACGCCGAGAGGTTCACGGACAGCGGCACCGGCGCCAGGCCCTCGTCCTGCCACTGGCGCGCCTGGCGGCAGGCCTCGCGCAGCACCCAGTGGTCTATGGCCGAGATCAGGCCGCGCGCCTCGGCAAAGCCGATGAACTCGCCGGGCAGCACCAGGCCGCGCTGCGGGTGGCGCCAGCGCACCAGGGCCTCGAAGCCCGCCAGCCGGCCATCGGCCGTGAAGGTCTGGGGCTGGTAGTACAGCTCGAACTCGCCGCGCTCCAGCGCGCCGCGCAGCTGCTGCTCCTGCATCAGCATCTGGGCCTGGGTGGCCTGGCCGTCCTGGGCGGGTGCATAGAACTGCAGGTTGCGGCGGCCGCTGTCCTTGGCCATGTGCATGGCGCTTTCGGCGCGGTTGAGCAGCTCTTCGGCGTTTTTCCCGTCGCCGGGGTACATGGCGATGCCCATGCACGGCGAGATCACCAGCGGCGTGCCATCGATGGCGCAGGGCGCCTCGATGATGCGCTGCAGGTGGCTGGCCTGTGTCTCGGTTTCCTGCGGATCGGGATCATCGGTGAGCACGACCACGAATTCGTCGCCGCCCACGCGCGCCACCAGATCATGGGCGCGCACGCTGCCGCGCAGGCGCTGGGCGACCTCGCACAGCAGCAGGTCGCCGGCCTGGTGGCCCAGCGAGTCGTTGATGGTCTTGAAATGGTCCAGGTCGATGAGGAGCACGGCCAGCGTGCGCTGCTTGACCGAAGCCAGCGACAGCGCCTGGCGCAGCATCTGGATCAGGCGCACGCGGTTGGGCAGCTGGGTGAGCTGGTCGTGCTGGGCCAGGAAGTCCATGCGCTCCTGCGCCAGCTGGCGCAGCGTGATGTCGCGCACCAGCACGATGCGGTAGGGCCCGCCCTCGGCCGGCATGGTCTTGGCCTCGATCTCCACGGGGATGCGGTGGCCGTCCTTGTGCTGGATGGCGCCGTCGAAGCGGTCCTCGCGGCCGCTGCGCATGTACTGCAGTGCGTAGAGGCGGAATTCGGGGCAGATGTAGTCGAGGATGGGGCGGCCGGTCAGCTCGTCCAGCGTGTAGCCGGCCAGGCGGGACAGGGCCTCGTTGCCGTCGATGATCAGGCCGTCGCGGTGCATGACGATGGCCTCGGTCGTGACCTCGGTGAACTTGCGCATGCGCTCTTCGCTGTCGCGCACCTTCTGCGCCACATGGTGGTGGTGGCTCACGTCGGTGATCTGCACCACGGCGCCCTGCAGCTGCCCGTGCTCGAAGTGCGGCATCAGCAGCGATTCGATATGGCGAGGCGGTCCATCCGGCTGGGGCACCTCGCGCTCGTAGCGCACATGTTCGCCGCGCAGGCCGCGCTCCACATGCTCGGCGATGAGCTGCCACACGGCTTCGCCCACGATCTCGCGCACGGTCTTGCCCACCGCCTCGGCGGGCGTCAATCCGAAATTGCGTGCGTAGTTGATGTTGGCGAAGCGGCAGCGCAGCGTGCGCGCATCGAAGTAGGCCAGCATGGCCGGAGCCGTATCTGCTATCAGCCGCAACAGCGCATCGTCGGGCCCCGTGTCTTGCGCATCGATGTTCTCTGGCATGCGTCCCCCTCGCTGGGGATTTATAGCGGAATCGCCGAGATTTTGATAGCGCTCTTGTGCGAGGGTGAGCGGCCGCTGACGCGTGGGAGCGCGTGCGGCTGTCGGGCATCGGGGGCCGCCATGGCGGCCTGTCTTTTTTTTGCAGCGCCGCATCACGTGCGGCGCGGCTTCTTTACTTGAGCAGGTCCTGCACCTGGCCCAGTGCAGCCTGGGCGCACTTGTCGTCCAGGTGGCCGCCGGGCGCGCCGCCGATGCCCACGGCGCCGATCACCTCGTTGCCCACCTTCACCGGCAGGCCGCCGCCCAGCAGCAGGTAGCCGGGAATGTTCACCAGGTTGGCGGCGCCGGGGTTCTTCTGCGCGCCTTCCATGATGGCCAGCGTGCTGTTCTTGGCTGATGCGGCCGTGTAGGCCTTCAGGCGGCTGGCCTCCAGCGTGTGGGGGCCGGCATTGTCGGCGCGCTGCACGGCGCGCACGGTGCCGGCACGGTCCACCACGGTGGCGGTGACGGCATAGCCGTCGGCGGCGCAGGCGGCCACGCTGCGTGCGGCGATCTGGTTGGCCAGCTCCAGCGACATGTTCTTTTCCGTGCGCACGGCCTCGGCCTGGGCGGCGGTGGTGATCAGGCCCAGCGTCAGGGCAGCGAGGGTGGCAAGCTTGTTGGCGTGGCGTTGCATGGTCTTCTCCTTGGGGGTCAGTACGGCCCGGGCCACACGCCCGGACGGCATGCATGCACTGTAGAAAATGCCGCCGCCGCGCACCATTCGGACGGTTACGCGCGGCGCTGCGTAGAAATACGGAGAAGCCAGGCGCGCTGCTGGGCGAGGAGGTGGCGCCTCAGGCGCCTGCCGCCGTGTCCGCCAGGCTGGCGTAGCGGCGTATGAGCTGGGCCAGGCTGGGCGCCTCCAGCTTGGCGAAGAGGTTGGCCCGGTGCGTTTCCACCGTGCGCGGCGACAGCTCCAGGCTGCGGCCTATCTCCTTGTTGGTCAGGCCCTGCACGATCAGCGCCAGCACCTCGCGCTCGCGTGCCGAGAGCTGGGCGAAGCGCTGCTGCGCATCGCGGTCGGCCTGCTGGCGTTCGCGCGACTGCACATGCTGGCGCACGGCGCCTTGCAGCGCATCGATCAGCACTTCGTCGTCCACGGGCTTTTCCAGGAACTCGGCCGCGCCGGCCTTGAAGGCGCGCCGGCACATGTCCACCGTGCCATGGCCGGTGAGCATGATCACGGGCTGGTCCACGCCCTGCTCCACCAGCCGGCCCAGCAGGGCCAGTCCGCCGATGCCGGGCATGCGCACGTCCATCACGATGGCGCCTATGCCCTGGCGGTCCAGCCCTTCGAGAAAGGCCAGCGGATCGGCCCAGCACTGCACACGCAGGCCCACGGTGCCGATCAGCAGGGCCAGGCTGTCGCGCACGGCCTCGTCGTCATCGACCAGATGGATCAGCGGGGACAGGTCTTGGGCAGGCGCGGCGGTCATGGGTTCGGTGGTGGTGGTGGTGGTGGTGTGGATGCGGTGGGGGCGGCGCGTGCCGTGGATGCATTGGCGCATGCACTGGCGCACGCCGCAGGCAGCAGCAGCTCGAAGCGGGCTCCGCTGCCCGGTCCCGAGGCGGCCAGCTCCAGGCTGCCGCCCATGGATTCGGCCAGGCTCTGGCTCAACGTCAGGCCCAGGCCCAGCCCCTGGGCGCGGCCCGTGGCAAACGGGGTGAACAGGCGCTGGCGCATCTCGGGCGCCACGCCGGGTCCGCTGTCCTGCACCGCCACCAGCAGGCGGGTGTCGCGTCGTTCCAGTTCCACCCGCAGATGGCGTGTTGCGGGCGGCTGCTCGTGCATGGCCTGCAGCGCATTGACCAGCAGGTTGTGCAGTATCTGCTGCACGGCCACGGGGTCGGCCTGGGCGGCGGGCAGATCGGCGGCCTGCACTTTCATCTGCACCTTGACCTGGACCTGGCGGCGCCGCAGCTCGGGCTCCAGCAGATAAAGCGCTTCGGCAACGGCCTGGTTCAGATCCAGCGGCTCGGCCTGGGGCGCAAGCCCCGGTTGCTCCACCAGGCGGCGCAGCCGGCCTACCACGGCGGACGCACGCTTGGCCTGCTCGGCCGCCTGCGTCATGGCCTGGCGGGCGGCGTCCATCTCGGGCGGGTCCTCGGCCAGCAGGCGGCGCGCGGCCTGGCTGTTGGACAGCACGGCCGTCAGCGGCTGGTTCAGCTCATGCGCCATGCCTGCGGCCAGTTCGCCCAGCGTATTGAGCCGCGCCACCTGGCCCAGCTGCAGCAATTGCTCGGCGCGGCGGCGGGCCACGCGCTGGCGCAGCAGGGTGCGCAGCGCGGCCACGGCCAGCGCACAGCCCAGGGCCCAGCCCAGCATGGCCGTCCAGGGCAGCACCGAGGCGTCCAGCGGCTGGCGCAGGTACAGCACCAGCGGCTGGCTGGGTGAGGCCAGGGTCTTGCTCACCTCCCAGGACCATGTGTTCCAGCCTGGCGAGCTGCTGCTGCCGGGCTGGATCAGGAATTCCTGCCCGCCCAGGGCCAGCCAGGCGCGCACCGGGCTGGTGGCCGGTGGCATGGGCCATTCGTCGGCGGGGATGGTGGCGCGCAGGTCCAGCAGCAATGCATAGCTGGCCGGCAGCCCGGCCTGCACCAGGTACAGGCGGCCCCGGGCCAGATCGGCCAGGGCCAGTTCGGCATGGCCGCTGGCCTGGGAGCGGCGCTCGGCCTCGGCCATGCCGTGCGGCCAGGGCGCGGGCCAGGACTCGCCTGCGGCGGCCGAGCGGCGCGCCACATCCAGCACCTGCGGATACAGGCGCGGCAACTGCTTCCACGAGGCCTGGTCGGGCGCGGGCTGGCGCGGCTGCAGCAGCGCCAGCGTGCCCAGGATGGCATCGTGCTGCACCATGCGCTGGCTCAGCAGCCGGTGGGCAATGCGGGCATCGGTATCGAAGACCTCGCGCAGCGACTGCAGGCGAGCGTGCGCCAGCCAGGCCGCGCCGCAGCCTGCGGCCACGGCCCAGGCCAGCACCCACCCCGCTGATCGCTGCCATCCATTCATGGCGCGGATTCTGGCATGCGGCCCGCGCAGGCAGTGGTCTAATCCGCAGCACCCCCACCTATCGCAGCGCAGCATGGCCGAGTCCACTCCACCTACCGCCAACGCACCCGACTGGATGGCGCCGCACAGCCTGCTGCGCATCTCGGTGGTCGTGGCGCTGCTGACCATCGTGCTCAAGACCCTGGCCTGGTGGCTCACGGGTTCGGTGGGCCTGCTGTCGGACGCGCTCGAATCCTTCGTCAACCTGGCCGGTGCCGTGTTCGCGCTGACCATGGTCACCATCGCCAAGCGGCCGGCGGACACCGACCATCCCTATGGGCACCACAAGGCCGAGTACTTCTCTGCGGGCTTCGAGGGCATCCTGGTCATCGGCGCCAGCCTGGCCATCGCCTGGGCGGCGCTGGCGCGGCTGTGGAACCCGCAGCCGCTGGAGCAATTGGGCTGGGGCCTGGCGCTGTCCGTGGTCAGCTCCGCCCTCAATGGGCTGCTGGCCGTGGCCATGCTGCGCTCGGCGCGCCAGCACCGCTCCATGGCGCTGGAGGGGGATGCCCGCCACCTGCTCACCGATGTCTGGACCTCGGCCGGCGTCGTCATCGGCCTGATGGGCGCAGCGCTCACAGGCTGGCTGTGGCTGGACGCGGCCGTGGCCATAGGGGTTGCGATCAACATCTGCGTGCAGGGCGCGCAACTGGTCTGGCAGTCGTCCCAGGGCCTGATGGACCAGGCGCTGGACGCGCCCGAGCGCCTGCGCATCGACACCGTGCTGGACCGCCATGCGCACCGCGAGCATGGCGTGGTCTTCGACAACATCTCCAGCCGGCGCGCTGGCGAGCGCAGCTTTGCCGATCTGCACATGCATGTGCCCGGTGACTGGAGCGTGGCCCGCGCCGCGCGGCTGCGCACCGAGATCGAGGCCGAACTGCTGCAGGCCGTGCCCGGCCTGTATGCGCGCATCGAGCTGCTGCCCCTGGGCATGCAGACCGCCATGGAAGCCGCTATCGAGGCGGCAGGCCAGGCGGACACTCCTTCCCCATCCACCGACAAGAACCCGAACCCCGAACAATGATCAGCATCCTGCAGCGCGTGAAACAGGCGCGCGTGGAAATCGACGGCCAGGTCGCCGGCAGCATAGGCCCCGGCCTGCTGGCCCTGGTCTGCGCAGAGCGCGGCGACACCGAGGCCGAGGCCGACAAGCTGCTGGCCAAGATGCTCAAGCTGCGCATCTTTGCCGACGACGCGGGCAAGATGAATCGCAGCGTGCAGGACCTGGACGGGCAGGGCGCCTGCGGGGGCCTGCTCATCGTCAGCCAGTTCACGCTGGCGGCCGACACCGGCGGCGGCAACCGCCCCAGCTTCACGCGCGCGGCGCCACCGGCCGAGGGCGAGCGCCTGTACGACTACATCGTCCAGCGGGCGCGCGCCCTGCATCCCGACGTGGCCACGGGCCGCTTCGGCGCCGACATGCAGGTGCACCTGCTCAACGACGGGCCCGTGACCATTCCGCTGTCGATCCCCCCAGCCGCAGCCGCTTAGCTGCCGCAGACCTGCTGCAGACCTGCTGTTCTGGGGCGGATTCTGGCGCGATCTGCGAGCACGTCCTGGCCGGAAAAGGGCTGCAAAGCCCGTATTCTTGCGGCCTCAGCATTCATCGACAGACCGACGACCATGAAGAACCATCCGTTCAAAGCCTCCACCCTGGCCCTTGCCATGAGCATGGCCCTGGCGTGGAGCGGCGCGGCCGGCGCCGACACCCTCAGGAAGCCCGCGCTGGACGCGCTGGCCCAGGCCCAGCCGGCACCCACCGACTTCGCCAGCTTCCTGAAGCAGGTCGCAGCCGCGCAGCCTGCCATCGCCCAGGCCGTGCAGCACCATGCCGCAGGCGCCGCGCTTGCGGGGGATGACCTCAACCACATCGCCCGCCTGCTGGGCCTGTACACACGTCTCACGCAGGAGCAGGCTGTGCTGGCCAGCATCGAGCGCATGGTCGCCCTGCCCACCGTGCGCGATGCCAAGGTGCCGCCCCATGAAAGCCCGGCCATCCTGGCTTTCGGCGAACTGGTACAGCAGATGGCCAGGGACTTCGGCCTGCAGTACCGCAACGTGGACAACCGCATCTTCGAGGTCACCCTGCCTGCGAACACCGCGAGCGCCTCGAACGCGGGTGCCGATGAATTCGGCATCCTCACCCATGCAGACGTCGTGCCCGTCGTCCCTGCCGAATGGGTGCTGGATGGCCAGGCCATCGACCCCTTCAAGGTCACGCGCGTGGGCGACAAGCTCTACGGGCGCGGCACCATCGACGACAAGGGCTCCATCGCCACCGTGCTGTTCGCCATGAAGGCCGTCAAGGACAGCGGCCTGCCCCTGTCGCGCGGCATACGCCTCATGATCGAGACCACCGAGGAAACCGGCGGCGACGCCATGAAGTACTACCAGGGCAAGACCACGCTGCCTGCCTACAACATCGTGCTGGACAGCAAGTACCCGGCCGTCGTCGCGGAAAAGGGCTCGGGCGCGCTCAAGGCCGTATTCGACGAAGTGAAGGCCGACCCCGCCCAGCCCGCCATCACCGCCATGGCCGGCGCCGCCTCGGCCAACGCCATTGCGCAGACTGCCACCGCCACCATCACGGCCGGCGACGAAGCCGCCATCGAAGCCATCGCCGCGCGCCTGCAGGCGGCCAAGGGTGACTTCACCACCAGCTATGCAGGGCAGGGTGGGCCGTTCACCATCGACATCCAGCGCAGCGGCACCGCAGCCACCGTCAAGGTCACGGGCACCTCGGCCCACGGCTCGCGCCCTGAGGAAGGCGTCAACCCCGTGCCGCGCTTGACGCTGTTCCTGCAACAGGTGCTCATGCCCACCGATGGCGTGGCCCTGGTCCAGCCCAATGCCTACAGCAACGCCCTGCGCTACATCAACGGCGCCTTCGGCCTCGACTACTTCGGCAAGCAGCTGGGCGTTGCCTATGCCGACGACTTCATGGGCCCGCTGACCCTGTCGCCCAACCTCATCAAGGCGGCAGACGGCAAGCTGGAAGTCACCACCAACGTGCGCATGCCGCGCGGCAAGACGCCCGAGCAACTGCGCACCGAAGTCGAGCAACGCATCACCCGCTGGAGCGCGGCCGCCAAGGTCCCCCTGACCCTGCAATACACCCAGGGCAACTGGATGGCGCGCGACCCCAAGGGCGCCTGGCTGTCCACCCTGCTCAACATCTTCGGCGACACCACGGGCCTGGACGCCAAACCCGTGCCCACGGCCGGCAGCACCACGGCCAAGCTCATGCCCAACGCCATCAACTTCGGCCCCGCCATGCCCGGCAAGAAGTACACGGCGCACAACGCGCTCGAATACAAGGAACTGCCGGACCTGCGCGCCGACATGCAGATGTTCACGGAAATGCTGGTGCGCATCGGGAATCTGAAGCAGATGCAGTGACACTCTCCGGCTATTGAAATGCGAAAGCGCCTTGTGAAAGCAAGGCGCTTTTTTTCGTCCACTTCCGCCCAGTCATTCGACACATGAAAGCCGACTGCCCTGGATGCGGCACAGGCCTGCCTGCCCTCAACCTTCCGGACCATGCTCCGCGTATTCCACAAAGGACGGTGCTTCATCAAACAGTTGCAAGAGCAGTTTCAGGCGCCGGGCGTAGAGACTATGTGGACGATTGAAGGCCTGGGCGGCCAGGGCGATGACTGCGCGGGCGAGGTACCACTCGTTGTCGAATTCGCTGGCGTCCTCGAATACCTTGTGCCGAATTTGCCGGATGTGATTCAGCGCCAGGTCTGCAGCCAGGTCCACCTCGACATCCGCGTCATGCCAGTCCATGTCGGCACAGCGTGTTTCGATCAGGGCAACCAGCCCCATCTCTGCGCGGGCAATGGACAGGGCGATCATTTGCTGCATGGTGGGCCAGGCAGCGGTGTCTACTGGGTGCGACTGCTTGGACGCGGCATCCATGTCGTTAACTCCTCGCGATTCGGTATTGGTGCGTGGCGAGCCACTCTGAATCTATTAGATATCTGTGATTGTTTGATGTCAAATAGATTCTTTGTCATGAATCTTTCTGATGTCCAGAATCTGGCGGATGACTGACAAGCAAGTGCCGTCCTACCCGTTGCGTATGCCTGTGGAGCTGCGTGAAAAGCTCACCCTCGTTGCCAAGAACAACAATCGCAGCGTGAACGCAGAAATCATTGCGAGGCTGGAGAGCAGCCTTGACGCAACCGGCGCCAAAGCAGACTTTGGACATGATGTGGCCGTTCGGTCCGCGATGGCGGCGTCGCTTGCGGATGTGGCCGTTTTGACGCTGACCCAGGACGAGTCATGGAAAGAGGACGTTGCACGCAGGGTTGCTGAAAGCCTGCGTGCAGTGCCTTTGGTGTCTGCTGAGACAGCACCGGTGGATGCACAGCCGCCAAAGAATAGGCAGCGGCCAAGGAAGGCCTGAGCAGCGGCCCTTCTTCAAAAGCCCCGCCTCACTGCCTCCAGAAAAACACCCCCGCCATCACCAGCCCCGTCAGCACGATGCCCGCGCGCAGCCATTCGGGCGGGATGCGGCGCGCCAGGCGGGCGCCGCCGTAGCCGCCTGCGGTGGCGGCAATCATCATGACCAGGGCCTGCTCCCACTGCACGACGCCGCCGGCCGCATAGATGGCGACGGCAATGGCCGTGAGCAGGGCGGAGACCAGGTTCTTCATGCCGTTCATGGCATGCAGCCTGGTCTGGCCCAGCAGGCCGAACAGGGCCAGCAGCAGGATGCCCAGGCCGCCGTTGAAGTAGCCGCCGTAGATGGCCACGGCCAGCATGCCGGCGCCGGCCTTCAGGGGCGATGCATGGGCGGCATGCTCGGCGCTGCCGCGTGATGCCATGCGCCTGAGCTGGGGCGCGAAGGCGAACATGGCGGTGGCGGCCAGCAGCAGCCAGGGGACGACCTTGCGGAACAGGTGGTCGGGCGTGACCAGCAGCAGGGCCGCGCCCAGCGAGCCGCCGATGAGCGACAGCACGATGACGCCGCGCATGCCCAGGCCGGGCGGCGGCTCCATGTCCTGGCGAAAGCCCCAGGCACCGGCCATGTAGCCGGGCAGCAGGGCGACGGTGCCGGTGGCGTTGGCGGCCACGGGCGGCACGCCGGTGAAGACCAGGGCGGGCAGGGTGAGGAAGCTGCCGCCTCCGGCAACGGCATTGAGCGCGCCGGCCACGAAGGCGGCGCTCATGAGCAGTGCGATGTCCCACATGGGTGTTGTCTCCTCCTGGGGCCGGGCATCGGCAGGCCGCCGTGGCCTTGCGCGGCCAGGCCGGTGTTATAGGTCGAGGCCGATCTTAGTGCCGGACCATCGGGCGGGCTGTCGCACCGGCATGCCGACCGGGTCAGGGCTGCTTTGCGCAAAAGGACAGGATCGCGCCGGCGTGGTGGCCGCCTGGCGACTAGGGCGGCTCCACCACCGGGCCGGGCAGGCCCAGCGTGGCGCGCAGCAGGGCGACGCGTGGGTTGGCGACGGCGCTGCGGTAGATCAGCGCCACGGGGCCCATGGAGATGGCGGGTGTGACATGCACCCTGCGCACCCCCAGCGACCGGGGCGAGGCCTGCAGCGTGGAGTCGGGCACGGCGCTGAGCCCCAGGCCGGCCCGGACCAGTTGCAGGTTGGTGAAGGGGCTGGTGGATTCGATGACGGGCGTGGGCGCGATCACGCCTTCGCGGCGGAACACCTCTTCCATCATGCGGCGCAGCATGGAGCTGCGCGTGGGCAGGATCCATCGCTGGCGCGCCAGTTCCTCCCAGCGGTTGCTGCGCGCGTGGCCTGCAGGGTGGTCCGGCGGGGCGATGACGGTGAAGCCGGTGTCGAACAGTTTTTCGTAGCGCAGCGGCTGGCCTGCAGCCTCAGGCAGTTCGGTGGGGTAGCTGGTGATGAGGGCGTCGAGCTCGCCGTCCAGCAGGCATTGCACAAGCAAAGGCACGCGTTCTTCCTTGAGCTGTACACGCACATGGGGCTGCTGTGCGGCCAGGTCCGCCAGTACGCCGGGCAGGTAGCCCTGTGCCACGAAGGGCGGGGTGCCTATGCGCAGCAAGGTGATGGCGGGTTGCTGGGCGGTCTCGCTGCCCAGATGGCGCAGCTCGGCCAGCAGCATGGCCGCGCCGCGGATGGCGATCTCGCCCTGGGCCGTGGGTTCGAGCCCGCGCGCATTGCGCAGGAACAGCGCCACGCCGAAGGCCGCCTCGATTTCGCCCAGGGCCTTGCTCAGCGCGGGCTGGGTCAAATGCATGAGGCCGGCGGCGGCGCGCAGGCTGCCTCCCTGGTGCAGGGCCAGCAGGAGCTGCAGGTGCTTGAAGCGCAGCCGCGACAGCAGGCGTTGCGGGTCGAAGTCGTGCATGTTCCCGGGGGTGGAGTGATTACCGGAGGTTTGCCATCTATCCAAACATATCACTATTGGAAATGGGCCTGCCGTTCTATCGTGACCCCACGACGACAAGCGACAAGGAGACAGGACCATGGACAGACGCGTCTTTCTGGCAGGCAGCCTGGCGGCTGCCGCGCTTCCGCTGGTGCGGGCCAGCGATTTTCCGAGCCGGCCGGTGCGGGTGATTTCCCCGTATGCGGCGGGCGGGGGGCCTGATGTGCAGTTGCGCCAGGCCGGCCCGGTGCTGGGGGAGATCCTGGGGCAGTCCATCGTGATCGAGAACAAGGTGGGTGCGGCCGGCGTGCTGGCCGCGCAGTATGTGGCGCAGCAGCCCGCCGATGGCTACACCTGCCTCATGGGCTCCAACACCCACCTGATCCAGAAGCTGCTGCAACCGGGCCTGCGCTTCGACCCCATCGGCGACTTCACGCCCGTCAGCAACCTGGCCTCGTCGCCCACGGTGCTGGTGGTGCGTGCCGATGCGCCCTGGCGCACGGCCCGGGAGCTGATCGCGGGGCTGAAGGCCCAGCCGGCGCAGGCCAACTACGGCTCGGGCGGCATAGGCACTTCGGCCCATCTGGCGGGCGCCACGCTGGCCTCGCTGGCGGGCCTGCAGGTCACGCACATACCGCTCAAGGGATCGGTGGAGATTGCGGCATCGCTGATCCGCGGGGATACGCAGTATGCGTTTCCGGTGGCGGGCACCGGCATCCCCCAGGTGCAGGGCGGCAAGCTGCGGGCCCTGGCGGTGACCAGCCGCAAGCGCTTGGCGCAGCTGCCCGAGGTGCCCACGCTGCAGGAGGTGCTGGGCAGCGAGCTGGCAGTGCAGGAGTCCTGGTTCGGGCTGTGGGCTCCGGCCAGGACGCCTCCTGCCGTGGTCGAGCGCCTGCACGCCGCCGTGCGCCAGGCCGCCGCCCAGCCAGCGCTGCGCGCCTCGTTCGAGGCTGTCGGCAACGAGGCCACGGCCAGCGCTTCGCCGCAGGCCTTCGCCGATTTCGTGCGCAGCGAGAACCGCAAGTGGGCCGCCATCATCGAGCTGGCCGGCATAACCGCCAACAGTTGAACCAGGGAAAGGCAAGACGGGTATGGACAAGCCGCTGCAAGGAGTGCGCGTCATCGACATGTCGCATGTGATCGCGGGGCCGCTGGCCTCGCACTACCTGGCCCAGCTCGGGGCCGAGGTCATCAAGGTCGAGCCCACGCGTGGCGAGGTCATGCGCAACAGCCGGGCGCCCGGCGAGCCCGGGGGCGGCATGCCTTCGGGCTTCGTGGCGCTCAATGCGGGAAAGCGTTCGCTGGCGGTGGACATCCGCCAGCCCGAGGGTGCGGACATCGTGCGTGCCCTGGCGCGCACGGCAGATGTGTTCATCGAGAACTTCCGCCCCGGCGTGGTGGCGCGCCACGGGCTGGGCTACGAGGACATCCGGGCGGCGCGTCCCGACGTGGTGTATTGCTCCATCTCGGGCTTTGGCCAGCAGGGCGAGTGGGCCGGGCGGGGCGCCTATGACCATGTGGTGCAGGCGCTCACGGGCATGATGATGATGGCGGGGGGCGACGAGGAAGCGCCGCCCGTGAAGGTGGGCTTTCCCGTGATCGACGTGGCGGTGGGCATGCTGGGGGCGCTGTCGGTCACGGCGGCCCTGCACCAGCGCAACGCCTGGGCGCCTGGCGAGCGGCGCAGCCAGCACATCGATGCCTCCATGCTGCAGGCCTCGCTGATGCTGATGTACCCGCATGCCTGTACCTATCTCACCCATGGCGTGGAGCCGCGGCGCGTGGGCAACCGGGGCTATACGGGCAGCCCGGCGGCCGACACCTACCGGTGCGCCGACGGCTGGCTGTCCACGGCCGCCAACACGCCGCAGCAGTTTCGCAGGCTCGCCAGCGTGCTGGGGCTCGATGCGCTGTGCGAGGACGCCACGCTGCTGGACCTCGATGCTTTCAATGCGCCCGAGGGCGGCTTTGTTGCCGCGCGCGATGTGTCCGCGCTGCAGCGGCTGCAGGCATGTCTGGCCGAGGCCTTTGCCGCACGCAGTGCTCGGGACATGGAAGCCCGGCTCAACGCCGTGGGCGTGCCTGCGGCAAGGGTGCGGCGCCTGGGTGAATTCCTGGGCGAGGCCCGCGCTGCCGGCACCGTGTCACCTGTGAGCTATGGCGCCGGCGGCGCTGCGGTGGACACTCCGGGGCTGGGGTTCCGGTGGATGGATGCCGAGCCCCTGCCGGGTGCGCCGGCCCCCGTCCTGGGCGATGGCAATCTCGCGCTGCTGCGTGAGCTGGGGATGGCGGACGAGGCCATCGCCCGCCTGTGCCGCAGCGGCGTGCTGGGCGCGCCGCAGTCCTGATTGCCTTTGGATTCCTTTGCCACTGCCTTGCTGGAGACCCCATGTTCAAAGCCTTGCTGCTGACCCAACCCGTACCGCGTGAAACCCGTGCCGAGTGTGTGGAGCTGGACGAAGCCAGCCTGCCCGCCGGCGCGGTGCGCGTGGCCGTCTCGCATTCCACGCTCAACTACAAGGATGCACTGGCCATCACGGGGCGCTCTCCCGTGGTGCGCCAGTTCCCCATGGTGCCGGGCATCGACCTGGCCGGCACGGTGCTGGACAGCGAGGACGCGCGTTTCCAGCCCGGCGATGCCGTGCTGCTCAACGGCTGGGGCGTGGGCGAGACCCACTGGGGCGGGCTCGCCCAGCAGGCGCGCGTGAACGGCGACTGGCTGATCCGCCGGCCCGAGGCCTTCAGCGCACGGGATGCCATGGCCATAGGCACGGCCGGCTATACGGCCATGCTGTGCGTGATGGCGCTGCAGGCGCATGGCATCACGCCCTCCAGCGGCCCGGTGCTGGTGACGGGGGCCAATGGCGGCGTGGGCAGCATTGCCGTGGCCCTGCTGTCGCGCCTGGGTTTCGAGGTGCACGCCGGCACCGGGCGGCCCGAACAGGCCGAGCACCTGAAGGCGCTGGGCGCGTCGCGGATCGTGGAGCGCAGCAGCCTGGATGCGCCCGGCAAGCCGCTGCAAAAGGAGGTCTGGGCGGCGGCCGTGGACAGCGTGGGCAGCCATACGCTGGCCAATGTGTGCGCCAGCCTGCGCTACGGCGGCTGCGTGGCGGCCTGCGGACTGGCCCAGGGGCTGGACCTGCCGGCTTCCGTGGCACCGTTCATCCTGCGCGGCGTGTCGCTGCTGGGCATCGACAGCGTCTATGCGCCGCAGGCGCGGCGCGAGCAGGCCTGGGCGCGGCTGGCTGCCGAACTGCCGCGCGAGGTGCTGGAGCGCAATACCGAAGAGGCGGGCCTGGCCGATGCGGTTGCGCTGGCGCCCAGGCTGCTTGCCGGCCAGGTGCGCGGCCGGATCGTCATCGATACGGCGCGCTGAGGCCCGCGCGGGCCCTGGTGCCGCCTACTTGGCGTAGGGGTCGGCAAAGCCCAGCTCGACCATGATCTCGGTCTCGTAGGCTTCCATTTCCTCGGCGTCCTGCTCGCTGGTTTCATGGTCCCAGCCCTGGGCATGC
Organism: Delftia sp. RIT313; assembly: GCF_000632165.1. Taxonomy (NCBI): domain Bacteria; kingdom Pseudomonadati; phylum Pseudomonadota; class Betaproteobacteria; order Burkholderiales; family Comamonadaceae; genus Delftia; species Delftia sp. RIT313. The sequence continues at coordinate 51,966 of NZ_JFYT01000112.1, read as the reverse complement.
AGCGTGCCATGCACCAGCAGGTGGGCGTAGTGCTCCTCCAGCGTCTTGTTCTGCTCGCGCGCCTCGCGCTCGACCACGGGGGCGCACAGCACCAGGTCGGCCATGGCCGTGGGCTCCTGCTGGTAGTCGAAGGTCAGGACGTTGGTGGCGTAGTCCTTCTGGCGGTATTCGCGGTTGAGCTGCTGGCCTTCCTCGGCGTCGACGATGCGCACGGTGATTTCGGCATCGACGGCCAGGGCATGGCGTATCCAGCGCGTGACCTTGCTGCGGGACAGCACGGCGCGGTGGACGGGCGCCTCGGCAAAGCGCGCGAATTGCAGGGACAGTTGCAGTTGGTTCAGGGACATGGGAGGAGGCGTGGGCGTGAGCTTGGGCGTGTGCTTTGGAGCGCCCGTGGGCGGGCGTCTGCTGTGGCTGTCGGGATCAATGCGCTGCAAGGCGCGGTGCGGCACGGCGTGCCGGGGCCTGGCCGCGTGCGTCGTAGGCGTCCACGATGCGGGCCACCAGCGGGTGGCGCACCACGTCGGCGCTGGTGAAGTGGTTGATGGCGATGCCCTTGACGCGCTTCAAGACGCGCTCGGCATCGATCAGGCCGCTCAGGGCGCCCTTGGGCAGGTCGATCTGGCTGACGTCGCCCGTGACCACGGCGCGGGCGCCGAAGCCTATGCGCGTGAGGAACATCTTCATCTGCTCGGGCGTGGTGTTCTGCGCCTCGTCCAGGATGACGAAGGCGTTGTTCAGCGTGCGCCCGCGCATGAAGGCCAGCGGCGCGATCTCCAGCACATTGCGCTCGAAGGCCTTTTGCACCTTCTCGTAGCCCATGAGGTCGTAGAGCGCGTCGTACAGCGGGCGCAGGTAGGGGTCGACCTTCTGCGTAAGGTCGCCGGGCAGGAAGCCCAGGCGCTCGCCTGCCTCCACTGCGGGGCGCGTGAGCACGATGCGCTGCACGGCGCTGCGCTCCAGCGCGTCCACGGCGCAGGCCACGGCCAGGTAGGTCTTGCCGGTGCCGGCTGGGCCGATGCCGAAGGTGATGTCGTGGCGGGCGATGTTCTCCAGGTAGGCCGACTGGTTGGCCGTGCGCGCGCGCAGGTCGGGGCGGCGCGTGGACAGCTGGATGGCGTCCTGGGGCTGCTCGATGAGTTCGGTATCACCGGCCAGCATCAGTTGCAGGGAGTCGTCCAGGATGGGGTCGTCGGCCATCTCGTAGAGGGCCTGCAGCAGCTCCAGGGCGTCGTTGGCCTTGGCCTTGGGGCCGTCGATCTTGAATTGCTCGTGGCGGTGGGCGATCTTGACGCCCATTGCGATCTCGATGGTGCGCAGGTGCGCGTCGGCCGGGCCGCAGACGTGGCTCAACCGGTTGTTGTCGTGGGGTGTGAAGGTGTGGCGCAGGATCACGCGGATAATTCCAGAGATTCCGGGCGGCGGCCAGCGCGAGGGCGTGGTGCCATACCCTGTGAATGGGCCGGCGTTCGGTTGCGGACGGGCATGAAAAGCCGCCCCCAGGGCGGCAAAGGACACCAATGATAGGCAAATTGACAGGAACGCTGCTGGAAAAAAACCCGCCCGAGGTGCTGGTGGACTGCGGCGGCGTGGGCTACGAGGTGCAGGTGCCCATGAGCACCTTCTACAACCTGCCCGCCAGTGGGGCCAAGGTCAGCCTGCTGACGCACTTCGTGGTGCGCGAGGATGCGCAGCTTCTGTACGGCTTTGGCACGCACAGCGAGCGCCAGGCGTTCCGCGAGCTGATCAAGATCACTGGCATCGGCCCGCGCATGGCGCTGTCGGTGCTCAGCGGCATGAGCGTGGAGGACCTGGCGCAGGCCGTGACGCTGCAGGAGGTGGGCCGCCTGGTCAAGGTGCCGGGCATCGGCAAGAAGACGGCCGAGCGCCTGCTGCTGGAGCTCAAGGGCAAGATCGGCGCCGATACGGGCGCGCAGTCGCTGTTCGTGAACAACGACCAGAACGACATCGTGCAGGCGCTGATGGCGCTGGGCTATTCCGACAAGGATGCGGCCGCCGCGCTCAAGAAGCTGCCGCCCGACGTGGGCGTGACCGAAGGCATCAAGCTGGCGCTGAAGGCGCTGGCCAAGTGAGCGGCGCATGAGCATCCATACCGACGATTTCGGGCAGGGCGGCTTCCCGCCAGACAAGGCACCGGACAAGCCGCGCATGATTTCGGCAGCGCCGGTCTCGCGCGGGGAAGAGGCCATGGAGCGCGCCCTGCGCCCCAAGCTGCTGCAGGAGTACGTGGGCCAGGCCAAGGCGCGCGAGCAGCTGGAGATCTTCATCGGCGCGGCCCGAAAGCGCAATGAGGCTCTGGACCATGTGCTGCTGTTCGGCCCGCCGGGCCTGGGCAAGACCACGCTGTCGCACATCATCGCGGCCGAGCTGGGCGTGAACCTGCGCCAGACCAGCGGCCCCGTGCTGGAAAAGCCCAAGGACCTGGCGGCGCTGCTGACCAACCTCGAAGCCAACGATGTGCTGTTCATCGACGAGATCCACCGCCTGTCGCCCGTGGTCGAGGAAATCCTCTATCCGGCTCTGGAGGACTACCAGATCGACATCATGATCGGCGAGGGGCCGGCGGCGCGCTCCATCAAGCTGGACCTGCAGCCGTTCACGCTGGTGGGCGCGACCACGCGCGCGGGCATGCTGACCAATCCGCTGCGCGACCGCTTCGGCATCGTGGCGCGGCTGGAGTTCTATACGGCCGAGGAGCTGGCGCGCATCGTGCGGCGCAGTGCAGGCCTGTTGAACGCGCCCATCGATGACGAGGGCGCCTTCGAGATCGCGCGCCGCTCGCGCGGCACGCCACGCATTGCCAACCGCCTGCTGCGCCGCGTGCGCGACTATGCCGATGTGCGCGGCGACGGCAGCATCACGCGCGAGCTGGCCGACCGTGCGCTGGCCATGCTCGATGTCGATCCCCAGGGTTTCGACATCATGGACCGCAAGCTGCTGGAGGCCGTGGTGCACCGCTTCGACGGCGGCCCCGTGGGCCTGGACAACATCGCGGCCAGCATCGGCGAGGAGGCGGGCACCATCGAGGACGTGATCGAGCCCTACCTGATCCAGCAGGGCTTTTTGCAGCGCACGCCGCGCGGGCGCATGGCGACCCAGGCGGCGTACCGCCATCTCGGGTTGCCGGTGCCGGGCGACGACGCTTCCTGAGCGTAGCTGGCCTGCCGGCTCATTCCTCCGTGCCGGCGTTCCAGAAGGCCTGCAGAACGCCGGGCAGGGCCTCGATGGCGGCGATCACGCGGTCCAGCTCGTCGGAGTCCACCGAGGTGGCGTAGAGCATGGCCTCGATCTCCGTGTCCTGCGGGCCGAAGGCATGGGTTTCCACGCCGCGCACGGGGTAGCTGGCGTTCTCCAGCAGCTCCAGCATCTGCTCGCGCACATCGCCCTGGGCGCCTCGGTGGCAGATGGCGTAGACGTAGTAGGTCGATTCCGTGGATTCGTCATCCACCGGGCGGCGGTTGATGCGGTTGACCACGGGGCGCAGCAAGGTATTGCTGGCCAGCACGAACAGCGTGGCCAGGCCCGCCTCGGCCACCAGGCTGGCGCCCGCGCAGGCGCCCACGGCGGCCGAGCCCCACAGCGTGGCCGCCGTGTTCAGCCCGGTGATGTTGGCCCCTTCCTTCATGATGGCGCCCGCGCCCAGGAAGCCCACGCCCGAGACCACGTAGGCCACCACGCGCGTGGCGCCCTCGGCCCCGCCCAGGCGCACGGCCAGGTCCACGAAGACGGCCGCGCCCACGGCGACCAGGGTGTTGGTGCGCAGCCCTGCCGTGCGCTGGCGCACCTGGCGCTCCAGGCCGATGAGGGCGCCGAACACGAAGGCCGTGGTCAGGCTGACGAAGGTGTCCAGCATGGCGCCGGGGTTGAGGTTCTGCAGGGCCTGCATGGGGTTCCGGGCTTTCCTGGTGAATGGGTTGAAGGGTGCGTCACTGCCAGCCGTAGCGGCGGATGTAGACGCGCTTGAGCAGCGTGGCCAGGCAAGCGTAGCCCAGCAATATGGCAATCATCCACGGGAAGTAGGCCGCCGGCAGCGCCTGCAGCTTGAAGTAGCCGGCCAGCGGCCCCATCGGCAGGAAGATGCCGGCCGCCATCACGGCCGCCGTGGCCAGCAGCAGCGGCCAGGAAGGGCGGCTTTGCAGGAAGGGGATCCTGGGCGTGCGGATCATGTGCACGATCAGCGTCTGCGTGAGCAGCCCGATGACGAACCAGCCCGACTGGAACAGCGTCTGCTGCTCGGGCGTGTTGGCGGCGAAGACGAACCACATCAGCGCGAAGGTCAGGATGTCGAACAGCGAGCTGATGGGCCCGAAGAACACCATGAAGCGGCCCAGGTCGGCCGGGTTCCAGCGCAGCGGCTGGCGCACCAGTTCGTCGTCCACGTTGTCGAAGGGGATGGCGATCTGCGAGAGGTCGTACAGCAGGTTCTGCACCAGCAGGTGCAGCGGCAGCATGGGCAGGAAGGGGATGAAGGCCGAGGCCACCATTACCGAGAACACGTTGCCGAAGTTGGAGCTGGCCGTCATGCGGATGTACTTCAGCATGTTGCTGAAGGTGCGCCGGCCCTCGATCACGCCCTGCTCCAGCACCATCAGGCTTTTTTCCAGCAGGATGATGTCGGCCGCTTCCTTGGCGATGTCCACGGCGCTGTCCACGCTGATGCCGATGTCGGCCGCGCGCAGGGCCGGGGCGTCGTTGATGCCGTCGCCCATGAAGCCGGTGATGTGGCCGTTGGCGCGCAGCGCATGCACGATGCGCTCCTTGTGCAGCGGCGTGAGCCGGGCGAACAGCTGGTGCCGTTCCACCGTCTGGCGCAGCATCTCGTCGTTCATGTGCTCGATCTGCGTGCCCAGGATGATGTGGTCTGCGGGCAGCCCCACATCGCGGCAGACCTTGGCGGCCACCAGTTCGTTGTCGCCGGTCAGCAGCTTGACGGCCACGCCGTGCGCGGCCAGGGCGGCCAGCGCCTCGGCCGTGGTTTCCTTTGGTGGGTCCAGGAAGGCGATGTAGCCGATCAGGGTCAGCTCCGACTCGTCGGCCACGCCGTAGTCGCTCTTGTGCGGCGGCACTTCCTTCATGGCCACGGCGACCACGCGCAGGCCCTCGCGGTTGAGCTCGCGCGTCACGCGGCGCACGCGGGCCAGTTGCTCCTCGTCCAGCGGGCGCGTGCCGTCGCCTTCGCGCAGCCGGGTGCAGGTGCCCAGGATCTCCTCAACCGCGCCCTTGCAGATCAGCTCGTGGTGGTGGTTGCGCTCGGCCACCACCACGGACATGCGGCGGCGCTCGAAGTCGAAGGGGATCTCATCGACCTTGCGGTAGTCCTCGGCCACGCGCATCTGGGTGTGCAGCTCCACATGCTCGAGCACGGCATGGTCGAGCAGGTTCTTCAGGCCCGTCTGGTAGTGGCTGTTGAGGTAGGCGAAGCGCAGCGTCTCGTCGCAGGGCTGGCCGAAGGCGTCGGTGTGGCGCTCCAGCACGATGCGGTCCTGGGTCAGCGTGCCGGTCTTGTCGGTGCACAGCACGTCCATGGCGCCGAAGTTCTGGATGGCGTCCAGCCGCTTGACCACGACCTTGCGGCGCGACAGCACCACGGCGCCCTTGGCCAGGGTCGAGGTCACGATCATGGGCAGCATCTCGGGCGTCAGGCCCACGGCCACGGACAGCGCGAACAGGAAGGCCTCGGCCCAGTCGCCCTTGGTGTAGCCGTTGATGAACAGCACCACGGGCACCATCACGGCCGCAAAGCGGATCAGCAGCCAGCTGACGCTGTTGACCCCGGTCTCGAAGGCCGTGGGCGCGCGGTCGTTGGAGGTCACCCGCGTGGCAATGGTGCCGAAATAGCTGCGGTTGCCCGTGGCCAGCACCACGGCCAGCGCGGTGCCCGAGACCACGTTGGTGCCCATGAACAGCAGGTTGCTGGCATCCAGCACGCCGGTGCCATTCGATCCACTGGCGTCGGCGCGCTTTTCCACGGGCAGGGATTCGCCGGTCATGGCGGACTGGCTCACGAACAGGTCCTTGGCGCTGAGCACGCGGCAGTCGGCAGGAATCATGTCCCCGGCCGACAGCACCACGAAATCGCCGGGCACGACCTCGCGCAGCGGCACCTCGTAGCGGCGCGCCTGCTGGCCGAAGCCGCTGTGCGGGGCGTCTGCGGAGTCGGCATCTGCCGGCGCCGTGGGGCCGCCATTGCGGCGCAGCACCGTGGCCGTGCTGCTGACCATGGCCTTGAGTCGTGCGGCGGCGCGGTTGGAGCGGCCTTCCTGCACAAAGCGCAGCAGCGTGGACAGCAGCACCATGGAGGCGATGACGACCGTGGCCTTCATGTCCTCCGTGGCGTAGGAGACCACGGCCAGCAGCGTCAGCAGCAGGTTGAAGGGATTGCGGTAGCAGTACCACAGGTGCAGCCAGCCGGGCAGCGGCTTTTCGTGCTCGACCTCGTTGGGGCCCAGACGCGCGAGCGCGGCGCGGGCCTGCTCGCGGGTCAGGCCGTCCTCGCTGGAGCCCGTGCGCGCCAGCACGGCGGCAATGTCATCGCGCGAGGCGCGCAGCAGTTCGCGCGTGAGGGTCGGCGATACCGAGCGCGAGTGGTGCACGGCCGTGCCCGAGGGCAGGGCATTGCGCCGGAACAGCCCCAGGGCGTGGCGGCTGCGCAGAAACGCCTGGAACAGGTGCTTGAGGCTTTTCATGGTGACCTCCCTGGCGGCTCAGGCCTGGCTCGAACGAAGGGTGGCGCGCAGCCAGTGCCAGTTGCGCTGGCAGGCGCACAGCAGGCGGCGGCGCAGCGGCGGGCGGGTCACGGTGGCCGACTGCAGCCATTGGCGCCGCGCATGGGCAGGCAGGTGGCGGTAGACCTCGGCGCGCTCCTGCGCCGCCAGCAGGGACAGGACGTCGGCCTGCTGGCGCTGCGTGAGCGCCACGAGTGCGTGGGCGAAGAGATCGGGGCCGTGTTGCTGCAGCAGGGCGTGCAGTTGTCCGGTGTGGCGCGCCGCAATGGCGGCTTGCAGGGCCAGCTGCAGGGTGCTGGCGCGGGAGGTGTGGCTGGCGCGTGTGGAGACGGGTGCTGTGGCGGGCGTGGTTGCCGGCGTGGTGCGCAGCGCGGTGATGGCGTGTTGCATGTCGGGCTTCTTTCGTTGCGGCCGAAAGAAGCCCGGCACCTATCCGTCAATGGACGTGCGCGGGTCTCCCGGCCGGGGCCTTGGGATGAGGCGGAAGGGCCGCAGGCATGCGCGGCCGGACCGTATCGGAGGGGTCAGGGCAAGATCGACTCGGATCGGGGTCCATGGGGGAGCTCCTTTCTGACGAGGGGACGGACAAGGCGGGCGGCGCGTTCAGCGCGGCTGCAGGCTCAGAAAGCTGCGGATGCGGTGCGTGGGCCAGTGGGTCTGCAGGTCCAGGTGCATGGCGTGCTCCATGGCCGAAGGGGCCTGGGCTTGCATCTGTGCCTGTGCCTTGGCCTGCATTGCTGCCTGGGAAGCAGCCACGCGCGTGCCGGTGGCGCCGGGGCAGGGCGCGGCAGTGGCAGGCTGCAGGCGTTGCATTGCGGGGCGGACGAACGGTGTGGACATGGCTTTCTCCTTGGCGAACCAGGAAGACCGCCGTAGGCAGGGCCGTCAAGCAGCGTGGGCCGGGCGCTGCTCGATGGCAGCCACACGGGCACGCGGTCAGTGATCAACAGCCATTGGAATCTTCGGTGCAGGAGCGGCGTGCCTGATGCAGGCCAAGCACCACTGCAGCGCCGGGCGGCGCGAAGATCCAAGGGGAAACGCAGCAATGGATGGAAGCCGACCGACATGGCCGCTCCCATCACAGGAGTCGGTCAGTCAGCCAGCAGCGAAGCCATTGCGGCGCGCTGTTTGTCACTGGTTGAACTGGCACTGTCCACGGAGGACTCCTGAAAATGCGATCCCTCGATTGTGCCTTGCGAGCTGCTTCGGGTCAACCCTGATGTCGATGCGCCACGGGCCAGCCAGCCCTGCACGATCAGCAGTTGCGCCGCGTAGTAGGTGGACAGCACGCCGGCTTGCGCGCCGTCGAAGGGCTGCACAAATCGGTTGATGGCCAGCAGCGAGTCGCTGGCCATGAAGAAGCAGGCACCCATGGCCACCTGCCAGGCCGCCTTGCTGCCCAGATGCCGCGCGCGGCCCAGGGCCTGCGCCGCCATCAGCGCAATGACCAGCACATAGGCGGCCACGGGCAGGCGCAGCGCGGCGGGCAGGCCGCCCTGCCAGAGCACGGCATACATACCCGCGCCCAGGGCCAGCGTGGCGGCCAGCGAGGGCCGGTGTGCAAACCAGGGTGCGTCCTGGCGCAGCAGCACGATATAGGCCAGGTGGGCCAGCAGAAAGCTGGCAAGGCCCGGGATGAACAGATCGGGCAGCATCAGGAACACGTCGCCCGCCAGGGATGCCGCCAGTGCCGCGGCCAGCCAGCAGGCGCCGCGCGCGGGTTTCGCCAGTGCCGAGAAGGCCGTGCTGCCGCGCCACAGCTGCATGACGGCGATCAGCGCAAAGACCATGGTCAGCGGCTTGAACAGCCAGTGCCAGTGCAGCATGTCCAGCGCGGCGGTGGCGGTGGCCAGTGCGCCGGCCTCAATGGCCAGTGCCAGCCACAGGCTGATACGCCCCTGCATGGCTGCGCCCAGCGCCCATTGGCAGGCCAGCAGCACGGCAAACCACAGTGCATTGCGGGCCGTCGAGGACTGGTCGGCATGCCAGAGAAACAGCGACACCCCGGCGATCAGCGCCACGAACTGCAGTCCCGCAAACCAGCGCAGGCCGCGCTCCATCCCCGGTGCGTAGAGCACGCGATGCGCGTCCAGGTCGAAGGCCGGCCTGGGAAAGCGCTGCGCCACATCGGCGGGGCGCCATCCGGGCGGCTTGAGCCAGACGCGCAGCTTGTCGCCCCAGCGCCGCGCATGCCAGCTGTCATGGACGAGTTGCCGGTACACCACGGCGTTGGCCCACAGCGGATCCCAGCTTTGCAGCAGGCCGCGCGTGCCGTAGACACAGGGCTCGCTGTCGTCCTCGGGCTTGAAGGTGCCGAACATGCGGTCCCAGACGATGAGGATGCCGCCGTAGTTCCTGTCCAGGTAGCAGTCGTTGACGGCGTGGTGCACGCGGTGGTTGCTGGGCGCGCAGAACCAGCGGTCGAACCAGCCCAGGCGCCGCACCTGCTCGGTATGGACCCAGAACTGGTAGAGCAGATCGATCAGGCCCACGATGGCAAACACCAGCGGCGGCACGCCGGCCAGCGCCATGGGCAGGTAGAACAGCCAGCCCAGCAGCGCGCCCGAGCTGGTCTGGCGCAGCGCCGTCGACAGGTTGTAGTCCTGGCTCTGGTGGTGCACGGCGTGGGCTGCCCACAGCACGGCCACCTCATGGCCCATGCGGTGCAGCCAGTAGTAGCAGAAGTCGTAGAGCAGCAGGGCCAGCAGCCAGCCGGGAATGCTGGTCCAGAAGGCATCGTTGCGCCACAGCGCCACATGATCGAAGGCCAGTGTGTACAGACCTATGCGCAGCAGCTGGGTGAAGACGGCGCTGGTCTGGCTGAGCATGCCCAGGCTGATGGAGCTGACGGCATCGGCCAGCCGGTAGGCATTGCGCCCGCGCCACAGGCTCACCCCCCATTCCAGCGCGATCAGCAGCAAAAAGGCCGGCGTGGCGAAGACGATGATTTGGCTGGGTGAAGGCATCATGGCCCGTCAATTCTGGACAGGGCCGTTGTGCGGCGCCTTAGGCGTGAACCCTAGGACACGGAATCACAAGGGTTGAAACGGATTGCAATAAATGGGGCTTCATGGCAAGCGCATGGCAGGAAAATTGCGCCCTATGGCAGAATCGCCCGCTTTCCACGCGCTGGACGTGCTTGCCCTGCAGGCGATCGCCAGCCCGTACCGCCTTTGCCGGCATGCGCCTTGCATGCCCAAGCCCCATGCCCCTGTCCCGCCGCTCCCTGCTATCGGCTGCCGCCTCACTGGCTGCAGCCCTTGCCGCTGCACCCGCCGCCCATGCCGCGCCGGGCGCGGGCAAGCCCTGGCCGGCAGCCGGGCCCATCACCCTGATCGTGCCCTTTGGCGCGGGCAGCGATGTGGACGCCACGGCACGGCTGATCGCCGAAAAGCTGGGTGCGCGGCTGCACCAGTCGGTGGTGGTGGACAACGTGCCGGCCTCGGGCGGCGTGCTGGGCGTGAGCAAGGTGGCGCGCTCGCACGCCGATGGCTACACGCTGCTGCTGGGCTTTGACGGGCCGGTGAGCATTGCGCAACTGGTGAACTCTTCGGTGCGCTATGACGCCGAGCGCGATCTGGCGCCCGTGGGCTTGGTCACCGCGGCGCCCATGGTGATCGTGGCCCGCCCGGGCCTGCCGGTGCACAACCTCAACGAGCTGATCAGCATGGCCCGCGCCCGGCCCGGCGCGCTGACCTATGCCACGCCGGGCGTGGGCACGGTGCTGCACCTGGCCATGGAGCGATTGCAGGAGCGCGCCCGCATCCGCCTGGTCCATGTGCCCTATCGCGGCGTGGCCCAGGTGACCAGCGAGGTCATGGGCGGCCAGGTCGATCTGGGCATTCTGATGACCACCGGCGCCACGCCGCTGGTGCAGCAGAAAAAGCTGGAAGGCGTGGGCGTGACCTCGGCACAGCGCATCGACGTGATTCCCGAGGTGATGAGCTTTGCCGAGGCGCCCGATCTCAAGGGCTTCGAGCTGGAGGCCTGGACCGGCCTGTTCGCACCCGCCCGCACACCCGAACCCGTGGTCAGCCGCCTGGCCGCCGAACTGGCCGAGGTGCTGAAGCTGCCCGAGGTCCGCAAGCGCCTGCAGGACAGTGGTGCCACGCCCGGCTCGGGCACGCCGGCCACGTTCGCCCAATTCCTGAAAAAGGAAAAGGCGAGCTACACGCAGATCGTCAAGTCCGCCAATATTCAGGTGGAATAGGCCGCGCTGGCGGTCAGCGGGTGACCGCTTTTTTCCATTGAATGAAGACTGGGTCGGCGAAATCGGCGGAATTGTCTGAAGTCGCCTTTGTGCGCCGAGTGCTACGTATTGGTGTGTGAAATCTGTTACCCTCCGCTTACATTTTTAAGGGGGCGGTGTGGGGGTGGAGAAAATCATGCGCCGGGCCATGGCATGGCTCTGGCTTTTTGCGCTTGCAGCGTCGGGTGCTGCAATGGCCGAGGACCGGCCCACTGTCACTTTTGCGGGAGTCGCCTATTCGGGCGACGCCAGTTCTCAGCAGCAGCGATTCCCTTATTCAAAGCAGTATGAGAGCCGCCTGAAGGCCGCCGGGCACAGTGCCTATGCGCGGGCACTGGCATTCGTGCAGCAGGCGCCTGCACAGCACCTGCAGATATCCACCAATCCCATCGATGAGCTCAAGGGGCGCGACCAGGCCCTGGTGGTTTCTCTGGTGCTCAATTCCGAGACGGTCTCCGTGGAAAGCTTTGGCGGCGTGCGCAAGCTGTTCATCCTGATTCGTGGACAGGCCCTGTTTTTTGACTTCAAGTCCATGACGGCGGTGCGTTCGTATCCGCTCAGCTTTGCCTTCATCGACAACCTGCGCCACGAGCCGTCGCAAGAGGAAATCATGGAGCGCGTGACCAAGGTATACGAAGGCGCGGCAGGCAAGCCCGGCATCTTCGGCCGTTTTGCCCAGGTGCTGGCCACGGCCACCGTGCCCTCGCAGACGCCGCGTTTCCTGCAGGTCACCGATATCCAGATTCCCGCCGCCATGGCTGAGATGCTGCCCGGCTATCTGCAGGACCCGCAGGTGCACAAGATCTGGGCCGCCGATATCGTGGGCGAGGCCATTTCCAGCCGCATTGGTGTGCCCATCATTCCTTTTGCCATGGGCTATGCCGTGGGCAATGTGATGCGCATGCAGGTGCTTGACGGAGAGGTCTACACGCTGCAGCTGCCCAGTGCCGACTACGCCATCAGCGTCGATTTCAAGGGATTCAAGAAGCTCAAGTTCAAGGAGTCCAGCGCCGGCACCAGCTATGTCTACGGCACCTTTGCCGATATGCGCATCCAGGAACCCAATGGGCCGGTGTTTCTCGGCGCCTCGCTGAAGAACGCGGAAGTGAAGGTGGTGCCTTCCACGCAAACCCATGTCGATGATTTTCCGGCGTTCTATGACTCGCTCAACGGCCTTTTCGTGAAGCTGGCCGAGACGGTGGCGGCTGGACGGGGCAATGACTGGCTCAAGTCGGCTGCTGCCGAGAGCGACATCGAAGCGCAAATTGTCAAAACAAAAGACCTGATGAATCTATGCAAGTAATCCAGAAAATCCTCCTGTGCCTTTCCATGGCGCTGTTCGCGGCCGGTGCGGGCGCGCAGGTGCAGCAGGCACGCGGCAAGGCCTCGGTCAGCTACCAGGATTCAAAGGTCAGCCCGCAGGACAAGGAGCGTGCGCTGATGGCGGCCCAGCTCAAGGCCGTGGAGTTCTACTACGCCGAAGCCGGCCAGTCGGAGGCCGAGAATTTCGACGCCGTGCGCGACAAGATCCTGGCCAACCCCGATCGCTACATCCTTGAGCACACCGTGCTCAGCGAAGAGGACAACGCCGACAGAAAGCAGTACACGGTCTCCGTGCGCGTGGCGCTGAACGTGGCCAATCTGCGCAATGCCGTCAAGGCCAACTCGGCCGTGGTCAAGGCCGGTCCCGCAGGCCGGTCGCCGCTGGCCTTCATGTTCGTCTCGCGCCAGGTGGCCACGACCAAGTCCTTCGAGGACCGCGTCTACAAGCGCGTGGACGAGACCGAGGACGTCAAGGCCCAGGTCAGCGCTTCCGAAAAGGGCAGCGAGGGTGAATCCATCCGTGGCGGACGTATCAGCACGAATGCCTCCACGGCGACCTCGGGCACCGCCTCGGTCAAGAGCAGCCGCACTTCCGAGACCGGCGGCAGCACGACGCGACGCTCGGCCGAGTCCACCTGGCGCGTGATCCCCAGCGCCAACCTGTCCCAGGTCTTTTCCTCCAACTTCGCCAAGGCCGGCTTCAAGGTGTCAGAGGCTGCCATGGTGGAGCCCTACACCGGCGGCCACTTCAAGGTCGCGGCCGTGGAGAACGACTACAAGAGCGGCATGGACCTGCAGCCCTCGACCCTGGCGGCCATGGTGGCCGGCATGCGCACGGCGCAGATTCCCTACATCGCCCTGGGCACGCTGGATGTGGGCATGGGCGAGCCCGATCCCCAGACCGGCCTGATGCGCGTGAGCGTGACGGTCAACGCCAAGATCCTGGACATCGCCCAGACCATTCCCGACACGATTGCCGCCGTCGGCCCGGTGCTGTACGCGGGCATGGGCCCGTCCGAGGATGAGGCGCGCAACAACGCGCTGAAGCTGGCCGCCAACAACGCGGCCCGCGATCTCACCAGCCAGGTCACCAATCTGGGCCTGCGCTGAGCGCTGCGGCTTCCAAGGTCCGGCTGCCATGCAGCCGGACCTTTTTTCCGTTCTTTGGCTTTCCACGCTTTCCACGCCTACCTCGTTTTTATCTTCGCCGTCCGCGTTCACGGACTGCTGCAACCCGAGTCCATCTCCATGAAAAAGCTCTTCACCACCGTCGCCGTTGCCGCCGCCATGGCCAGCCCCGCCCTGACACAGGCCCAGTTCTCCATGCCCTCCATCCCGGGTGTCGGCAAGCTCATGGGCGGCAGCGGCTCTGCCGACGTGGCCGGCCAGGGCGACGCCCTGGTGCGCAGCTATGTGGGCGCCAGCAAGGAGGTGCTCAGCGCCAATGCCAAGATGGCCACGGCCCTGGGCCTGAAGGAGCAGGCTGCCAGCGCCGCCAGCACGGCGGACAGCCTGGGTGATGGCGCGACCATCGGCGCGCTGGGCGATGGCAACAAGGTGGTCTCGGACACCAGCGGCGCGATTGCCGAGTCCATGGCGAAGAAGCCCGTGCTCGATGCCGCCTCCAAGGCCACCTTCGCCGAGGGGCTGGTGCACCTGGTCAACGGCAGCGTGAAGTACGCCGGCATGGGCAAGGATGTGTCGGTCATGGGCAAGAGCCTGCAAAGCGCCAACCCCATGCAGCTGACCAAGCTCACCTCCGCGGCCTGGGTGGTTTCCAAGTTCCCCGGCTCGGCCTCCGACCTGTTCAGCACCGTGCAGACGGCCATTGCCTTCGCGCGGGCCAACGACATCGAGGTGCCGGCCAATGCGGCTGACGCCACGGCCGCGCTGGGCACGCTCAAGCTGTGATCCGGTACAGGCAAGGAGCACTTTCTATGCGTACCCGCATCATTGCGGCCGTCGTGGCTGCCTGCGCCGCCATGTCCGGCTGTGGCGACAAGCCATCCGAGCAGCCCAGGACCGACGCGCCTGAACAACCCCAAAGCGTCGCCCCGCCCGTGCCCGACGTGGGCAGGCTGGAGACCGTCGAGGTCCAGGTCATCGGCCTGGGCCAGTCCCCTGGCGAAGCCATGGCGCAGGCGCTGCAGATGGCGCTGCTGCAGGTCAATGGCGCGGTGATCCAGTCTGCCTCCGTCACGGCCAAGTACGGCCTCGACGTGGCGCTGGGGCAGGACGCCGCCTCGCTGCGCGCCAGCGCCTTCGCCGAGGTGGTCAAGCAAAAGTCCGGTGGCGTCATCCAGTCGGTCCAGGTGGTGGATCTGGAAGAGCCCAAGCCCTGGGCCAAGCGCTACAAGTACACCATCAAGGCCAACATTTCCAAGTTCAAGCCTTCGGCCGAGATGCAGAAGATCAAGGTCGTTGTGGGGCCGGTGCGCTTCGAGCAGGCCTCGCTGCCCATGGGCGACCGCAGCGTTTCCGCCGCCGAGGTGGGTGCAACGCTGAGGCAACGCATCAGCGACGCCCTGGTGCAGACGGGCCGCTTTGCCGTGCTGGACCGCGAATTCAGCCCCGAGATCGAGCAGGAACTGGCCATCATCGCCACGGGCCAGGCGCCCAGCGCCGAGCTGGCCAAGCTGTCCCAGGCTGCCAGCGCCGATCTGGTGTGGAGCGCCCGCGTCAGCAGCTTTGCCTACAACCGCCATGCCCGCCAGCTCAAGACCAGCGACCGCCAGCTGGTGAGCTACTCGGGCGGCTGGGCCCTGTCGCAGAAGCTGGTGAACGTGGCCACGCGCCAGGTCACGGCCTCGGAGTCGCTGCGCGGCTCCGTCCCTTCCACGGCACCGACCACGCTGGGCGCGGGCGTGGATGGCAACAAGGTCATGACCGACATGAGCGATGCGCTCGTCGCCGGCGTGGTCAGCTCCATCCTGCAGCGCACCTTTCCGCTGACCGTGGTCGCCCGTGATGGCGAAAGCGTGGTGCTGAGCCAGGGCGGCCAGGCCGTGAAGGAGGGCGCGCGCTACCAGGTGGTGGCCATGGGCAAGGAGATGAAGGACCCGCAGACCGGGCAAAGCCTGGGGCGCCTGGAGTCACCGTGCTGCGAACTGGTGGTCGATCGCGTGACCCTCAACCTCTCCTACGGCCACCTGGAGAACATGCGCGGCGGCATGGAAGACCTGCCACCGGGCGGGCTGCAGGTGCGTGAAGTACTGAAGGCATCCGCTGCACCGGTTCTGGCCGCACAGGCTGCAGCAGGTGATGCGGCCGCGGCCGCTGAGCCCCAGGCCGCACCGGCACGTGCTGCACAACCGTCCGCAGCACGCCGCGCGGCATCGCCCGCCAAGGAGGCCGATGCCCCGGTCGGCAAGAAGGACGACGACAGCTGGTAAGCGACAAGCGGCGGGGAGGTGCGCTGCGGCGCCCTTCCCCGTGCGGGTGCTTAGCTGAAAACCTCGTCGCGCGCACCGCCTTCCAGGTGCTGCACATCGCCCCAGCCGACCAGGCCCAGGCCCTGGGGCGTCCACAGCAGGCGGTTGATGGCCGCGTTGCCCAGCGCCCAGGTGCGTGGTGCCTGCACTTCCTGGTGCGTGGCCAGGCGGTAGAGCACATCCATCACGCCGCCATGCGCCACGATCACGATCTGCTCGCCGGGATGGCCACTGGCCAGCCGGTTCACCGTGGCCGAGATGCGGTCGCGCAGCATCAGCAGCGACTCGCCGCCGCCTGCGGGCACGAACTCGGGATCGCGCTTGCGCCAGCGCAGCGCATCCTCCGGGTGGGACGCCTCGATATCGTTGAAGGTCTGGCCCTCGAAGCTGCCGAAGCAGCGCTCGCGCAGGCCCTTGTCGGCCGTCAGCGATGCGCCCGTGGTCGCGGCCACGGCCTCGGCCGTGACATAGGCACGCAGAAGGTCGCTGCTGTAGATGGCGGCTATCGGCTCACCCGCCAGGGCCTTGCCGGCCTGGGCGGCCTGCCAAAGTCCCATGTCGTTCAGAGGAATGTCCAGATGGCCCTGGATGCGGGCGTCCACATTCCAGGCGGTTTCTCCGTGGCGGATGGCAATGATGCGCGTGGCTTGCATGAGGGGCTGGCGTGGGGTGCTGCAAAAAGAGCAGGCATTGTCCCGCAAGCCAGGCAAGCCTGCATCGCGCGCCACCGTTGAAACTGGCGCGGCCCAACTCAGGGACGCCGAGCAAGAGCCGCCTCGCGGCGGGGGCGCCCAGCCGAAGGCGTCGTCCCCCTCCGCGAAGCGAGAAGGGGGAAGCGGCGCAGCCGCTCAGGGGGTCAGATCAGCGATTTAGCGTTGTTCAGCACGAAGTCGCAGGCCTTTTCCTTGAGGTCGCCCTTGAGCTTGTCGATGCTGAAGCTCTTGCCGTTGGAGCCGGTGACCAGGCCGCCCAGGCCGTTCTGGAATCCCGTGTCCTTGGGCTCTTCCTGCTTTTGCATGCCCAGCTTGCCCAGCAACTGGTCCTTGACCTGGGCCGCCTTGTCGGCATTGAGGTAGTTGTTCTTCATGCAATAGGAGATGACGCCTGCCGCATTGCCGGCCGTGGCCGAGGGGCTCAGGCCCAGGGCGGACAGCGCACCCGCACCGCCCGCCCCCGCACCCAGCATGCCGCCGAGGCCGGAGCCGGCGCCTTCGCTGCTGGCGGCGGCCTTGTCACCGCCAAGGCCCGAGGCCTGGCGCAGCGAGTCGCCCAGGCCCGACGCCTGGGCAGGCAGGGCGCCCAGGCCCAGCATGGCGCACAGCAGTGCGCTGGCAATGGATGTCTTCATGGATGCTTCCTTTCCGCGGCAACCCGCAGGCTCGATACAGGGCCTGAAATTAGCACGCCGTGCGGCGCAGACCTGTGCCCGATTGCAAACCTTTGCCAGAGTGGGCCGTGGCGGTCTTTCGCGTTTTCACTAGCTGTCAAAGCCGTTGGCCTGTCCATGATGGCCGCACGCCAATGGCGGGCCGCAGGCGGCGGTCTTGTTATTTGGAAATGGCTTTTAAGTATAAAAATCAATTCAACAAGCTGTAAAAGTTATTTACAGTGGGGCGCACCTATATGGCCCGCTTCTTGCGGCGTCCGGGCTGCTGCGTCGCATGACCGCCGCCCTTCCAATCAATCCACAGGGGAGCAGACAAATGATCATGAAGATTCTGGGCAGTTCTTTGCTGGCCGCAGGCCTGTTGACCTCGGCCGCGCTGGCCCAGGCCGAGACCGTGCGCTGGGCGCGCGGCTCCGATCCGACTTCGCTGGACCCGCATGCCTTCAACGTGGGCACCAATTTCGTGCTGCTGCACCAGATCTACGAAACCCTGGTCATCCGCTCGGCCGACGGCAAGCTGGTGCCCACGCTGGCCACCTCGTGGAAGATGACCTCCGACCCGTCGGTCTGGGAGTTCAAGCTGCGTCCCAACGTCAAGTTCCATGACGGCACGCCGTTCACGGCGCGCGACGTGGTCTTCTCGCTGAACCGCGCCAAGGGCGAGAACGCCCAGGTCAAGTCCCTGCTGTCCTCGATGGAGGAGGCCAAGGCCGTGGACGATCTCACGGTGCAGGTGAAGACCAAGGGCCCGAACCTGATCTTCCCCGACAACCTGACCAACCTCTTCATCATGAGCGAGAAGTGGTCCAAGGCCAACGGCGCCGAGACCACGCAGGACACGGCCAGCAAGACCGAGAACGGCGCCACGCGTGCAGCCAACGGCACGGGCGCCTATGTGCTGGCCAGCCGCGAGGTCGATTCGAAGACGGTGATGAAGCTCAACCCCGATTACTGGGGCAAGGGCCAGTTCCCGCTGCAGGTGACCGAGCTGGTCTACCTGCCCATCAAGTCCCCGGCCACGCGCGTGGCGGCCCTGCTGTCGGGCGAGGTGGACTTCGCCCAGGACATTCCCGCGCAGGACGTGGCGCGCCTGAAGCAGGACAAGCGCCTGCGCATCAATGAAGGCCCCGAGAACCGCTCCATCTTCCTGGGCCTGAACGTGGGTGCGGCAGAGCTCAAGAGCAGCAACGTCAAGGGCAAGAATCCGCTGGCCGATCCCAAGGTGCGCCAGGCCATCGAGCTGGCCATCGACCGCGATGCGATCAAGCGCTCGGTGATGCGCGGCCTGTCGATTCCCACCGGCGTGATCGCGCCGTCGTTCGTCAACGGCTACGACAAGGCCTTCGCGGCCTATCCCAAGGCGGATGCCACCAAGGCCAAGCAGCTGCTGGCCGAGGCGGGCTACCCCAACGGCTTCACCATCACGCTGAACACGCCCAATGACCGCTATGTGAACGACGAGGCCATTGCCACGGCGGTGGCGGGCTTCCTGGGCCGCATCGGCATCAAGACCGAAGTCTCGGCCCGGCCGATTGCCATGCACAGCGTGTCGCTGACCAAGGCGGACAGCGACTTCTACCTGTACGGCTGGGGCGTGCCCACCTATGACTCGGCCTACATCTTCGACTTCCTGGTGCACACGCGCGGCAAGGACAGCCGTGGCGCGCAGAACGCGACGCACTACAGCAATGCCGATGTGGATGCCAAGATCCTGTCCCTGTCCTCGGAGAGCGACAAGGCAAAGCGCGATGCCACCATCAAGAGCATCTGGGAGACCGTGCAAAAGGAGCGCTTCTACATTGCGCTGCATGACCAGGTGATCCACTTCGCGTCCGTGCCCCGGATCAATGTGCCCGTGCACCCGGACAACGCGCTGCACTTCAAGTTCGTCAAGTTCGAGAAGAAGTAAGCACCGATGCTGGTCCATCTGCTGCGCCGGCTGGGCCAGTCCGCCCTGGTCCTGCTGGCCGTTTCCTTTGTCTCGTTCATGGTGTTCCGCCATATCGGCGATCCCACGATCAGCCTGCTGGGCGAGGACGCGACGGTTGCCGAGCGCGAGGCTCTGACGGAAAGCCTGGGCTTCAACAAGCCCGTGCCCCTGCAGTACCTGGGCTACGTGGGCAAGGTGCTGCAGGGCGACCTGGGCATCTCCTACCGGCTCAAGCGCCCCGTGACCGAGATCATTGCCGAGCGCCTGCCCGCCACGCTGGAGCTGGCGATGACGGCGGCGCTGTTCGCCCTGGTCATCGGCGTGGCGCTGGGCGTGTATACGGCCATACGGCGCGAGGGCTGGCTGAGCCGCTCGATCATGACGGTGTCGCTGGTGGGCGTGTCCCTGCCCACCTTCCTGATCGGCATCGCCCTGATCTACCTGTTTGCCGTGGAGCTGCGCTGGCTGCCGTCCTTCGGGCGCGGCGAGACGGTGAAGCTGGGCGGCTGGGAGACCGGGCTGCTGACGGCTTCGGGCTGGTCGGCGCTGATCCTGCCGGCCATCACGCTGGGCTTCTACAACATGACGCTGATCATGCGCCTGGTGCGCGCCGAGATGCTGGAGGTGCTGCGCGCCGACTACATGCGCTTCGGCCGCGCGCGCGGGCTGCGCGAGCGCGACCTGTACTTCGGCCATGCGCTGCGCAACACCCTGATTCCCGTGATCACCATCGCGGGCCTGCAGATCGGCTCGCTGATCGCCTTTGCCATCGTCACCGAGACCGTGTTCCAGTGGCCTGGCGTGGGCCTGCTGTTCATCTCCTCCATCCAGGGCGTGGACGTGCCGCTGATCGCCGCCTACCTGATGTTCATCGCGCTGCTGTACGTGGGCATCAACCTGCTCGTCGATTTCCTGTACGTGATCGTGGACCCCCGCTTGAGAAACCGATGACCGATTCCGCCAAACAAGCAATCCCTCCCACGGGCTGGCGCGCCAGCGACTCGCCGGTCAAGCGCGCCTTTGCACGCTCGCGCCTGGTGCAGGCGGCGGCGCTGGTGCTGGCGCTGATCGTGGCGGCCACGCTGCTGTCGCCCTGGCTGGCCTGGCAGAACCCCTTCGATCCGGCCAATCTGGACCTGATGGATGCCTTCACGCCGCCGGGCCAGGCGGGCACCAGCGGCACGCTGTACGCGCTGGGATCGGACGACCAGGGCCGCGATGTGTGGAGCGCCATCCTCTACGGGCTGCGCATGTCGGTGCTGGTGGGCGTGTCGGCCGTGGGGCTGTCCCTGCTGATCGGTGTGCCGCTGGGCCTGGTCTGCGGCTATGCGGGCGGCTGGTTCGACACGCTGATGATGCGCATCGCCGATGTGCAGCTGACCTTTCCCGTGATCCTGGTGGCGCTGCTGGTCTTCGGCATCGCACGCGGCCTGCTGCCCGAGGGCTACCGCGACGACATGGCGGTCTTCGTGATCATCGTGGCCATCGGCCTGTCCGACTGGGTGCAGTACGCACGCACCGTTCGCGGCGCGGTGATGGTGGAAAAGCACAAGGACTACGTGCTGGCCGCCCAGCTCATTGGCCGCAGCCGCGTGGCCATTCTGGTGCGCCACATCCTGCCCAACCTGCTGGCGCCCATCCTGGTCATCGCCACCATCAGCTTCGCGCATGCCATCGTGGCCGAGTCCACGCTGTCCTACCTGGGCGTGGGCCTGCCGCCCACCCAGCCTTCGCTGGGCACGCTGATCCGCATCGGCCAGGGCTTCCTGTTCTCGGGCGAGTGGTGGATATTGCTGTTCCCCTCGCTGGTGCTGCTTGCGCTGGCGCTGTCCGTCAACCTCGTCGGCGACTGGCTGCGCGACGCACTGAACCCCAAGCTGCAATGAGCACGACACAAGAATCCGGGCAGCCCCCTGCACAGCCTGCGGTGCTGAGCGTTCGCGGCCTGTCCGTCACCTTCGACACCTACAAGGGCCCCGTGCAGGTGCTGGACGATGTGTCCTTCGACATCGCGCCCGGCGAGATCCTGGGCGTGGTCGGCGAGTCGGGCGCGGGCAAGTCCATGACGGGCGCCGCCGTGATCGGCCTGATCGAGCCGCCGGGCCGCATCTCGGCCGGCACGGTGCAGCTGCGCGGCGAGCGCATCGACACGCTGCGCGGCGAGGGCCTGCGGCGCATACGCGGCCGGCGCATAGGCTCCATCTTCCAGGACCCGCTGACCAGCCTGAACCCGGTCTATACCGTGGGCCGGCACCTGGTGGAGACCATCCGTACGCACCTGCCCGTCTCCGAGAAGGAGGCCGAGGCCCGCGCGCTGGCCCTGCTCGAAGAGGTGGAGATCCCGCAGGCGCGCGAGCGCATGGCCCAGTATCCGCACCAGTTCTCGGGCGGCATGCGCCAGCGCGTGGCCATCGCCCTGGCGCTGTGCGCCGAGCCCGAACTCATCATTGCCGACGAGCCCACCACGGCGCTGGACGTATCCGTGCAGGCGCAGATCATTGCCCTGCTGCGCCGTGTGTGCAAGGAGCGCGGCGCGGCCGCCATGCTGATCACCCACGACATGGGCGTCATCGCCGAGACGGCCGACCGCGTCATGGTCATGTACCAGGGCCGCGTGCTGGAAACCGGCCCCGTGCGCCAGGTGCTGGACGCGCCGCAGCAGCCCTACACCCAGGTGCTGATGGGCGCCATTCCCAGCGTGCACCACCGCGTGCAGCGCCTGCCCGTGCCCGAGGTGGGCGGCGGCCCGGCCGCGCCCGCCGTGCCCTGGCAGCCCAGGGCCGGAGCGCAGGAGCCCGCGGCAGCCCTGCTGGAGGTCAGGGATCTGTGCAAGGAGTTCGACCTGTCCAGCGGCTGGCTGGCCCGGCTGCTGGCGCGCGAGGACAAAAAGATCCTCAAGGCCGTGGACGGCGTCGGCTTCTCCATCCGCAGGGGCTCCACCTTCGGCCTGGTCGGTGAGTCCGGTTCGGGCAAATCCACGGTGGCGCGCATGGTGGCGGGGCTGACGCCGCCCACCAGCGGCACCGTGCTGTTCGACGGCGTGGACAAGTGGAGCCCGGCCGCCCAGACCGTGGCCATGCGCCGGCGCTTCCAGATGATTTTCCAGGACCCGTATGCCAGCCTGAACCCGCGCTGGACCGTGCAGGAACTGATTGCCGAGCCCCTGCAGGTGCTGGCCCTCACGGCCGGCAAGGACGAGACGGCCGAGCGCGTGCAGGAGGCGCTGCGCCGCGTGCGCATGAAGCCCGACGATGCGCGCAAGTACCCGCACCAGTTCTCGGGCGGGCAGCGCCAGCGCATCGCCATCGCGCGCGCCCTGGCCAGCCGGCCCGAGTTCATCATCTGCGACGAGCCCACCTCGGCCCTGGACGTCTCGGTCCAGGCCCAGGTGCTCAACCTCATGCGCGACCTGCAGGAGGAGTTCGGCCTGACCTATCTGCTGATAAGCCACAACCTGGCCGTGATCCGCCACATGTGCGACGACATCGGCGTCATGCAGCGCGGCCGCCTGGTCGAGACCGGCGAGGCCGGCGCCGTGCTCGATGCGCCGCAGCATGCGTACACGCGTGCGCTGATGGCTGCCGTGCCGGATATGGAGCATGTGCACTGAGGCAAGTGCACTGCCATGGCTTGGCGTTCAGGTCGCGGCAACGACCCGCACGTCGAACCGGACCTGAAGCCAGTTCTTGATGGCGGCAAAGATGGCGGCAAGATTGTCCATGCTGGGGTTGCCTTTCGGCGAAAGCATGCGGTGCAGGCTCTTGCTCGGCTTGTGCGTGAGGTCGGCCAGCGTCTCGAATCCCACCGTTGCGTTGACGAGATCGCGCAGGACGAGGCGTGCCGTTTCTGGCTCACCACTCAGAAAAAGAGTGGCCGCCTCATCAAGCAGCGCCTGTGCGAAAGCAGGGTCGCGCTCAATGCGCTGAATGACCGTTTGTTTGAAATCGCGGGTGAGCGTCATGCCTTCGTTCCTTTTTTGGCATTGTCCGGGGGGCGCTGCCTCTTGCGAGCCTTGTATTCGCTGTGCAGGGCCACGGCTTCGTCGATGGCCTTCTGCTGGCCCTTTTTCGTGCTGCCCCCGAACAGGATGATCAATCTTTCCCCGTCCTTGGCGAGATAGATGCGGTAGCCCGGGCCCCAGTCGATCTTGTATTCGCCAATACCCCGGAACCATTCGATATTGGAGGTGTTGCCCAACTCCATGCGGGCCATGGCGACGGCCACCTTGGCGGCCGCCTGGCCATCCAGCCCGTTGAACCATGTCTGGTACGCGCTGCTGCCGTCTTCGCGGATGTACTCCTGGAGCTGGATTCGCATGGATTGGATGGTAACTTATGAGTTACCAACTCTGCAAGGCGCTGTCCACATGACCTACAGCGTTCTCATGTTCCCAGGAGCGAATGACAGCGATGAACCAAAAAAAGGCCTGCGTATGCAGGCCTTTGCTTTGGGGGCGCGACGGCTTACCGGGCGGGTGCTGGCGTGGCCGGCACGGTCTGCGCTGCAGGCGCCCCCTGGGCCGGCGGCTGCGCCGGCGGGCCACCCTGCTGCACCGGACCGATGGTGGTGCGCACCACGCGCGAGCCCTTGGGCGGGTTGGGGAAGCCGGTGAGCGCAGCGTCGAACAGGATGCCGAAGATGGCCGGATCGTCGGTCCACACATCCTGGCGCTGGGCCGAGGTCTCGTAGACGATCTGCTGCGTGGTGGCGTTGCGCATCACGATGCTGACGGCGCGGTAGTACTCCAGCGGCGGGCCGTCGAACATGAAGCTGCCGCCAAAGCCCATGCCCCAGCCGCGCCCGTAGCCCACGCCCCAACCCCAGCGCGGGCCGCCCCAGCGGTCGTAGTAGGGCCAGGCGGCGTAGTCGCGCGCATAGCGTGCGTCGGCACCGATCTGCACGATCAGGCTGGCCCGGGAGTCGTCGCGCTGCAGGCCCACGCGGCCCAGGGCCTGCTGGGCCTGGGATTCGATGGCCGCGAAATGCGTCTGCGCCTCGCGTTGCGAGGGCAGCACTTCCAGGCGGTAGGTGGGCGGCGCGGGCAGGGCGCCCAGCGTGGAATAGCTCTGGACGGTGCTCTGGACTTCGCGCACGCTGGCGCAGCCCGTGAGCAAGGCCGTGGCCACGATGGCCAGGACATGGATGCAGCGCAGCTTCATGGTGTACTCCTTGGTCGAAAAAAGGCCCGTTTGCACGGGCCTTGGTTGGAGTGGGGCGATTGTTATAGGTTCAGCCGTCAGGACGACAGTTGTACCACCTGCAGGCCGGGCAGTGAGGCGGAGACGGGCATCTCTTCATGGTCGAAGGCCATGTCGCCGTTGGGGTCGGCAATGCCGGTGGCCTTGGCGTTCTTGAAGTCGTGCAGCTCGGGGTCCATCATGTGCGTGGTCACGATGTGGCCCATGGCGCGGAACATGCTTTCCACGCGGCCCGGGAATTTCTTGTCCCATTCGCGCAGCAGCTCGCCCACGGCCACGCGCTGCAGGCCGTCCTGGCTGCCGCAGAGGTTGCAGGGGATGATGGGGAAGTTCTGGTACTGGGCCCAGCGGACGGTGTCCTTCTCGGGCACGTAGCACAGCGGGCGGATCACCACATGCTTGCCGTCGTCCGAGACCAGCTTCGGGGGCATGCCCTTCATGCGGCCGCCGTAGAACATGTTGAGCATCAGCGTCTGCACGATGTCGTCGCGGTGGTGGCCCAGGGCCACCTTGGTGCAGCCCAGCTCGTCGGCCACCTTGTACAGGATGGCGCGGCGCAGGCGCGAGCACAGGCCGCAGGTGGTCTTGCCCTCGGGCACGACGCGCTTGACCACGCTGTAGGTGTCCTGCGTTTCGATGTGGTAGTCCACGCCGATGCTCTTGAAGTACTCGGGCAGCACATGGTCGGGAAAACCGGGCTGCTTCTGGTCGAGGTTCACAGCCACCAGCTCGAACTTCACGGGCGCGCGCTTTTGCAGCTTGCGCAGCACGTCCAGCATCGTGTAGCTGTCCTTGCCGCCCGACATGCAGACCATGATCTTGTCGCCTTCCTCGATCATGTTGAAGTCGGTGATGGCGCGGCCCACCTCGCGGCACAGGCGCTTTTCCAGCTTGACCTGCTCGCGCTCGATCTTGATGCGGTTGCCGTTCGCGGTATTGGCTTGGGCATCCGCATCGGCGGCGGCGGTTTCGGGGGCGGCTTCTTCGGCCAGCCAGGGGTTGTCGGTCACTGCATTCATGGGGTTCACCATTGTCCGGTTTCTATGCGAATGGCCACTTCGCAGTCTTCAAAGATTTCCAGCTTGGCGATTTTCACGCGCACGCCCAGCACGCCGGGCAGCTGCATCAGGCGCTGGGCCAGCTTGCCGATCAGGCTCTCCAGCAGGTTGACGTGCTCGGCCGTACATTCATCGATGATGATCTGGCGCACCTTGCGGTAGTCCAGCACATGCAGGATGTCGTCGTCGCGCGGCGCCAGCGGTTGGGTGCCCAGGCTCAGCTCGGCATCGACCTGGATGGGCTGGGGCATCTGTTTTTCGTGGGCGAGGATGCCCAGGTTGGCGTCGAAGCGCAAACCCGTGAGCGTCAGGATCTGTTGTCCGGTGGCGGAGTGCATGGGGAAAAGCCGTGGAGTGTTTGGGGTGGCGCGCGCAGGCGCCTACATCATGGAAAAGTCGCGCTCGAAGCGCTGCAGGTGCTGTCCGCCATCGACCAGCAAGGTGGTGCCGGTGATGGACTGGTTGTCCAGCGCAAAGCACACGGTGGCGGCCACGTCGGCCGCGCTGGACGAGCGGCCCAGCGGGCTGAGGCGGTGCAGCGACTCGAAGCGCTCCTGGCTCAGCATGTGGCTGGTCAGCGTCAGGCCCGGGGCCACGCCGACGACGCGCACGCGCGGTGCCAGCGCCAGCGCCAGCATGGTGCCGGCGGCCTCGAGAGCCGCCTTGGACAGCGTGTAGCTGAGGAAATCGGGGTTCTGGTTCCAGAGCTTCTGGTCCAGCATGTTGATCACGGCGCCGCTGGCATGCTCCTCGCCAGCCGCCACGCGGTCCTCGATATGGGCATGCAGCGCCTGGGCCAGCAGGATGGGCGCGCCGGTGTTGCTGCGCAGGTGGGCTTCCAGGGCCACGTAGCTGAAGCTGCCTGCATCGTCATGCTCGAACAGCGAGGCGTTGTTGACCACGGCATCCAGGTGGCCGAAGTGCGCCACGGCGCGCGGCACCAGGGAGCGCACCGAATCCTCGTTGAAGAAATCGGCATCCAGGGCGGCGCTGTCGCCGGCCAGTTCAGCGCAGGCGGCGGCCGTCTCCAGCGCCTCGTCGTGCGAGTCGCGGTAGTGCACGGCCACTTGCCAGCCGGCGCTGGCAAGCGCGAGCGCGATGTCGCGCCCCAGGCGGCGGGCCGCGCCGGTCACCAAAACGGTGCGTGTTCGGGCAGGTGTGGACATTCGAGGACAATGTGCGGATCGTGACGACAGAACCCTCAATTTTAACGGCCGCCCTGCAATCCCGTGTTGCGCAAGAGATTGCGTCCTCTGGAGGCTGGCTGGCTTTCGACCGTTTCATGGCCCTGGCGCTGTACGAGCCGGGCCTGGGCTACTACGCCAATGACACCGCCAAGTTCGGGCTGATGCCATCGTCGGGCAGCGATTTCGTGACCGCGCCCGAGATGTCCCCGGTCTTCGGCCAGCTGCTGGCCGCCCAGGTGGCCGAGGCGCTGCAGCG
The DNA here is from genome assembly GCF_000632165.1 of Delftia sp. RIT313. Lineage (NCBI taxonomy): Bacteria > Pseudomonadati > Pseudomonadota > Betaproteobacteria > Burkholderiales > Comamonadaceae > Delftia > Delftia sp. RIT313. Next base: position 25,201 of record NZ_JFYT01000112.1, on the reverse strand, counting down.
CACGCACACCCGCGAAGTCTGGGAGTTTGGTGCCGGCACGGGCGCGCTGGCGCTGCAGGTGCTGGACGAGCTGGCCGCCCTGGGTGTGCGGCCGGACCGCTACACCATCGTCGATCTGTCGGGTACGCTGCGTGCGCGCCAGCAGCTCAGGCTGGTGAAGTACGAAGGCCTGGTGCACTGGGCCGATGCCCTGCCCGATAGGCTCGAAGGCGTGGTCATCGGCAACGAGGTGCTGGATGCCATGCCCGTGCAACTGCTGGTGCGCAAGGCAGGTGTCTGGCACGAGCGCGGCGTGGTGCTGCAGCCGGACGGCAGCCTGGGCTGGGAAGACCGGCCCACGCAGCTGCGCCCGCCCATGGAGATCGAGGGCGAGCACGACTACCTGACCGAGATCCACCCGCAGGGCGAGGCCTTCATCCGCACGCTGGGCGAGCGCATGGCGCGGGGCGCTGCCTTCTTCATCGACTACGGCTTCGGCGAGTCCGAGTACTTCCATCCGCAGCGCCACATGGGCACCCTGGTCTGCCACCGCCTGCACAAGGTGGACGACGACCCGCTGGCCGAGGTCGGCCTGAAGGACATCACCGCCCACGTGAACTTCACGGGCACGGCCGTGGCCGCACAGGAGGCGGGCTTCGAGGTGCTGGGCTATACCTCGCAGGCCCACTTCCTCATCAACTGCGGCCTGGGGCCCAAGCTCGACGCCCTGGCCCAGGGGCCGCGCGCCATGGCCACCAAGCTGATGATGGAGCACGAGATGGGCGAGCTGTTCAAGGTCATCGGCCTGGCCAAGGGCGTGGAGCCCTGGGACGCCATGGGCTTTGTGCGCGGCGACCGCACGCACCGCCTGTAGCCGCCGGCCAGAGCTCCGCCCCGGGCCTCAGCGCTGGACGCGGCGGCCGTTGCTCACCTCGTAGGCCGTCTGGTCCTTGAGGTTGATGCGGTAGATCTCGCGCGTGACGTTGCCGGAAAAACCCAGCTCCACGATGGACATGTTCTCGAACGTGGTCGTGAAGCCGCCGGGCAGGATGCGGTTCAGGCGCGCGGCGGTCTCGCCCATGGCGCGCTCGATCTCGGGCGTGAAGGTGGCTTCGCTGTAGACCAGGGTGTTGTGCGGGTTGTGGCTGCGCACCTCCTTGCCGGCCTGCACCTGGTTGATGCCGCTGACACCCACGCTTTGCACCATGGCCTTGGCCGAATCGTTCATGCGGGCATAGACGGGCCCCGTCACGCGCGGCAGCGGGCCGTCGCGCAGCGGTGCCATGGCGGCGGTGGCGCGGGTGTTGAAGTCCATCATGGCCTCGTAGGCCGGGCCGGACTTGACGATGCCCAGGTCCAGCCACCACGGCTTGCCGGCGCCCTTGGCGGCCTCGGTGGTGTAGAAATTCTTCAGGTGCACGTCCTGCAGCACGGGCGGCAATGCCGGCAGGGCGGCCAGCATCTTGCGCGGCGTGGACGGGTCGGCGCTGTGGATATGCACCACGGTGACATGGGGCAGGTTGAAGGTGTTGGCTTCGGCCACCAGCTTCAGGCGCAGCAACTGCTCGTGCACCACGGGCGTGACCTGGCTGTCCATGATGGCCGTGGCATCGGCCGGCAGGCGGTAGACCAGGCCATAGGTGGCCTGGTGGGCGCGGAAATCACTGCGCTGCAGGGCGCTGTTGTCGATGGCGCCCGACGCTGCGGCTGCCGTGGTGGGGGCCGGAGCGCTGGCGCAGGCCGCCAGCAGAGCGGCAGGCAGGATGGCGAGAAGAAGGCGCCTGGATGTGTGTTGCATGGTGGGGTTGTCTTGTTGCGGCATGGAGCCATGGAAGAAGGGGGCGTGTCGCGAATGGTCCCGAAGCCTCCCGCCACGGGACTTTTCCAATGTAGGACGCCCATGTGTCCTGCCCATGACGCGCCGCCGCCGTACACTCGGCGCCATGATTCGCTGGCTCCTCGTCATCTTCCTGGCCCTGCTGCTGTTCAATGGCCTGCACGCCTGGCTGGAGCGCATAGGCCTGGGCCGCCTGCCGGGCGACTTCCGCTTTCGCCTGTTCGGCCGCGTGATTTTTCTGCCCATTGCCAGCACCGTGTTGCTCAGCGTGATTGCCGCCCTGATCGCCAAGCTGGTCTGAGCATGGCTTGAAGCATGGGCGCGCCGCCCGTATATGCAGGCATTGCCCCATGACTTCCGAACAAGAGGCCGCCCATGTCCGACAAGCTGCATTTCGTCTGCCCCCATTGCCACACCACCAACCGCATTGCGGCCGACCAGCTCGGCAGCGCGCCTGACTGCGGCAGCTGCCACCAGCCGCTGGTCACCGGCCAGCCCGTGGCGCTGGATGCGCAAAGCTTTGCCAAGCATGTGGGGCGCAGCCAGGCGCCGGTGGTGGTCGATTTCTGGGCGCCCTGGTGCGGCCCCTGCCGCATGATGGCGCCGGCCTTCGAGCAGGCGGCGCAGGCGCTGGCGCCCGGCGTGCAGCTGGCCAAGCTCGATACCGAAGCCCATCCCCAGGCTGCCGCGCCCTGGAACATCCGCAGCATCCCGACCATGGTGGTGTTCAAGGAAGGGCGCGAGATCGCCCGTGTCTCCGGCGCCCTGCCAGCCGGCGAGATCGTGCGCTGGGTGCGTTCGGTCGTCTGATTTCTCTGCGGGCCCAAGGCCGGGGGCTTTCAGGCCCGCCTTCAGGCCTGCACTTCGCCCGGCTGGTAGAAGCAATAGCCGCTGTTGCGCAGCGTCTTGACGGGTAGTTGCTGGCCGCTGGCCTCCTCCACCTTGCGGCGCAGCCGGCGCATCTGGGTGTCCAGGCGGCGCTGGTCGTAGACCAGATAGTCGCCGCCCAGGGCCTGCACGATCTTTCGGCGGCTCACCTCGGTGCCTGCCTGGCCCATGAGGCACTGCAGCACCAGCAGGTCCTGCTGGGAGAGCGCGACCGGCGGGGCCGATGGGGGCAGCAGGCGGCTCGGACCCAGCTGCAACAGCCAGCGCGCCTGGCGCTGCTGCAGGCCCAGGCGGCGCACCAGCGCGGCCAGCGTGGCCTCCAGCTCGTCCAGATCACAGCCTTTGCCCAGATAGTGGTCGGCTCCGTTTTCCAGGCCGTCGATGCGGTTGGCGCTGGTGTTGTGCGCGCTGAACACGATGATGCCCAGTTGCTGGCCCTGCTGGCGCAGGCGCTGGATCAGGGCCAGGCCGCTGCCATCGGGCAGGCCGATGTCGATGATGGCCAGGCGGTGGCGCCGGGCGTCGAAGTGGCGGTCGAACTCCTGCAGGCTGGCAACGCATTGCGGCGCGTAGCCCAGGCCCTCCAGGAATTCACCCAGTTCATGGCGCAGCACGGGCTCGTCTTCGAGCAGGATCACATCAAGCATGGGGGAAGGGGGCTGAGCGGCGAGGCCGGGAGGCTGGTGTACGCTGGCGGCCCTGTGGTGGACCTCCGATGCGATATTACCGTGCAACCCTCCTGCTGCTGGCCTGGCTGCTGTGTCCGCTGCTGACCCAGGCCCAGGCGCTCCTGCTGAACCCCGATTTGCCGATGCTGGAGACTGCCGGTCAGTGGCAGCGGCTCGATGACGCTGCTGGCCTGCTCGACGCCGGGCAAGCCGACGCCGCCCCTGGATGGCAGCCGCTGCCCGGTCACCTGAACGCCAGTTTCACGCAGGTGGCGGTCTGGCTGCGCATGCCGCTGCAGGTGGAGCAGCCCGGCAGCTGGATGCTGCTGCTGGGCAATGCCCTGCTGGACGAGGTGGAGGTTCACGTGCGCAGATCCGGTGGCCCCTGGCAGCTGCTGGGGCGCAGCGGCGAAGAAGTGCCGCGCCACGCCTGGCCGGTGGACTACCGCAGTCCGGCATTCCAGTTCGAGCCCCCTGCTGCCGGGTCTTACGAGTTGCTGGTGCGCCTGCGCGCGCGCAACGCGCTCGTCACCCGCATCGATCTGTGGCAGCGACTGGCGTTCGACAACCACACGCGGCGTGAGGCCCTGTCATTCGGCCTGTATTTCGGGTTGTACCTGCTGTTGATCGGCGTGCAACTGGTGTTCTGGCTGGGCACGCGGGCCCCCTTGAGCGGCCTGTTCCTGGCCTATCTCAGCGTCTGCGTGCTCAATGAGGTGGTATCGCTGGGGCTGGTGCAGCAGCTGACGGGCCTGCCCGGGTTCTGGAGCGACCGCCTGCTGGGATGCGGCATTGCCGCCGCCCTGGCGATCTCCATGCAACTGGCCTGCAGGCAGCTGGACCTGGCGTCGCTGTATCCGCGGCTGGTGCGCCAGATCGTGCCGCTGCTGTGGCTGTTCAGCCTGTGCTGCATGCTGCTGGTGGTGTCGGGGCACTACTCGGCGGGCATGATCCCGGTGCAGGCCATGACCCTGCCGCTGGCCCTGGGCTTTCTCGCGTTCGCCCTTTGGCTGTGGCGGCGCGGCCATGCCCCGGCACGGTTCTTCATGCTGGCGTTCGGCATCTTCTATGCCGGCGTGCTGATCTCTTTTCTGCGCAACCTGGGCTGGCTGCCCATGAACGCGCTGACCGCGCTGGTGTCCACGCATGCGTCCGCGCTGGGCACCATGGCGCACATGCTGCTGCTCAGCGGCTGGATCATCGGCGGATACGAGCACAGGCGCCGCGTTCGAGAGCGGGAGCAGGTGCTGCTGGAGGCCGAGCTTGTGCAGCGCCAGTTGCGCGAAAGTGAACTCAGCGAGGCGCTGGTGCTGGAGCGCAGGGTCCGCCAGGAGCAGCGCGACTTTGTCGCCATGGTCTCGCACGAACTGCGCACACCGCTGGCCATCATCCTGACCAGTGCGCAGCAACTGGCGCGCAATCTGGCGGCACCGCCCGACAAGACGCTGGCACGCAGCCGCAACATCCGCGAAGCCGCCCAGCGCCTGCTGGCGCTGGTGGACGACTGCCTGGCCGACGACCGCATGGCCGACCCCCAGCCCCATGCCGAGCCACGCCTGCAGCCCTGCGACCTGCATGCGCTGGTGGATGGCTTGTGCCTGGACTTTGCGCCCGGCCGCATCGTCTGCCACCTGGGCGGGGGCACGCAGCAATTGATCACAGATGCCGGCCTGCTGCGCATCGCGCTGCGCAATCTGCTGGCCAATGCAGACCGCCACACGCCCGAGGGCGAATCGGTCCGCCTGGACGTGACCAAGCAGGGTGAGGGTCTGGAGATCCAGGTCTCGAATCCCGCAGAGCGGATCGCGCAAGAGGACCAGGGCCAACTGTTCGAACGCTACTACCGGGGGAAAAACGCCAGGCAGCGGCCGGGCGCAGGCCTCGGTCTGTATCTGGTACGGCGCATCGCCGAACGGCTGGGAGGCAGCGTGACGCTGGTGTCCTGCGGCGGGGAGGTGCCCGTGTGCCTGCGGATGGCATTGCCTGCGCAGGCATTCGGCGAGTAAGGATCGATGCTCAGATTCGCTCAGATTCGTCTGGGCGATGCTTGCTAAATTCAATGGCAATTGTTTCCAATAGTTTCCAATTGAATCAGGCATGAAAAATACCCCACGGAATCTGGCGGCACTGCTAGCGCTTGCCGCAGCGCATTGCTTGCCCGCCTCGGCGATTGCTGCCACGACCACCACCGCGAACGTCAACGGAGCATTGAGCTTCAACGTGGCGTCCAACCCATTGGGCGGGCTGGCCAACTGCAACATTATTGTCGGCTCGCACAACTATGGGACGGCAAGTTTTACCACCGGAAATGCTGCAACCTATTCCTTCACGGGCACGGCTCAGGTGGGAACCAGCGACTCGTTTCTGGCCTTGTACAAAAACAGCTTCAATCCTGCCAACCCCACAGCGAACTTGGTGGGCTGCGATGACGACAGCGCTGGTGGAAGGCTGCCTCAATTTGTTGCCAATCTGGATGCAACGACCACCTATGTCATGGTCGCGACCACGTTCCCTGCGCAAGCCTTTACTGGCAGCGTGACTTTCTCCGCAGGCGTGGTGCCCAATATCACCCTGGCACCGTTGAGCGTGTCCATCGTTGCAACAGGCCAGTCCATGGTGGCGACCAGCGACAGCCCCATGCCCATCAGCTATGTCAGCAGCAACCCGTCCGTGGCCACCATTGATCCCGCCACGGGTGCCGTGACCTTGCTTGCCGGAGGGTCCACGCTGATTACGGCATCGCAGTCCGCCCAGGCCGACCCACTGCCCTTTGCCGCAGGGAAGAAAACGGCCATGCTGACGGTGACACTGCTGCCGAACAACATGGCCCTGGCCCCGCAGAGCGCCCCCGTGGGCGCGACCGGCAAGTCCATGGTGGCGACCAGCGACAGTCCCGCGCCCATCAGCTATGCCAGCAGCAATCCTGCCGTGGCGACCATTGATCCTGCCACGGGCGCTTTGACGCTGCTTTCCGCCGGCACCACGACCATCACGGCCTCGCAGGCCGCACAGGCCGGCTTTGCCGCAGCGACGAAAACTGCCTTGCTGACGGTGACGCGCCTGCCAGCCAACATCACCCTGGCCCCGGCAAGCGCCGCGGTGGGCGCGACCGGCAAGACCATGGTGGCAACCAGTGACAGCCCCGCCCCCATCAGCTATGCCAGCAGCAATCCGGCCGTGGCGACCATAGATCCTGCCACGGGCGCTTTGACGCTGCTTTCCGCCGGAACCACGACCATCACAGCGTCGCAGGCTGCCCAGGCCGGCTTTGACGCAGGCACACAAACGGCCTTGCTGACGGTCACGGCTGCACCTGTGCCCGTGCCCCAGCCGGTGCCCACGCTTTCCGAGTGGGCCATGATGTTGATGGCCTCGCTGCTGGCCATGGCTGGTGTGCGCAAGCTGCGTCGCCGCGCCTGATGCCGGCTCTTCAAGCCCTGGCCAGCCAATCGGCCACGGCCTGTGCGCGGGCTGCCTGCACGGCTTCGCCTATGGCCTTGCCCTGTTTGCCGCGCGCGGCGGCCTGGGCCGCGATGTCCGAGGTGGAGATGGACAGCGCGGCAGCCAGCGCATCGCGCAGGCGGGCGCGCTGGGGGTAGGGCCGGTCCTCGAAACCCAGGCGCCCCCGCGCGTCGCATTCACAGGCCGCAAGGGCCTGTTCGAAGCGCGCGGGCTTGCGGATGGCGTCGCAGCGCTCCAGCAGGCGCACGATGGCGGCGCCGTTGAGCTCGCCGCTGCGGTGGATGTTGCCGTGCTCGCGCGCCACCACGTCGCCCAGTTCGCGGCAGTCGGTGGGCACGCGCAGCCGCTCGCCCACCTTTTCGGCCAGGCGGGCGCTGCGGTGCTCGTGTCCTATGTGGCGCGGCAGCACATCGGCCGGTGTCGTGCCCTTGCCCAGGTCGTGCACCAGGCAGGCATAGCGCACGGGCAGCGGGGTGTCCAGCTGCGCGGCCATGTCCAGCACCATCATGGCGTGCACGCCGGTATCGACCTCGGGGTGGTATTCGGCACGCTGGGGCACGCCCCACAGGCGCTCCAGCTCGGGCAGCAGCACGGCCAGCGCACCGCATTCGCGCAGCAGCTCGAACATGCGCGAGGGCTGGCGCTCCATCAGGCCCCGGCTGATCTCCTGCCAGACGCGTTCGGGCACCAGGGCATCCACCTCGCCGGCGGCCACCATCTCTTGCATCAGGGCCATGGTTTCCGGTGCCACCGTGAATTCGTGGAACCGAGCCGCAAAGCGCGCCACGCGCAGGATGCGCACCGGGTCTTCGCGAAAGGCATCGGTCACATGGCGCAGTACCCGTGCCTGCAGATCGGCCTGGCCGCCGTAGGGATCGTCGATGGCGCCTTTGCCATCCCAGTCCGGGGGGGCAGCCATGGCGTTGATGGTCAGGTCGCGCCGGGCCAGGTCCTGCTCCAGCGTGACGTCGGGCGCCGCCTGCACGACGAAGCCGCGGTAGCCCGGCCCGCTCTTGCGCTCGGTGCGCGCCAGGGCGTACTCCTCGTGGGTTTCGGGGTGCAGGAAGACGGGGAAGTCCCGTCCCACGGGCATGAAGCCGCGCTCGGCCATCTGCTCGGGCGTGGCGCCGACCACGACCCAGTCGCGGTCATGCACGGCCCGCCCCAGAAGGCGGTCGCGCACCGCGCCGCCCACCATGTACACCTGAAATTCGCTCATCCCGCAATGGTACGGCCTGGGCGGTGACATGATGGCGGGCTGCACCGGGCGCCGAGGGGCGCCGCATGCCCATTTTCCATTTGGAGACAAAACCATGGCTTGGTTCTTTCGACCGCGTGTTCCCGCCCTGATCCTGGGCCTGGCGGCTGCCGGCCTGCTGTCCGCAGCCAGCGCCGCACCGCTGGCCGACACCACCCGGCAGGCGGCCCGTGCCAGCCTGCATGAATGGGTCGAGGTGCTGGCCCTGCCCAACGACGCCAATGTGCCCGTTGACATCCAGAAGAACGTGACCTGGTTTGCCAAGGCCTTCGAGCGGCGGGGCTTCGAGGTAAGGCAACTGGCCAATGGCGACAAGCCCATGCTCATGGCCACGCTGCCGTCGGCTGGGCCCGGGCGCAAGACCGTGCTGTTCTACGCCCACCTTGACGGGCAGGCCGTCAAGCCCGAGGAGTGGCAGCAGGCCAGCCCCTGGCAGGCTACGCTCAAGCAGCGCCAGCCGGACGGCCGCTGGGCCGCGCTGCCGCTGGAACAGCTGTACGGCGAGCAGCCCGATCCGCAGTGGCGCGTGTTTGCGCGCTCGTCCTCGGACGACAAGGCGCCCATCGTCATGCTGCTGGCGGCGCTGGATGCGCTCAAGGCCCAGGGCAAGCAGCCGGGCGTGGACATCAAGGTGCTGCTGGATTCCGAAGAGGAAAAGGGCTCTCCCACGCTCGGCCGCGTGATCGGCGAGAACCTGGGCGCGCTGAAGTCCGATGCCATGGTGGTGCTCGACGGTCCCATGCACGCCAGCAACCGGCCCACCCTGGTGTTCGGCAACCGGGGCATTGCCCAGGCCACGCTCACTGTCTATGGAGCCAGCCAGGAACTGCACAGCGGCCACTACGGCAACTACGCGGCCAATCCGGCCCAGACCCTGGCGCGCCTGCTGGCCAGCATGAAGGGCGATGACGGCAAGGTCCTGATCCAGGGCTACTACGACGGCATCGAGTTCGATGCGCAGGCACGCGAGGTGATGCAGGCTGTGCCCGACGACGAGGCCGCCCTGCGCAAGCGCCTGGGGATTGCGAAGGCCGAGACCGTGGGACGCAACTACCAGGAGTCCATGCAATACCCCTCGCTGAACGTGCGCGGCCTGCAAAGCGCCGAGGTGGGCAGCAAGGCGCGTACCGTCGTGCCCTCCGTGGCCGTGGCCGAGATCGACATGCGCACCGTACCCGAGACGCCTCCCGAGCGGCTGGAGAAGCTGTTGCGCACCCATATCGAGGCCCAGGGCTTCCATCTGGTCGAAGGCCCGCCCACGGCCGAGCAGCGTGCCAGCCACCCCAAGCTGGCCACCCTCAAGCTGGGCGGTGTATCAGCCTCCGGCTCTGCCGTTCGCACACCGCTGGACGCCTCTGTCGGTCAGTGGCTGCGCAAGGGCATGAACAAGGCCTGGGACAGCGACCCGGTGCAGATCCGCATGATGGGCGGTACCGTGCCCACGGGCGCGGCCGTGCAGGCGCTGAAGATTCCCTTCGTCATCGTGCCCCTGGTCAATGCCGACAACAACCAGCACAGCTTTGACGAGAACATGCGCCTGGGCAACTACTTCGACGGCGTGCACAGCCTGGTGCATCTGCTGGCCGAGCCGTTCTGACAGGCGGCAGACTGGCAGCAGACAGGACGCACTCAGCCCGCCGCAGCCGTGCGGTACGGTTCCTCGAACGGCCGGAAATCATGCTCGGCCAGTGCGCCCTGCACCCAGTCCTGCACGCCGGGCAGGGCGCGCACGCGGCGCACATAGGCGTCGATGGCCGGTGCCACGGGCAGCTCGTAGGTCGCCAGGCGCATGCACACGGGGGCGAAGAAGGCATCGACGATGCTGAACTGGTCGTACAGCATGGGGCCGCTGGCCGTGGACAGCAGCGGTTGCCACAGCTCGGACAGGTGCTGCACATCGTCGCGCAGGGCGGTGTTCTCTGCCCATAGCCGCGCGCCGACCTCGGGCAGCTGGGCCTCGATGTTCATCGGGCACAGCGAGCGCAGGGCGCCGAAGCCGCTGTGCATCTCGGCGCAGAGGCTGCGCGCGCGGGCGCGGTTCAGCGCCAGCGTGGGCCACAGGTGCTTTTCAGGGAATTTCTCGGCCAGGTACTCGCAGATGGCCAGGCTGTCCCAGATGGCCATGCCTTCATCCATGAGCACGGGCACGCGGCCCGAGGGCGAGAGCGCGCGGGCGCGCTGCTTGAAGGCGGACTGCTCGTCGAAGCTGTCAAAGCGCAGCATGACCTCTTCGAAAGCAATGCCGGCCTGGCGCATCAGCACCCAGGGGCGCATGGACCAGGACGAATAATTCTTGTTGCCGATATAGAGCGTGAGCATGGCCGCAACCTCCGCGATAGGCCCTATAGCTTAGCAAGCATGGCAGGAAAACCCATGTAGGAGCCGGGCGCTGCCTGGGCGCGCTCTAATGCGTGCCATGCAAAACGATAGCTCTTCTCCCCAGGCGCCAGCGGCGCGCCACACGGCTGCGCTGGTTCTGTTTTCCGGCGGCCAGGATTCGACCACCTGCCTGGCGCAGGCACTGTCGCTGTACGAGCGCGTCGAGACCCTGGGTTTTGACTACGGCCAGCGCCACAGTGTGGAAATGCAGGTGCGCCAGCAGGTGCGCGAGCGGCTGGCCAGGGACTTTCCCCAATGGGCACCGCGCCTGGGCGATGACCATGTCCTCTCGCTGGACGTGCTGCAACAGATCGGCGGCTCCTCCCTGACCGAGGACGTGGCCTTCGCCATGCAGGCCGACGGCCTGCCCAACACCTTCGTGCCCGGCCGCAACCTGCTGTTCCTGACCCTGGCCGGCGCGCTGGCCTACCGGCGCGGCCTGTCGGTGATCGTCACCGGCGTCTGCGAGACCGACTACTCCGGCTACCCCGACTGCCGAGACGACACCATGAAGGCCATGCAGCTCGCCCTGAACCTGGGCCTGGAGCGGCGCCTGCGCATCGAAACGCCCCTGATGTGGATAGACAAGGCCCAAACCTGGCAAATGGCCCACGACCTGGGCGGCGACACCCTGGTGGACCTCATCCAGCGCGACACCCACACCTGCTACCAGGGCACGCGCGAGACGCTGCACGACTGGGGCTACGGCTGCGGAACCTGCCCCGCCTGCGACCTGCGAGCCCGCGGCTGGCATCAATGGCAGGCGCAGCGCGAGACAGCAAACTAAAGAAGCACAGCGCTAAAAACCGGCGCGGCCAAAAGCGAGGGACACCGAGCAAGGGCCGCCCCGCAGTGAGGGTGTCGTCCCCCTCCCCCGCGAAGCGGGCAGAGAGGGGGAAGGCGCGCAGCGCCTCAGGGGGTGCTTGTTCTACACCGGCCAGACGACTCCGTGGTCGTTCAAGATGGCGTCCAGGGGCAGGTCATGCGGCTCGGGCTCGAACTCGTCCACATAGCCGCAGCCGTAGCCCAGGCCCACGGTGAAGGGCTTGGGCTGCAGTTCAGCCAGGGTGCGGTCGTAGAAACCCCCGCCATAGCCCAGGCGGTAGCCGCCGGCCGCGTAGCCCACGCAGGGCACGAACAGCAGGGTGGGGGTCAGGGTTTCGGTGTCCTTGGGCTTGGGAATGCCGTAGGCATCCTCTTCCATGGGGCAGCCCGGGTACCAGGCGTGAAAGCTGAGTGTCTTACGCTGCTTGTCAATCACCGGCAGTCCGATTCGGCGCCTTTGTGGGGTACCCTGTAGCTCGCCATCTTCCTTCCAGCGGTGAAGCGCGGGCAGCGGATCGAACTCTCCCTTGATCGGCCAATAGGCGCCGATCACGGTGTCGGGCCGTTGGATCAGCCAAAAGCGCATGACCTGTTGCAGCGCGTCGGCGCGCTGCAGTCGGTCGGGAAGATTGAGGCGCTGGTCTATCAAGCTGCGGCGCAGGGCTGCTTTGTCCATCAGATAATTTCCTCCATGCACTGGCTGAAGATTTTGACACCGCTTTTGGCGGCTTCCCTCTGGACCACCGCAGCCACGCCTGCGCTGGCGCAAAACCGTGGCGACGATGTCTTGCTGGAAATGCAGCAGGCCTTCCGCAAAGGCGACAAGGCCAAGCTCACGCAGCTGCTGCCTTCTGCGCGTGGCCATGTGCTCGAACCTTGGGCCGCGTACTGGGAACTCAAGGCCCGGCTGGATGAAGCCAGTGCCGATGAGATTCTGGGGTTTTTCAAGCGCTGGCCCGGCACCTACCAGGAAGACCGGCTGCGCAATGACTGGCTGCTGCTGCTGGGGCAGCGCCGCGACTGGGGCATGTTCGACCAGGTGCATGGTGCGTTTCGCATGCGCGATGACCGCTCCGTCAGCTGCTACGCCCTGCTGATCGACAGCATCAAGGGCCAGCCTGCTGCCAACCTGGGCCAGCAGGTGCGCGACCTGTGGTGGGCCCAGCGCGACGCCGACGACGGCTGCACCTACGCCGCCGGCGAGCTGTACGCGGCCAAGCAGATCAGCGAACCCGAAGTCTGGCGCAAGGCGCGCCAGGCGGCCGAGGCCAATCGCCAGAAGGCCACGCGCGATGCGGTGGCCATCGTCGCTCCCGAGGCCCTGCCCCAGGTGGCGCAGGTCTTTGCCTCGCCCGCCAAGTACCTGGCCGGGCAGACGCGCGTGCGCGGTGCCGTGCCCAAGGAGCTGGCGCTGCTGGCGTTGGTCCGCATGGCCTCCAGCGACCCGGCGGCGGCGGCCACCCAGCTGGAAGGCGGCTGGGGTGCCCGGCTGACGGCCGAGGAGAACAACTGGGCCTGGGGCGTGATCGGCAAGCAGGCCGCGCTCAAGCTGCAGCCCGAAGCGGCGACCTATTTCGGCAAGGTGCGCAAGGACGGCGACCTCAGCGATGAACTGCTGGGCTGGAAGGTGCGCGCCGCGCTGCGCGCCGGCGACTGGCGCACGGTGCGCCGCGCCATCGACGCCATGGGTCCCGAGCGCACCGAACACACATGGACCTACTGGAAGGCGCGCGCCCTGCTGTCCGGCCGACCGAGCGAGCAGGAACGCTCCGAGGCGCGCCAGTTGCTGGAGGACATGGCCGGCCCCGGCAGTTTCTACGAGCAGCTGGCGCTGGAGGATATCGGCCAGCGCGTGACGGCGCCCCCCCAGCCGGCGCCGCCCACGGCGCCCGAAAAGGCCGCGGCCCGCGCCAACCCCAGCCTGGTGCGCGGCCTCTACGCCATCCAGAACGGCCTACGCAGCGAAGGCGTGCGCGAATGGAACTACGCCACCAACCTGCACCAGGCCGGCGGCATGAGCGACCGCGAACTGCTGGCCGCCGCCGACCTGGCCTGCCAGCAGCAGGTCTGGGACCGCTGCATCAACACCAGCGAGCGCACCCGCAGCTTTGCCGACTGGAGCCAGCGCTTTCCCATGCCCTTCCACGACACGGTGCTGGCGCGCTCGCGCTCCATCGGCCTGGACCCGGCCTACGTCTATGGCCTGATCCGCCAGGAAAGCCGCTTCATCATGGATGCCCGCTCGGGCGTGGGCGCCTCGGGCCTGATGCAGGTCATGCCGGCCACGGCCCGCTGGACGGCGCGCAAGATCGGCATGACGGACTTTTCTCCGTCCATGATCAATGACCGCGAGGTGAACATCACCATCGGCACCGCCTATCTGAAGCTGGCGCTGGACGATTTCGACGGTTCCATGGCACTGGCTGCGGCCGGCTACAACGCCGGTCCCGGCCGCCCGCGCAACTGGCGCAACGGCCCGGTGCTCGACGCCGCCATCTGGGCCGAGAACGTTCCCTTCACCGAGACGCGCGACTACGTGAAGAAGGTGCTGTCCAACACCACCAACTACGCGGCGCTCATCACGGGCCAGCCCCAGTCGCTCAAGAGCCGTCTGGGCACCATCGGCCCCCGCGACGCAGCCACGCCCGACCCCAGCAAGGACCTGCCCTGAGCCGCACTTGACATTCCTGCGGGGTGCAGCGTCGCCTGGCGTTGCTACACTTGGTTACCGACAGGCGGGCCGCATGCCGCGGCCCCGGATACCGCAGGGGTTTCAATAATGACAACAACATGGAGCCGCGCGGCCTGGGCCGCGCTGGGTCTTGCATGGGCGTGCACGGCGGCGTCGCAGCCCGTCTACAAATGGGTGGACGCGGAAGGGCGCACGCATTACGGATCGCAGCTGCCCACCGACCAGGCCGATGCCGGCCAGATCAAGGTATCGCCCAATGGCAGCTCGGGCGCAGGCTCGGGCCGGTTTGGCGAGGAGCGCAACCCCGACGGCACGAAGAAGCTGCCCAAGCAGGTGCGCGAGATGGCGGACGGCGTGGCCAAGGGCCTGAGCAAGGTCGATTCCAAGGAGGTGCCGCTGAACTGCGCCGCCGCCGTGGACAACATCCGCAGCCAGGTGGACACCATGGTCGAGAACGGGCAGAAGAACGTCAAGGGCGGCTACATCACGCAGGCGCAGTTCGATGCAACCGCCGGCAAGTTCCGCGAGGCGCGCACGCACGCCACCGTGGCCGACTGCCAGGCCGCCACGGGCCGCTCCAAGGCCATGTACCAGTGCATGTCCAACAGCTACAACCACCTGATCGGCTGTGCCGAAAAGCACAAGCCCTGAAGCGATCCGATTCCTCAGGTCTCCGCCCACATGCGCAGCAGGTTGTGATATTGGCCCGCGAGGCTGAGGGTTTCGTCGGTCTCGCCCAGTTTTTCGCGCAGGCGCTGGATGGTCTGGTCCATCTCGAACAGCATGGCCCGGCGTGTGTCGTCGCGCACCATGCTCTGTGCCCAGAAGAAGGAGCACACGCGCTCGCCCCGGGTGACCGGTTCCACGCGGTGCAGGCTGGTGGAGGGGTAGAGGATGAGATCGCCGGCCGGCAGCTTGACCTCGTGCGTGCCGTAGGTGTCCACCACGACCAGCTCGCCGCCGTCGTAGTCCTCGGGATCGCAGAGGAAGAGGGTGCAGGACACATCGGTGCGCATCCACTGCTGCGTGCCTGACAGGCGCCGCGCCGCACCGTCCACGTGCAGGCCATAGGTTTCACTGTCCGCATAGCGGTTGAACAGCGGCAACATGGTGCGTGCGGGCAGGGCGGCACTGAAGTACAGCGCATTGGCCGCCAGCGCCTGCTCGATGATGCGGCCCTGCTCCAGTGCCACGGGCGAGTCTTCGGGCAACTGGCGGTTGCGCTTGACCCGGGCGCCCTGGCTGCCTGCCGTGGCACGGCCATCCACCCAGTCGGCGGCGTCGATGGCTGTGCGGATGGCAGTGACCTGCTGGCGCGTGAGCACGTCGGGAATGTGCAGCATCATGGTGCGGGTCCTCCTCGCATGGAAAAAGCCCCGGCGGGGCCGGGGCGGTACAGAGATTGTCGGCGCTCTGCGCGCGGCAAGGCCGGCGCAGCGGCCCGTCTTGCATCCACTCAGAAGCGGAAGTTCGCGGACACGCGCACGGAGCGCGGCGTGCCCGGGAAATAGCGGTAGCCGCTCTTGTTGATGGCGCCCACGTATTCCTTGTCGAACAGGTTGTAGAAGTTCAGCTGGATGTCGGCGTTCTTGTTGATGCGGTAGCTGGCCATGGCATCGAAGACCCAGTAGGCATCGGTGAAGTTGGGCGTGCCCACGGCGCCGTCGGTGCCACGCTTGAGTCCGCCCGAGTAGCGCGCCCCGCCAGCCAGCGTCAGGCCGAACGGGAACTGGTAGCTGGTCCACAGCGAGAAGGCGTTCTTGGGCGTGTAGGTCAGGCCGCTGGAGCCGTCCTGCGCCACGGTGGCACCCGTGTCCACCTTGGTGTTCTGGATGGTGTAGCCCGCCGTCACGCCCCAGGCCGGGCTGATTTGGCCCGTGGCGCCCAGCTCCAGACCCTGCACGATCTTCTTGCCGGTCTGTCCCACGGTGCCGTCAGGGTTGGTGACGATCTCGTTGGTGATCTCGGTGCGGAACAGCGCGCCTGTCAGCAGCAGGCGCTTGTCCATCAGCTCCCACTTGGTTCCCAGCTCGGCGGTCTTGGCCTTTTGCGGGTCCATGTTGGGATTGTTGGCGTTGTTGGCGGCCGTGGACAGCGTGAAGTTGGCACCGCCCGGTGGCTGCTGCGACAGGGCGTAGTTCACGTACACGCTGCCATTGGGCGCGGGCTTGTAGAGGCCGCCGATCTTCCAGCTCAGCAGGGTGTCGGAGGCCTCCAGGCCCACGGCGCTGGGCAGCACGGTGCCTGCAGGATTGCTGCCGCAGGCCGGGCCGCTGCGGCCGCCGCAGACGGCGCGTGCGTCGTACTGCGTCTTGTAGCGGTCCAGGCGCAGGCCGGCGTTGGCCTGCCATTGCTCGTTGAACTTGAGCGTGTCGAAGGCGTACAGCGCAAAGGTGTCGGTCGAGCCCTTGCTGTCGGCGCCGTTGCGCGACCAGTTCAGGCCGGAGCTGGGCACCTGCGGGTCATAGAGATTGGCATCGGGCCAGGCGCCTGTGGTGCCCGTGCCGTAGTTGCTCTGCTTCTCGCGCGTGATCTCCACCCCGGTGCTCAGCTCGTGCCGCACGCTGCCTGTCGCCAGCTTGGTCGTCAGGTTGGTCTGGTTGGTGACGATGTCGTTGACCTGGTTCTTGAAGGTCGGCAGGCTGCGCGCCACGGTCCAGTTGGCGGGGTTGCTGCTGTTGTTGGCAGACAGCGTCATGAAGGCCGTGAGCAGGTAGTCCTGCTTGGTGCGGCCCCAGCGCGTGGTGTTGCGCAGCGTGGTGTCGGGCGTGAAGTCGTGCTCCACGCGCAGCGTGACCATGTCGGCCGTCACGTCGTCGTGGTCGGCGCTGGTGCCGTAGAAGCGGCTGGGGTCCACGGGGCGGCCCGCGTTCAGGCGCGCGTCGGTGTTGCTGTAGCCGGGCAGGCCGATGGTGGGCACGCCGCCGTCCGGCACATTGCTTTGCTTGACGTGCAGCACGTTCAGGTAGGTACGCGTGTCGGTGTTCAGTCCGAAGGCGAACGACGGTGCGATGCCCCAGCGGTCGTTGGCCACGCGGTCGCGGCCGGCGACGCCGGCGTCCTGCACCATGGCGTTGAGCCGGAAGGCCGCGCCGCCCATGCCGGTCAGGCTCTTGTTCCAGTCCACGGTGGAGCGCTTGTAGCTGCCCGAGCCCGCACCCAGCGAGGCGCCGAAGCTGTCGGTCAGGCTGGGCTGCTTGGTGACCATGTTGATGGCACCGGTGGGGGCACTGCGGCCGTAGTCGGTGCTGGCCGGGCCCTTGGTGACTTCCACCTGCTCGGTGTTGAACACGTCGCGCGAGATGGAACCCACGTCGCGCACGCCATCCACATAGATGCTGTTGGAGGTGTCGAAGCCGCGCATGTAGATGGCATCACCCGTGCTGGTGTTGCCGTTCTCGCCCGCGTAGAAGGTGCCTGCACCGGGCACGTTGCGCAGCGCCTCGGTCAGCGTGGTGGCGCCTTGTTCCTGCAGCACCTGCTCCTTGATGACGGAGATGGTCTGCGTGGTGTCCACCAGCGGCTGGGTGAACTTGGGAGAGGAGACCTGCGTGGGCTCGTAGCCGGTGCTGCGTGCGCCTTCGACCGTCACTTCCTTGAGGCTGGGCGCGGCATTGGTGCCAGGGGAAGAAGTCTGGGCCATTGCGGGCAGGCCCAGGGTGGCCAGGGCTGCGGCAGCAGCGATGAGACCGGCCGACGACGGGCGGCCGGCACCATGGTGTTTGCGGCTTTTGATGTACGTGTTGGAGTTCGCCATGTTGGAGGAGGGCGCAATGCCCGGCGCACGGGAGGGCGCCGTGGGCGGTGAATGTGCTGGCTTGCTGGTCGGATGGCGTGCAGGACGGCTCCGGTGCTGGCTGTAACAGAGGTCTATGTCTGTAGTGAAAATGATAGTGATTCTTAATAAAAATATAAGAACTATCTGATATCGCCTTGTCTGTTCGTTGCCGCTCGGCAACACCTCGCTGGCATCAGAACTTCAGCGTGGCCACGAGCCGGGCCGAGCGTGCTGGGCCCGGCATGTAGCGTGCGCCGTTGTTGTTGAGGCTGGCCACATATTTCTTGTCGACCAGGTTGTAGACGTTCAGTTGAAGGCGCAGGTGCTTGCTGACCTCATAGGCCATGAAGGCGTCGTAGACCCAGTAGTCGCGTGTGCTGGGCATGTTGGTGGTGTCCGGCACGGCGGAATTGCTGACCAGGCGCGCCATCCTGGCCATGTAGCGTGCGCCACCACCCAGCGTCAGTCCGTTGCCGAAGCGGTACGTGGTCCAGCTGGTGAAACTGAGCTTGGGTGACCAGTTCAGGTGTGCGCCGGTCTGTGAAGACGTGCCCTGCTCAATCTTGGTGTTCATGCGTGCCAGGCCGGCCGTGACGTTCCAGGCCGGCGTAATCTGGCCGACGGCGCCCAGCTCGATCCCCTTGACCTGCTTCTTGCCATACTGGGTCACGGCACCCGTGACGTTGTCGATGGTGCCCAGGTCGTTGCGCACCGTGGTTTGGAACAGGGCGGCCGTCAGCAGCAGGCGGCGATCCAGGATGTCCCACTTGGTCCCCATTTCCAGGTTGGCGGCCTTGGAGGGGTCCATGCTGGAGTGGTTGATGTTGCCCTCCGTAGCACTGAGCGAGAAGTTGCTGCCGCCCGGCGGCTGCTGCGACGTCGAGATGCCGGCGTAGATGCTGCCGTAGTCCACCGGCTTGAAGACCAGCCCCAGTTTTGTGCTTAGCAGGCTGCCGCTGCTGCTTAGTTGGCTGGTGGTCTGCGCACCCGTGGCGGCATTGGGTGCGGTGGTGTTGTCGTTGGCGCTGCGGTAGCGGTCCCAGCGCAGGCCGCCGTTGAGCTGCCACTGCGGACTGAACTCGATGCTGTCGAAGGCATACAGCGCGACGGTTCTGGTGTTGCCTTCGCTGATCTGGCCTGTGTAGCGGATGTCCTGGCCCGTGATTGGATCGTTGACGTTGGGGGCATAGAGGTTGGCGGGCGCCATAGTGCCGGCGCCCGTGCGTCCCCTGGAGGTCTGCTTCTCGTAGATCAGTTCCAGGCCCGCGCTCAGCGCGTGCTGCAGTCCGCCGGTCTTGAAACTCGATGAAAGATTGCTCTGGTTGGTGAGCAGTTGGTTGGATTGCCAGCGCAACTGGCGCGAGCGCGAGGCAGTCCAGGTGGCGGGGTCCGGGCGACCCACGGCGCTTGCGCCGCTTCCGTCGCTGACGATGCCCGAGGTGCCCGTGAGCAACTGGTCGATCTTGCTGCGTCCCACGCGCGTGATGTTGCGCACCGTGGTGCCGGGTGACAGGTCGTGCTCGAAGCGCACGGTGGCCTGGTTCAGCTCGGTCTTGCTGAAGTCGTCCAGGCTGCCGTAGAAGTTGGACGGGTCCACGGGCCGTATGTCTTTGATGCCCAGTATGGACAATGCGCCGTTGTAGAAGCCTGGAAGTCCCACGGTGGGCACGCCGCCATCGGGACGGTTGTCGTATTGCAGCAGTTGCATGTCGGCGATGAGGCGCGTGGGCGTGCCCAGCCCCAGGGCCAGCGATGGCGCCATGCCCATGCCCTGGTCGCGCACGAAGTCGCGGCCTGCGACACCACTGCTCTGGACCATGGCGTTCAGACGCAGGGCGGCGGTGGCGCCGAGCTGCCGGTTCAGGTCTGCAGTGGCGCGGTTGGTGTCGGCGGTGCCGGTGCCAAGGCGTATCTGCGACAGATCGCCCAGCATCGGCAGCTTGGTGCGCATGTTGATGCTGCCGGAAGGCGCGCCGCGCCCGTACTCGGAACCCGAGGCGCCCTTGACGATCTCGATGTCCTCGATGTTGAAGGTGTCGCGCACCGAGCTGCCCAGGTTGCGCACGCCGTCGATGAAGATGCTGCCTGTGGTGTCGAAGCCGCGCATGAAGATGTTGTCCTTGCTGTTGGAGTTGCCGCCTTCTCCCAGCAACAGGGTCACGCCGGGCGTGTTGCGCAAGGCTTCCTGCAAGGTGGTTGCTTCCTGTTCCTCCATGACTTCCCGGCGTATCACCGACAGGGTCTGGGGCGTGTCCACCAGCGGGCGGGTGAACTTTGGGGATGCTGCCTTTTGCGCCTTGTAGCCGCCGTCATGGCGGTCGCGGACCTGGACTTCACCGAGTGTCTGGTCCAGCGGAGCTGGCGCGGCGGGCTGCGCCTGGATCTGCATCGGCAGGCTCAGTGCCATCAGCGTGGCGGCGATGCCCACGGCATGCGGCCGTGTCGCAGCCGCGCAGTGCTTGCGGCCGGTGATGTGATTGGTGTGGTGAGCCATGCCCGCCTCCCTCGCTGTGCATGATTGGATGCTGGCTGGCGGGGCGGCTGGACGCGGAGCGCGTCATGTGGCAGGCCTGAGGCTCGCTCTGATCAGCGCAGGCACTTGGCCTGCAGTGCGATTCCCGTGGACGTCAGGAGCGCCTTTTTGCTGATCAGCGAATGCTAGTCATTGCCATTTGTGAAATCTATCAGAGCATTCTTAATTTCTTTTACGTCTATCGCAGATCTGTTTCGTTCAGGCGTTGTGAACCCATTCGCCCTCGCGCTGCGCCGCGCCCGATTGCACCAGCGCATCCACCAGCGTGCGGCTCCAGTGCTCGGCGGTTTCGTGGCTGAAATAGCCTGCATGCAGCATGCCGAAGTAGGGCGTGGCGGCCAGCCAGGCCAGCAGATCGGTGGTGCGTATGCGCTGCCAGTCCAGCAGCCGGTACTTGAGCAGCACCTTGGCCGCGTAGAGCGCGTGGCGCTCGGGTGCGCGCACAAAGCCGTCCAGGCGGCGGCGCGCCGTGTCCAGCGCGGCGGCCACGCCCGTGAAAACGCCGCCGTGGCCGGGGACGATGGTGAGCGGTGCCAGGCCTTCGATCACGTCGAGCGTGGCGGCCACCTCGTCGAAGGCGCTCAGGCCCTCGATCTCGGGGAAGACCACGCCGAAGCCGTTTTCCCAGAGCGCGTCGGCCGAGATCAGGGTGCGGCTGGCGGGCTCGAACAGGATGATGGAGTGCGGATCGTGCCCGGGCGCGGCATGGATCTGCCAGTCGCGCCCCGACAGCCGCACGCTGGTGCCGGGCTGCAGCACGCCGGTCAGCGCAAATTGCGGGCATTCCTGGCCGGTGGGCGTGTAGCTCAGTGCAGCGGGGTTCCAGTCGCGCACGAAGGCGGCCTGGCCCGGTGCGGCGTAGGTTCTGGCCTGCGGCCAGTGCGCCTGCAAGGCAGCATTGCCGCCGCAGTGATCGCTGTGCAGATGGGTGTTGAGGATGCGTGCCAGCGGTTGGCCGGCCAGCGTCTGCTCGACCAGCAGCACGGTCTGCCCGGCATGGCTGACGTAGCCGGTATCGACCACGGCAGCGCCGTCGTCCTGCGGGTCGTCCACAGGGACATCGGAATCGGCATCGGCGGCGAAGACGATGTTGTTGGCCGACAGCCAGCCGCGCTCCAGCACGGTCATGCCGGGGGGCAGCGCGGCGCTGTCGCTGGTTGGGGCGGAGGTTGTCATGAGGAGGTGGGCGGCTTTTGCCCAAGGCTAACAGCCGCAGGCAGCCACGGCTGACGCGTGGGCTACAGCTGCGGCCGTGCGGGTTTCAGGCGGGATCGCGCAGGGCGCGCCTGAGGATCTTGCCTACGTTGGTCTTGGGCAGTTCGTCGCGGAACTCCACCGTGCGCGGGCGCTTGTAGCCGGTGAGCTGGTCATGGCAAAAGCGCATCACCTGGTCCTCGGTCAGTGCCGGGTCGCTGCGCACCACGTAGACCTTGATGGCCTCGCCCTGGCGCTCGTCGGCCACGCCCACGGCTGCGCATTCGAGCACGCCGGGGCACATGGAGATCACGTTCTCCAGCTCGTTCGGATAGACGTTGAAGCCGCTGACCACCATCATGTCCTTCTTGCGGTCGATGATGCGGGTGAAGCCCTCCTGGTCCATCACGCCGATGTCGCCGGTGCGCATGTAGCCGTCGGCCGTGAAGGCCTTGGCGGTTTCGTCGGGCTGGTTGTAGTAGCCGCGCATGACGTTGGGGCCCTTGATGCACAGCTCGCCGGCCTCTCCCATGGGCAGGTCGCGGCCTTCGTCGTCCTTGATGGCGATGGAGATGCCCGGCAGCGGCAGGCCGATGGTGCCGCTGAAGGAGGTGGTGATGACGGGGTTGTTGGTGCCGATGGCGCAGGTCTCGCTCATGCCCCAGCCTTCGATCATCACGCTGCCCGTGACCTGCTGCCACTGGCGCGCCGTGCCCTCGCTGGCGGCCATGCCCCCGGCCTGCGACACGCGCAGCTGCGAGAAGTCCAGCTCGCGGAACTGGGCGTTGTTGAGCAGGGCGTTGAACAGGGTGTTGACGGCCGGCAGGATGTGGAAGGGCCGTTTCTGCAGCACCTTGACGAACTTGGGGATGTCGCGCGGATTGGGGATCAGGCTCAGGCTGGCGCCCATGCGCATGGCAAACAGGCTCACCGTGAGCGCGAAGATGTGGTACAGCGGCAGCGCCGCGATGATGTGCGTGTCCTGGGCCTTCACGCGGCCATGCAGCGCGGGCGTGAACCAGGCATGGGCCTGCAGTGTGGCGGCCACGATGCAGCGGTGGGTGAGCACGGCGCCCTTGGACAGGCCCGTGGTGCCGCCCGTGTACTGGAGAAAGGCCACCGAATCCAGCCCCGCCTGGCTGGGCCGCAGTTCTTTCTGGGCGCCGCGCGCCAGCGCCTGGGAAAAGGTCGTGACCTCGCGCACCGTGCCGCCCGCGCCGTCCAGCGGCAGGCTGTAGGCCGGCACCATCTTGGCCAGGTGGCGCACGGCGAAGGTGATCCAGCTGCCGTACATGCCGCCCAGCAGATCGCCCATGGCCGTGACGCAGACATGGCGTATGGCGCTGCGCTCGATCACGTCGGCCAGGGTGTGGGCGAAGTTCTCCAGGATGATGATGGCCGTGGCGCCCGAGTCCTTGAGCTGGTGCTCCAGCTCGCGCGGGGTGTACAGCGGATTGACGTTGACGCAGGTGTAGCCGGCGCGCAGCACGGCCGCCATGCTCACGGCGAACTGCGGCACATTGGGCAGCATGATGGCCACGCGCGCATCGGGCTCCAGGCCCAGCCCCTGCAGCCAGGCGCCCAGGCGGGTGGACAGCTGGTCCAGCTCGCGGTAGCTCATCCAGCGGTCCATGCAGACCGAAAAGGGCAGGTCCGCATGCTGGGTGAAGGCCTCCTCCAGCAGGTGTGTGAGCGAGCGGTATTGCTCGGGATGCACCTCGTGAGGCACATCGGCGGGATAGTTCTTGAGCCAGGGCGCAGCGTCCATGCAGGGTACCTTGGGTTGCTGGGAAGACAGGGGGACAGCGAAGTTGCAGGCGCCGGTCGGCCGGCCACCGCTGCGGCCGATTCTGGTCAGGCGGGTGCTTTGCGGTCTACACGGGGTTGTCCTAGGGCCTGTGCTACGTTGGCTTCTTTTTTCATTGGGGACGGGCTGCCGTGAACGCACGCATTCTGCAAATGGTGGCGCTGGGCACGCTGGCGGGCGCCGCGGCCTGGCTGGCATGGTGGTGGCCGCGTTCACCCGGGCTGGCGCTGGCGGGGGCGCTGCTGGGCCTGTGCTGGCCGGGCCTGCACCTGGGCCTGCAGATGCTGCTGATGCGCCGCGTGGTGCGCAAGGCGGGGGCACCTGTGCCGTCGTGGCGCACGGTGGCGGCGGCCTGGTTGGCCGAGTGGCGGTTGGCCGTGCAGGTGTTTGGCTGGCGGCTGCCGTTTCGCGCCCGTGCCCAGGCCGATGGCTGGCCTGACGGCGGCACCACCGGCCAAGTGGGTGCGATGGGCCAGGTGGGCGTGGTGCTGGTCCACGGGTTCTTCTGCAACCGCGCGGTCTGGGCGCCCTGGCTGCGGCGGCTCAAGAAAGGCGGCATTGCCTGCGCTGCCATGACGCTGGAGCCGGCGCATGGCGCATCCATCGACGCCATGGTGGCCGACCTTGATGCCTGCGCGCACCGCATGGCCCAGGCCACGGGGCGCGCTCCGCTGATCGTGGCGCACAGCATGGGCGGCCTGGTGGTGCGGGCCTGGCTGGGGCAACTGTCGGCGCAGGAGCGCCCGCAACTGGCGGCCCATGTGGTGACGCTGGCCACCCCGCACCGTGGCACCTGGATGGCGCGCTTCGCCCATGGCCTGCCGGCGCTGCAGATGCGCACGGACAGCGCCTGGTTGCAGCGCCTGGGGCCGCCGCCCTCGGACGTGCCCTTCAGCTGCTGGTGGAGCTGCTGCGACAACATCGTCTTTCCATCGCCCGTGGCCACGCTGCCAGGGCAGGATGCGCACCGCCTGGACGATGTGGCCCACGTGCAGCTGGTGTTCGACGAGCGCGTCTGGCGCTTTTGCCTGGCGCTGCGCGAGCGGCTTCAGGCTGCAGATTCCTGCAGCGCCGCTTCCTACAGAGCGACCTCGCCCGGCAGCAGCGCATCTGCCGCGACGGTGGGCTGATCGCGCAGCTGGCGGTACAGCGGCTCGAAATCGGCGGCCGTGAGGTCGAACAGCTGCTGCAGGTCGTCGATCACGAAGTAGGTGTGCTGGTAGCTGTCGATCTTGTAGAGCGTGCGCATGGCGCGCTCCAGCGACAGCGGCAGGCGCTGCGGCTCGGGGCTGCGCACCGAGTAGTTGAGTTCGCCCGATGAACTGAGAATGCCCGCGCCATAGGCGCGCAGGCCGCCCTGTTCGCGGATCAGGCCGAATTCGATGGTGTACCAGTACAGGCGCGACAGCATCTCGCAGGCGCCCAGCTCGGCCGCCTTGAGCCCGCCCTGGCCATAGGCCTGGATGTAGTCGGCGATGACGGGGTTGAACAGCAGCGGCACATGGCCGAAGAGGTCGTGGAAGACATCGGGCTCGACGATGTACTCGAACTCCTCGGGCTTGCGTATCCAGTCCGTGACCGGGAATTTGCGGTTGGCCAGCAGCGAGAAGAAGGGCACCTCGGGAATCAGCCCGGGCACGCCGACGATCTCCCAGCCCGTGGCGCGGCGCAGGCGCTCGTTGACTTCCTCGAAGCGCGGAATGCGGTCCTTGGCGCCCAGCGAGGGCAGGGCGTCGATGAAGTGCTGGCTTGCCAGGCCCGGCAGCAGGGCGGACTGGCGCTCGTACAGGCGCCGGTAGGTGTCGTGGTCGGCCTCGGTGTAGGCGTCGTAGTCCTGCGCGCAGGTGTAGTCGTCGCTGGCGCGGCTGTAATCGCCGCGCGGGGGGCGGTCGGCCTGGCCG
>NZ_JFYT01000111.1:0-12050 GCF_000632165.1 Delftia sp. RIT313 | reverse complement strand
GCAGCGGCGGCAGCCGTTGCAGCAGGAGCAGCAGCCTTCTTGGCGGGAGCGGCAGCCTTCTTCGCGGCAGGAGCAGCAGCCTTCTTGGCAGGAGCGGCAGCCTTCTTCGCAGCAGGTGCAGCAGCCTTCTTGGCAGGAGCGGCAGCCTTCTTTGCAGCAGGTGCAGCGGCCTTCTTGGCAGGAGCGGCAGCCTTCTTTGCAGCAGGTGCAGCGGCCTTCTTGGCAGCAGGAGCTGCAGCCTTCTTCACAGCAGGTGCAGCAGCCTTCTTGACGGGTGCTGCCTTGGCAGTGGCCGTGGTTTTCTTCACGGTTTCAGCCTTGGGAGCAGCCGCCTTTTTGGCAGTGGTCTTCTTGTCGGTGGGGGCCTTGGTGGAGGCCGTCTTCTTCGCAGTTGCCATCATCTTCTCCTTCGTTGATTTGCACAAAACACTTCGGGGTACGGGGCTCCGAAGCGATCCAAAGCGATGTGGAGTGACGCATCGCAATGAACACGGAGACGCCCCACGCCGCAACACCATCGGTATTGCAAAAGCGTGAAGCGCGTCATGGTTCGCATTGTGCCTGCAGAGAAGCGATTAATCCCAGGAAAGTGCGCCGCCGGTTTGATACTCGATGACGCGTGTCTCAAAGAAGTTACGTTCCTTCTTCAAATCGATCATCTCGCTCATCCAGGGGAACGGGTTTTCCTCGTTGGGGAACAGGGCCTCAAGGCCGATCTGCGTGGCGCGGCGGTTGGCGATGTAGCGCAGGTAGCCCTTGAACATCGATGCGTTCATTCCGAGCACGCCGCGCGGCATGGTGTCCTCTGCGTAGCGGTATTCCAGCTCGACGGCCTTGACGAAAAGCGCCGTGATTTCTTCCTTGAATTCGGGTGTCCACAGCTGTGGATTTTCGAGCTTGAGCTGGTTGATCAGGTCGATGCCGAAGTTGCAGTGCATGGACTCGTCGCGCAGGATGTATTGGTACTGCTCGGCGGCGCCGGTCATCTTGTTCTGGCGGCCCAGCGCAAGGATCTGCGTGAAGCCCACGTAGAAGAACAGGCCCTCCATCAGGCAGGCGAAAACGATCAGCGACTTGAGCAGGGTCTGGTCGGTTTCGAAGGTGCCGGTCTTGAAGGCGGGGTCCATGATCGCTTCGATGAAGGGGATCAGGAATTCGTCCTTGTCGCGGATGGAGGGGACTTCGAGATAGGCGTTGAAGATCTCGCCCTCATCCAGGCCCAGCGACTCCACGATGTACTGGTAGGCGTGGGTGTGGATGGCTTCCTCGAAGGCCTGGCGCAGCAGGAACTGGCGGCACTCGGGCGCCGTGATGTGGCGGTAGGTGCCCAGCACGATGTTGTTGGCGGCCAGCGAATCGGCCGTCACGAAGAAGCCCAGGTTGCGCTTGATGATGCGGCGCTCGTCCTCGGTCAGGCCGTTGGGGTCCTTCCACAGGGCGATGTCGCGGTTCATGTTCACTTCCTGCGGCATCCAGTGGTTGGCGCAGGTGGCCAGGTACTTTTCCCAGGCCCACTTGTACTTGAACGGCACCAGCTGATTGACGTCGGTCTTGGCATTGATGATGCGCTTGTCGGCGGCATTCACGCGCTTGTGTGTGGTGCTCGGCGCGGCCTCCGCGCCGCTGGGCGTGTTCGAGAGGGTGGCGTCGTCGTCAAAGGTCAGCATTGCAATTTTCTCCGGCATGCCCTGGGGCATATGTTCAGTTCATTCGGTGCGAAAGAGTCCTCTCTTTCTGCTCCGGTCAATGTAGGACCATGGGTGGCCTGGCGTGTTGAGCAGGCCCAAGGTCCATGGCGAAGATCCTGCGCATGGCGCTGGCTGGCGGGCAGGGCGCGGGGCCTGCGCCGTGGCGAGGCCCCGCGCTGCGCGGCTTACTGGCAGGCTTCGCAGCCGGGATCGTCGATGGCGCAGAACTTGATGTCCGTCGCCGGTGCCTGGGCGCGTGCGGCGGCTGCCGCGGCTTCCAGGGCGCTGGAGGTGTTCACGGCGGCAGGCTGTGCGGCGGCGGCCGAGGGCACGGCGTTGAGCACGCGGCTTTGCACCGTGGACTTCTCGATGTTGGTGGCGCTGGTGGTGCGCAGGTAGTAGGTGGTCTTCAGACCGCGCAGCCAGGCCAGCTTGTAGGTGTCGTCCAGCTTCTTGCCCGATGCACCGGCCATGTAGATGTTCAGGCTCTGGGCCTGGTCGATCCACTTCTGGCGGCGCGCAGCGGCCTCGACCAGCCAGGTGGGCTCGACCTCGAAGGCGGTGGCGTACAGGCTCTTGACGTCCTGGGGCACGCGGTCGATGGGGCGCAGCGAGCCGTCGAAGTGCTTGAGGTCCATGACCATCACGTCGTCCCACAGGCCCAGGCGCTTCAGGTCACGCACCAGGTACTGGTTGATGACGGTGAACTCGCCGGACAGGTTGGACTTGACCGACAGGTTGCCGAACGAGGGCTCGATGGAGGCATCGACGCCGACGATGTTGGAGATGGTCGCCGTGGGCGCGATGGCCACGCAGTTGGAGTTGCGCATGCCGTGCTGGCCGATCTTGGCGCGCAGGGCATCCCAGTCCAGGCGCGAGGAGCGGTCCACTTCCACATAGCCGCCGCGTGCCTTCTCCAGCAGGTTCAGCGTGTCCAGCGGCAGGATGCCCTGGTCCCACAGCGAGCCCTTGTAGCTGGAGTACTGGCCGCGTTCCTTGGCCAGCTCGGTGGACGCCCAGTAGGCGTAGTAGCAGATGGCTTCCATCGACTGGTCGGCGAACTCCACGGCCGCGTCGCTGGCGTAGGCGATGCGCATTTCATAGAGCGCATCCTGGAAGCCCATCAGGCCCAGGCCCACCGGGCGGTGGCGCAGGTTGGAGTCCTTGGCCTTCTGCACGGCGTAGTAGTTGATGTCGATCACGTTGTCCAGCATGCGCATGGCCGTGGTGATGGTCTTGCGCAGCTTGCCGTGGTCGATGGCGCCATCGACGATGTGGCGCGCCAGGTTGACCGAGCCCAGGTTGCAGACGGCGGTCTCGGTGTCGCTGGTGTTCAGCGTGATCTCGGTGCACAGGTTGGACGAGTGCACCACGCCGGCGTGCTGCTGGGGCGAGCGCACGTTGCAGGGGTCCTTGAAGGTGACCCAGGGGTGGCCGGTCTCGAACAGCATGGACAGCATCTTGCGCCACAGGTCCATGGCCGGGATGCGCTTGAACAGCTTGAGTTCGCCGTTGTCGGCCTTGGTTTCGTAGGCCTTGTAGGCGTGCTCGAAGGCGGCGCCGAAGAGGTCGTGCAGGTCGCCGACATCGGAGGGCGAGAACAGGGTCCAGTGGCCCTTTTCCATGACGCGCTTCATGAACAGGTCGGGAATCCAGTTCGCCGTGTTCATGTCGTGCGTGCGGCGGCGGTCGTCGCCGGTGTTCTTGCGCAGTTCGAGGAATTCCTCGATGTCCAGGTGCCAGGTCTCCAGGTATGTGCAGACGGCGCCCTTGCGCTTGCCGCCCTGGTTCACGGCCACGGCCGTGTCGTTGACCACCTTGAGGAAGGGCACCACGCCCTGCGACTCGCCGTTCGTGCCCTTGATGCGCGAACCCAGGGCGCGCACGCGCGTCCAGTCGTTGCCCAGGCCGCCGGCGAACTTGGACAGCAGGGCGTTTTCCTTGATGGACTCATAGATGCCGTCCAGATCGTCGGGCACCGTGGTCAGGTAGCAGGAAGACAGCTGCGAGCGCAGCGTGCCGCTGTTGAACAGCGTGGGCGTGCTGCTCATGAAGTCGAAGGACGACAGCAGCTCGTAGAACTCGATGGCGCGTGCATTGCGGTCCTCTTCCTGCAGCGCCAGGCCCATGGCCACGCGCATGAAGAAGGACTGGGGCAGCTCGATGCGCGTCTTGCGCACGTGCAGGAAGTAGCGGTCGTACAGGGTCTGCAGGCCCAGGTAGTCGAACTGCTCGTCGCGCTCGGCCTTGATGGCGGCAGCCAGGCGGGGCAGGTCGTAGTTCAGCAGCTCGGGGTTGAGCAGCTCGTTGTCCACGCCCTTGCGGATGAAGCCGGGGAAGTACTCTGCGTAGGCCGCCTGGATGTCGGCCGGGTGCACGTCACGGCCCATGACCTCGCGCACGATCGTGTGCAGCAGCAGGCGGGCGGTGACGTAGGTGTAGTCGGGGTCTTTCTCGATCAGCGTGCGGGCGGCCAGGATGGAGGCCTTGAAGACTTCTTCGATCGGCACGCCGTCGTACAGGTTGCGCAGCGTCTCGGCGACGATGGGGGCGGCCTGGATATCGGCGTTGAGGTTGCGGCAGGACGCCTCGATCAGCGCCAGCAGGCGGGCCTGGTCCAGCGGCACGCGCTGGCCGTTGTCGGTCACATGCAGCACGGGCGCCGGTGCGGCGGCGGCAACCGCTGCGGCCTCGGCGGCCTTCTTCTGCTCGGCACGTTCCTGGTTGCGGCGGTCGCGGTACAGCACGTAGGCGCGTGCCACGTCGTGGTGGCCGCCGCGCATCAGGCCCAGTTCGACCTGGTCCTGCACATCTTCAATATGGAAGGTGCCGCCGCCCGGACGCGAGCGCAGCAGTGCGCGAACCACGGCCTGGGTCAGCTCGTCCACGGTCTCGCGCACGCTGGCGGAGGCCGCGCCCTGGGCACCGCGCACGGCCAGGAAGGCCTTGGTCAGCGCGACGGCGATCTTTTGCGGCGTGAAGGGCACCACATCGCCGCTGCGGCGGATGATCTGGTAGCCGTCCTGCACGGACAGGTGATGGGCGGAGGAAGGATTGGCAGCATCACCGTGCGCAGCGGGAGCCAAAGAATTCAGTGCTTCTTGCATGAGTTTCCTCAACGGGTGTTTGTGGATAGAACGGACGCGGACCTGCACTTGGGGCAGGCTTGCTGAGAGATGGAATCGGGGTCGGATGTACACACCGTTTTCACAGGGTGTGCACAGCTTGTGAACACTAGATATGGTGTCCAGCGTGCTTCTGGGCACTACCTGTAGTGTATCGCCGTCTCATGTACACGGGGTACTCACGGCCGGAAAACCGCTGTTTGCGCTGCGCCAAACGGGTGCGCAACCTACAAGCCAATAGCAGCAAAGGCCCGCTGCGCCGTGGCTTGCGGGCGATGGTCCGCCGCAAGCCGCTGCAGCCTTGGCCCTGCGCCGGTCGGACCGCTGAAAGCCCCATGGACAGTGGGGCTGCGACACATGCGTGAATTTGTAAAAAATGATCAGGCAGCCGCTGCGTGCGCCTGGCGCGCCACATCGGTTGCTTTCTGGATTGACAGACCCTTTGTCCTCTGCCTGTGGACAAGCGGGGTTTTGCGCAAGATCTGGCGGTGCCTGCGATGAGGGTGTGCGCTTACGTGGAGGGCTGGCCCGCGCCCGGCGGCAGCTGCCAGTTCGCCGTGGCTGGGTGGTGGGCCAGCAGCCCGCGCAGCCGGTGCCAGTCGAAGCCTGCGCCCGGATCGCATTTGCGGCCCGGCGCGATGTGCTCATGGCCTGCGAGATGGGCCACGGGGTAGCGGGCCGCGATGGCGTTGCACAGGGCATCGAGCGCCGCGTACTGGGCCGGCTCGAACCGCAGGCCCTCCAGGCCTTCGAGCTCTATGCCGATGGAGTCGTCGTTGCAGCGGTCGCGGCCCCGCCAGCAGGAAGCGCCTGCATGCCAGGCGCGCGCATCGCAGTCCACAAACTGCCAGACCTCGCCCTGGCGCGTGATGAAGAAATGCGCCGACACCTCCAGGCCGCGTATCCCCTGGTAGTAAGGATGGGCGTCCCAGTCGAGCTGGTTGGTGAACAGTTGCTGGACCGCACCCGTGCCGTACTCACCGGGGGGCAGGCTGATGGAGTGCACGACGACCAGATCGACCAGCGCCTGGGCCGGGCGCTCGCCAAAGTTGGGCGAGGGCAGGTGGCGGGCCTGCTGCAGCCAGCCGCCTTGCCAGGTCCAGGCCGGGGCCTGGGTGGCTTGCGCCTGTGGATCAGGACTCGCCATGGCCGCCTCCGTCCGTCTCCGCGCTGGCATCGCCGGGCAGGGCGATGTTCAGCCGGTCGATGCGGTAGCGGATCTGGCGCAGGCTCAGGCCCAGGCGCGCGGCGGTGGCCGTGCGGTTGAAGCCGTTTTCCTGCAGCGCCTGCACCAGGATGCCGCGCTCGCGCTCGTCCAGCCAGGCCTGCAGGTCACGGGGCAGGTCGGCATCGGCTGGCTCTGGCGATAGCGGGCCGCCTTGCGGCAGGGGGCGTGAAGGCGAGAGCGAAGGAGAGGGCGAGGCGGATGCAGGCGGGGCGGGCGGTGCGGGCGGCGTGCCGCAGGGCAGCTGCATCTCGGGATCTATGCGCAGCGGTCCGTCCTCGCCCAGCGTGATGGCGCGGTGCAGCAGGTTCTCCAGTTCACGCACATTGCCGGGCAGGGGCAGGCGGGCGATCTGCTGCACAGAGCGCTCGTCGATCTCGGGCATGGGCAGGCCGGATTCCTGCGACAGCCGTGCCAGCAGGGCGCGGCACAGGGCGGGCAGGTCTTCGCGGCGCTCGCGCAGCGGGGGCAGCAGCACCTCGATGACATTGAGGCGGTAGTACAGGTCCTGCCGGAAGCGCCCCTGCTGCACATCGGCAGCCAGGTCGCGGTGGGTGGCGCTGACGATGCGCACATCGGCCGCTTCCTCCTGTGCGGAGCCCAGGGCGCGCACGCGGCGCTCCTGGATGGCGCGCAGCAGCTTGGCCTGCATGGCCAGGGGCAGGTCGCCGATCTCATCCAGAAACAAGGTGCCGCCGCGCGCCGCCTGGAAGTAGCCGTCGCGGTCCTGGGTGGCGCCGGTATAGGAGCCCTTGCGCGCGCCGAAGAACTCGGCCTCCAGCAGGTTTTCGGGAATGGCGCCGCAGTTCACGGCCACCATGGGGCCATGGGCGCGCTGGCTGCAGGCATGCAGCGCGCGGGCCACCAGCTCCTTGCCCGTCCCCGACTCGCCATGCACCAGCACCGGCGCCATGCCGCGCGCCACCTTGGCAATGCGCTGCTTGACGGCCTGCATGGCGGGTGACTCGCCCACCATGGCGTCCAGTGCGCCGCTGCCGTTGAGCACCGGGCCGGCGGCGGGAGCGGCCGAAGGGCTGCGCGCCGGCATCACGCCCGGGGCCGGCACACCGCCCACGCCCTGGGCGGCCGAGGCCACGACCAGGCGGAACTGCTTGAGGTCCACGGGCTTGGTCAGGTAGTCGAAGGCGCCTGAGCGCAGGGCCTCGACGGCGTTCTCGGCGGAGCCGTAGGCCGTCATGACCACGCAGCGCTCGCGCCGCTGCTGGCTGCGCAGGTCCTGCAGCAGCTCCATGCCCATGCCGTCGGGCAGGCGCATGTCGGTGATGACCACGTCGAAGCGCTGGGTCTGCAGCTGCTCGCGCGCCTCGCCCACGCTGGCGGCGGTTTCCACGCGGTAGCCTTCGCGCAGAAGGGTCAGTTCATAGAGGGTGCGCAGATCCGGCTCGTCGTCCACGACAAGGATCGATGCGGCAGCGGGCAGGGAGTTCAAAGGCATCACACCACAATCTGATCAAACAGGGAGGCCGGCAGGGCCGAGGCCGGGCCGGCACGGAACACGATGCTGAAGGCATTGCCCTCGACAGGGCCGTGCGGCGTGGGCCGCGACAGCCGCTGGTAGCTGATGCTGGCATCGTAGCGCTGGCACAGCTCGCGGCAGATATACAGGCCCAGGCCGCTGGAGCGGCTTTCCGAAGAGAAGAAGGGCTCGAACAGATGGCGTTGCACCGTGGGCTCCAGCGCGGCGCCGTCGCTCCAGACCTGTAGCCAGATCTGGCCGCCGGCCGGCGCGCCGGTCAGCACCTGCAGCGTGTGTGGCTCGTGGGCGTTGCTGCGGTAGCGCCGGGCGTTGTCCAGCAGGTTCACCAGGATGCGGCGCAGATGCTCGCCATCGAACACCACGGTCTTGTCCCTGGCGTCGAGCAGGAGCTGGATGCTGTGCGCGGGCTGGCCCTGGGCCTGCCATTCCTGGCAAACCTGGGCCACGTGCTGGTCCAGGGCCAGCAGACCGGCATGCGCCTCGCCAATGTGCTGCTGGGCCCGGGCGATGTTGAGTACGTCCTCGACGATGCGTGCCAGGCGCTCGGCATTCTGGCCCACGATGCGGCACAGCTGCTGCTGGGCCGGGTCCTGCGCCAGATCCTCGGCCAGCAGGGCATTGGCCTGGGTGATGGCGGCCAGCGGATTGCGGATCTCGTGGGCCACGGCGGCCGACATGCGGCCCATGGACGCCAGCTTTTCCGTGCGCAGCCGCGCCTCCATTTCGCGCAGGTCGTGCAGAAAGACCACGCACAGCTGCTGCAGCAGCGCGGGCTCGGCCGCGTCGGCGGCGTCGGAAGGGGTGGCGACCTCGGTCAGCCAGGTGCGCAGGTGCAGGCCCGTCATGCCTTCCTGGCCGATGGACTGCAGATGGATGGCGGCCGAGATGGGCAGGTTCTGGGCAAAGCTCTGGGCCACGGCGTCCTGCAGCCGCTGCCAGCCGGAATGCTCCTTGAGGGCGAAGGGCAGGGCATGCGCGTCGGCTAGCCCCAGCAGGTGCAGCGCGGCCGGGTTGGCCTGCTGCACGCGGAACTGGGGATCGACCACCAGCACGCCTTCGCCCAGGTGGCGGATCACCAGGGCATTGACCTGTTCCTGCGTCTGGGCCTTGCGGCTGCTGTGCTGGGCCAGGTGGCGCTCGCGCCGCACGCGGCGTGCCAGTTCGTGCGTCAGATAGGCCACCGCGAAATAGCCTGCGCAGGCAAAGCTGGCCTGGTAGTAGGCCTGGGTGCTTTCTATGCGGCCAGCCACGTCCTGCCATGCCACCCAGCCCAGGGTCAGCAGCGTGACGCTGGCCGTGGTGGCCAGGGCCAGCGTCAGATTGCCCAGCACGGCCGAGATCAGGATGGGAATGGCCAGCAGGGCCGAGTAGTTCAGCGGCCCGGTCTGCAGCATCTGCAGCAGGCAGATGACCGCGATGTCCACGCCGATCACGGGCAGCCAGTGCACGCCGGCGCGGGGCGAGGGCGGCTGGGCGCGTGCCGTCAGCCGCAGCAGCAGCGTCAGCCCCAGGTAGCCCAGGCAAACCAGCCAGACCAGGGAATTGCCGCCGGGCTGCACGCTGAGCAGCGCCAGCTGCAGCAGCAAAAGCGCAGTGGCGATGAGCACGCGGCCGGTCAGGAAGCCCTGCCATAGCCGGACAAAGGGGGCGTTGGCGTCGTGCGGCGACTGCGCCGCGGCCTCGTCGATGGTGGGTGGCTGGGGGGGGGCCGCGTCCTGCATGCTCAGCGCCGTTGCGCCAGGGTGCGGTGCTCTGCGCTGCAGTAGCTGCGGCCGGCCGCCTCGATGGCCTCGCTGCGCG
The DNA here is from genome assembly GCF_000632165.1 of Delftia sp. RIT313. Lineage (NCBI taxonomy): Bacteria > Pseudomonadati > Pseudomonadota > Betaproteobacteria > Burkholderiales > Comamonadaceae > Delftia > Delftia sp. RIT313. The sequence continues at coordinate 2,714 of NZ_JFYT01000111.1, read as the reverse complement.
GCAGGTGCAGGCCGCAGTGCGCGCACTCGACCATGTCCTGTGGAGCCGCCAGCGGCGCATTGGCCGGGTTGGCCGGGTTGCGCGGCGCAGCGGCCTGGCGCCGCTCGCGGGCCTCGGCACGGCGCTGGCTGCGCCAGATGCCGACAGCCACGATGATGACGATCAGGACCAGCAGGTACTTCATGTGGTGCGCTCCAGCAGCACTTCCATGACGAAGCGCGATCCCGCATAGGCCAGCAGCAGCAGCAGGGCGCCTGCATAGAGCATGCGCACGGCGCTGCGGCCACGCCAGCCAAAGCGCGCACGGCCGATCAGCAGCACGGCAAAGGTCAGCCACGACAGCAGCGAGAACACAGACTTGTGGTTCCAGACCCAGGCCTTGCCATAGAGCTGTTCGCCGAACAGCCAGCCTGCGGCCAGCGTGGCCGTGAGCAGCACAAAGCCTGCGGACACGAAGCGGAAGGTCAGGCGCTCCAGCGTGAGAAGCGGAAGGCCGCTGTCATGGCCACCGCCGCCCAGCCGCATGTGCTGCTCGGCGCGTGTCATCAGCGAGGCGTGGACCACGGCGGCCGCGAACAGTCCGTAGGAGGCAATGCCCAGTGCCAGGTGCAGCGGCAGCCAGGGCGAGGCGTTGACATGCAGGGGCGTTCCCGGAAACAGCGCGGCCATGAGCACGGCGGCCGTGCCCAGCGCGGACAGCGCCAGCTGCGCGCGCATCTTGGGGAACAGCTGCTGCTCGACGCCATAGACGGTGAGCACCAGCCAGGCCGTCATGGACAGGGCCGGTGCAAAGCCGAAGTGAGGCTGCTCCCCGAGCAGGCCCCAGGCCAGGGCCAGGGCGTGGAGCACCCAGGCCAGGCGCAGGGCAACGCGGGCGCCGGCCTGGCTGATGCGTCGGGCGCCGGCGGCTGGCACGGCATAGGCCACGGCTGCGGCAAGCGCCAGCATCCAGCCCAGGGGCGATACGTTGGCGGAAATCAGGGGGACGGAGAGCATCTTTCAATGATAGCTGTGGCTTTCCCGCCGCCGGTTGTGCAGGCTCAGAATCCGGGTGCCATGCCGTGGTTCGGCGCGCATTTTCAGGGCTCCACGGCTGCCTCGATGCGATTGCGCCCCTGGGCCTTGGCCTGGTAGAGCAGGCCGTCCGCCTTCTGCAGCCAGGTTTCCAAAGGCGCGGCAGACGGCTGCCGCACGGTGAGTACGCCGCAGCTGACGGTGAGCTGCGGCGCCGTGGGAGAGGCGGCGTGGGCGATGGACAGGCGCAGCACTTCCTGGCGGAAATGCTCGGCCATGGCCGGGGCGTCGCTTTCGCCGGGGAGGATGAGCGCGAATTCCTCGCCGCCAAAGCGCGCGGCCAGGTCGTAGGGCCGGCGCGCATGGCGCTGCAGCGTGGCAGCCACGGCCTTGAGCGCCTCGTCCCCCTGCACATGGCCATAGCAGTCGTTGTATTGCTTGAAGTGGTCTATATCAATGAGAGCCAGGCCCACGGGCTCGCCCGTGCGCAGGCTGCGGCGGTAGGCGCGCTCCAGCACGTCGTCGAAGTGGCGCCGGTTGGCCAGGCCGGTCAGCCCGTCCACCATGGCCAGGCGCTCCAGGGCCTGGCGCTGCAGGGCCAGCCGGATCTGGTTGCGCACGCGCACCTCGACCACGGCGGGGCGTATGGGCTTGGAGACATAGTCGGCCGCGCCCAGGCGCAGGCCGTATTCCTCGGCCTCGGCATTGCTCTGTCCGGTGATGAAGATGACGGCGATATGGGCGGTGCGCTCCTGCGCGCGCAGCGCACCCAGCACCTCGTAGCCGTTCATGCCGGGCATGGCCAGGTCCAGAAGGATCAGCTGCAGGCGGTGAGCTTCGCGGTGGGCGACCACCAGGGCGCCAGGGCCATCCTTGGCCAGCAGCACTCGGTAGTGGGGGCTCAGCAGCTCGGCCAGCATGCTGCGGTTCAGCCGCTCGTCGTCCACGATGAGGACCGTGGGCAGCTCCGACCTGGTCAGGGCGTCAAGCATCTGCAGCTCCCTGTAGGGCCATCCGGTTCGCGGCCATGCTCCGCGCCAGCTGATCGAGCGCCTGCAGCGCCGCCTCGGTTTCCAGGGACTCGGCGCAGCGCTGGATGCGCTGCAGCACGGATGCATGGCGCCCGCTGACCAGAGGCCGCAGCCGTTCCAGTTCGGCCACGGCGGCATAGTCGCTGTCGGCAATCTGCAGCCGCAGCCGAGCCAGCGTGGATGAGACTTCTTCTGCGGTCATCGGCTGCCGCTGCCGCTGCTGCTGCGGGGGCGCAGCGCTGGACACCGTGGCCAGGGGTGGCAAGGCCGCCTGCCTGGACCGCACGGCGATTTCCGCCAGCAGGCCCTGCAGTCCATCGGCCAGCGCCTGGACCAGGGATGGCAGATCACCGCTGGGCCGGGCATTCCCGCCATTGCCGTCGCCTGACATGCAGGCATGCGCGCCGGTCTCGGCCATGGCCGACCATTGCTCCAGCAGATTCGCGCCCAGGTAGCCCAGGCTGCCCTTGAAGGTATGCGCCAACGACGCCACGGTTGCCCAGTTGCCGCTGCGCGCGGCGCGGCGCAGCTGTTGCGGCGCATCGGCAAAGTCCTGGGCAAAGCCTTCGATCGCATGCAGCATGCGCGGCGATTGGCTGGCAAGGCGTTGCCGCAACTGCACAGGATCCCAGGCCGGGGCAGGGGTTGGCGGCGTGGGCCGGGAGGGCG
>NZ_JFYT01000110.1:0-13259 GCF_000632165.1 Delftia sp. RIT313 | reverse complement strand
GCCGTTGTCGGGGGGGCTGCGCGCAGGCAGCGCTGCAGCGTCTCGTACAGCAGCACATCGTCAACGGGTTTGGTCAGATGGGCATTCATGCCTGCGGCCTCGATCCGGGCGCGCTCCTCGACATAGGCCTGTGCAGTCAGCGCTATCACCGGAAGATGCCGCAGCGCGCTGCGCGTGCGCAGGGCGCGCGTGGCACTGAGGCCGTCCATGCCGGGCATGTGCACGTCCATGAGCACGGCATCGAAAGGCTGGCTGTCGAGCAGCTGCAGCGCCTGCAGACCGTCTTGCGCAGTCTGTACCGATATGCCGGCCTGCTCCAGCAGCTCGGTGGCCACCTCGCGGTTGAGTACGTTGTCATCCACCACCAGCACCCTGCGCCCAGGCAGGCCCGGGTAGCGCTGCTGTGGCGACGGGCCGGCCGCCGGGTCTTCAGGCTGGGTCGATTCGGGGTCCCGCAGCGCCTCACGGATGCAGGACCTCAGTGCCGATGCGGTCAGGGGCTTGATCAGCAGGCCCCGCAGGCCAAACTGCGCGGCACGCAGCTGCACTTCGTCGCGCCCGAAGGCCGTGACCATGAGCGCAGCCGGGGTCTTGGCCAGGTCCTGTCGCTCGCGCATGCGGCGCGCCAGCTCCAGTCCGTCCATGCCGGGCATGCGCCAGTCCAGCAGGGCCAGGCCATAGGGGGATTCCTGGCGTGCGGCCTCTTGCAGCATGCGCAGCGCCTGCATGCCGTCCGCCGCCGTATCGCAGCGCATGCCCAGTCTGCGCACCATGGCGGCCAGCGCCTCGCGCGCGTTGGCGTTGTCATCGACGATGAGAACGCCCGTGCTGCCCAGGTTGTCGTGGCCGTCCAGCAGTGCATCCGTGGCAAGCCGGACCTTGGCCTTGAAGCGGAAGTCGCTGCCCTGGCCGGGCTGGCTGCACACACCGATCTCGCCGCCCATGAGTTGCACCAGCCTGTGGCAGATGGCCAGGCCCAGGCCGGTGCCGCCGTGGCGGCGCGTGGTCTGGATGTCGGCCTGGGTGAAGGGCTGGAACAGCCGCTCGGCCCGCGATGCATCCAGGCCTATGCCGGTGTCGCGCACGCTCACGCACAGGTGGTGCAGGGGCGCTGCCGTGGTGTCCGCATCGGCATCCGCAGGCGCGTCCACCGGTGGCGGCGCCAGATGCAGGGAGATCACCACCTCGCCATGCTCGGTGAACTTGATGGCGTTGCCGACCAGGTTGGTCAGCACCTGGCCCAGGCGCATTGGGTCGCCGCGCAAACGGGGCGGCAGGTGCGGGTCCAGCGCATAGACCACTTCCAGCCCCTTTTCCTCTGCGCGCAGCGCCGTGGAGGCCGTCACGGTCTCCAGCACATCGTCAAGGGCGAAGTCCACTTCCTCCAGCGCCAGCATGCCCGCCTCTATTTTGGAGAAATCGAGGATGTCGTTGATCACGGCCAGAAGGGCGCTGGCCGAGCGCTCCACCTTCTCCAGGTAGCCGCGCTGGCGCGATGTCAGCGCGGTCTGCTGCACCAGGCGCGTCATGCCGATGACGGTATTCATGGGTGTGCGGATTTCGTGGCTCATGATGGCCAGGAAATCCGATTTGGCGCGTTCGGCCGCTTCGGCGGCTTCCTTGGCCTGATGCAGCGCCTGCTCGGCCTCGCGCTCGCGGGTGATGTCCAGCATGATGCCGTCCCAGACCATGCCCTCCTGACAGCGCCGGGGGGCCGAGCGGCAGCGCAGCCAGCGGATCTCTCCGTCGGGCCTGATCACGCGAAAGCGGCAATCGAAGACCCGCAGCGTATCGATCGAGCGTTGCATCATCCCCTGGTAGAGCGGCAGGTCCTCGGGATGGATGGCATTCAGGTAGACCTGCCGATCGGCCATGATGGCGTGGGCCGGCACGCCGATCAGGTTCTCTATGCCGGCGCTGATGTAGCTGAGCCGCAGTTGCGTCAAGCCGCCTTCCAGGCGGTAGATGGCGCCGCTGGGCAGGTTGTCGGCCAGGGCTTCGAGGCGCATGCGTGCGTCCTCGCGTTCGGACAGGTCCTGCAGCGTGCCGCTGAGCGCGACGATGCGGCCTTGCTCGTCGCGCAGGGCCCGGCCCATGAGGCGGGCAGCGAACTGCCGGCCGTCCGGGCAGCGCTGGACCACATCGATGCTGTAGGACTGGCCGGTGCTGATGCACAGATCCACGGCAGCGGTGAGCCGTGCAAGATCCTGCGGCCCGAGCATGGCGCGCAGGGCATGGCGCTTCAGTGGCGGACCCTGGGGGTCCAGGCCGTTCATCACATACATCATCTCCGAGGCCTGAAAGTGCCCGGTGTCCAGCTCCCATGTCCAGCTGCCCAGGCGCGCCAGCTGTTCGGCCTGGCGCAGCACGTCGTAGCTTTTTTGCAGCTGGGACTCGGTCTGGCGCATGAGGGTGATGTCGCGCGCAATGCCCAGCACGCCCACGGTCCGGCCCTCGGCATCGCGATAGGGAATCTTGGTGGACTGGAAGATGCGGCGCTGCCCGTCGACCAGCAGATGATCGTCCATCACCACGGGCGCATCGCTGTCCAGCACCCGGCGGTCGCTGTCGGTGAAGCTGCTGTCGGAGAAAAGCTCCTGGTCGGTCTTGCCCACGATGTCTTCGGGCGCGCGCCCGGCAAAGCGCGCTGTGGCGGGGTTGGCGAAGGTGTAGCGGCCCTGCCGGTCCTTGGCGAAGACCAGGTCGGGCGTCTCGCGCATCACGGTCTCCAGCAGGCGCGTCGAGTCCTGCCACGGCCAGGTGCGGTTTTGCAGGTGCGGCTCAAGCTGCGCATTGGGCTGGCCGATCGGCTCGTCCTGGCCGGTGCGTTCGCTGAGGTCGTGCCAGGTAGTGAAGAAAAGCCGCCTGCCCGACAGTGACAGGCAATGGACATGGATCTCGGCGGGCAAGCTGCTGCCATCGCGGCGGGTCAGCCAGCCTCGCAGACGGGCCTGGCTGTCCACGACCATGTCCCGCCAGAAGTCACGCGGCCGTCCATCCAGGTCCAGCCATACGTCCATGATGCCCAGCGCCAGCATGGCGGCCTTGTGATGGCCCAGGCTGGCGCAGGCCTGGGCATTGGCATCGAGCAGGCCGCCCTGCTCGTCAAACAGAAGAAACCCCTCGGGCACACGATCCAGGAACTGGCGATACGGCGTATCAGGCATGAAGACTCCCAGGCGGTAGCAAGCCAGCATTGCGGAATGTGATAGCCATAAACTATGGAAACATTGCGCATGTTACTGCTGGCCGGTGCCTGCCGTGGGGCACGGAAGGCCGGTACTTACCCCGGCAGGGGCAGCGGGTAGAATCATCGGGATCTGCAGGGTCCGTGCCGCGACCCGGCCCCACTTGGCCACCTGGCCCCGGCTGGCTCGCTGCAGCACACCTTTTCCTTTCCGACGACTCCAGTTCCTCCCCGCTTATGGCCTCCGCTCTGACCGACAAACTTTCGCGACTCGTCAAGGAGATGCGCGGCCAGGCCCGCATCACCGAATCCAACGTGCAGGACATGCTGCGCGAAGTGCGCATGGCCCTGCTCGAGGCCGACGTGGCCCTGCCCGTGGTGCGCGACTTCGTTGCGCGCGTCAAGGAAAAGGCGCTGGGCCAGGAGGTGCTGGGCTCGCTGCAGCCGGGCCAGCTGCTGGTGTCCATCGTCAACAAGGAACTCGCCGCCACCATGGGCGAGGGCGTGGCCGACATCAACCTCAACGCCCAGCCGCCGGCCGTCATCCTCATGGCCGGCCTGCAGGGCGCCGGCAAGACCACGACCACGGCCAAGCTGGCCAAGCACCTGATCGAGCGGCGCAAGAAGAAGGTGCTCACCGTGTCGGGCGACGTGTACCGCCCCGCCGCCATCGAGCAGCTCAAGACCGTGACCGCCCAGGCCGGGGCCGAGTGGTTCCCCTCCACGCCCGACCAGAAACCCCACGACATCGCCGTGGCCGCGCTGGATTACGCCAAGCGCCACTTCTTTGACGTGCTGCTGGTCGATACGGCCGGCCGCCTGGCCATCGACGAGCTGCTGATGGCCGAGATCAAGGATCTGCACGCCACTCTCAAGCCGGTCGAGACCCTGTTCGTCGTCGATGCCATGCAGGGCCAGGATGCGATCAACACGGCCAAGGCCTTCAAGGAAGCGCTGCCCCTGACCGGCATCGTGCTGACCAAGCTCGACGGCGACTCGCGCGGTGGCGCGGCGCTGTCGGTGCGGCAGATCACGGGCGCCCCCATCAAGTTCGCCGGCGTGTCCGAGAAGATCGACGGTCTGGAGGTCTTCGACGCCGACCGTCACGCGCAGCGCGTGCTGGGCATGGGCGACATCGTGGCCCTGGTCGAGCAGGTCACCAAGGGCGTGGACATGGAGGCCGCGCAGAAGCTGGCCGAGAAGGTCAAGAGCGGTGACGGCTTCGACCTCAACGACTTCCTGGCCCAGATCCAGCAGATGAAGCAGATGGGCGGCCTGTCCAACCTCATGGACAAGCTGCCGGCCCAGCTCACGGCCAAGGCCGGCCAGGTGGACATGGACAAGGCCGAGCGCGAGATCCGCCGCAAGGAAGGCATCATCTGCTCCATGACCGCCAAGGAGCGCAAGAAGCCCGAGATCATCAAGGCCACGCGCAAGAAGCGCATTGCCGATGGCGCGGGCGTGCAGGTCCAGGAAGTCAACCGCCTGCTCAAGGAGTTCGAGCAGATGCAGGAGATGATGAAGAAGATGAAGGGCGGCGGCCTCATGAAGATGATGAAACGCATGGGCGGCATGAAGGCCATGAAGGGAATGATGGGCGGTGGCGGCGGCATGCCCAAGCTCCCGTTCTGATGGGCACCGCCTGAGCCGCCGGGCCGCGTGCTCTTTCCCGCCAAGCCGCAGCGCAGCCTGCGGCTTTTCTTTTGGCCGCGAGGGCTTTGTGAGAACATGCAGCGCCATGAAGGCTGGTGTTTCGACTTCCCTTGCGGTGTCTCCGGTGACCGGGGCGCGGCTCTCGCGCCGTGACTGGGGTCTGCTGGCGGCCGCCGTGCTGCTGGCTGGCTGCTCGTCCGCTCCGCGCAAGGGCGCGGGCCCGGCGCCGGTGCCTTCGCCGCAGGCGCTCAATCTGGACGGCGAATTGCGCGAGGCCCTGCTGGCGCGCACCATGCTTGTGGTCAACACGCCCTATACCTACGGCGGCAATTCGCCCGAAGGCGGTTTCGACTGCAGCGGCCTGATCCAGTGGGCCGTGGGCGGCATCACCGAAAACCGCCTGCCACGCACCACGGCGCAGTGGGCGCAGTTCAGCAATCCCGTGGGCAGCCGCAGCCTGCAGCGCGGCGACTTCGTGTTCTTCAACACCCTGGGCGCGCGCTATTCGCACATGGGCATCTTCGTGGGCAACGGTCAGTTCGTGCATGCACCGTCCAGCGGCGGCACGGTGCAGCGCGTGCGCATGGACAACATCTATTTCGCCAAGCGCTTCACCGAGGCGCGCAGCATCTTCGCCTGAACGCTGGCCGGGCGACGGGCTGATGATTCAATCAAGATTCCAGGGAAATCCAGGGCGTCGGAATGCGTAACAAGCTCGAATTCGCACTGCGCCTGCGCCAGGCCATCGAGGCTGCGGGACTGGAGCCCCGGCCCAGCGTGCTTCTGAAGCTGTTCAATTCCAGTTACTGGGGGCGGCCGATCTCGTTCCAGGCGGTCTCGCGCTGGCTGAACGGCGAGGCCGTTCCCGAGCAGGACAAGCTGGTGCTGCTGGCGGGTTTGCTCGAGGTCGAGCCCGATGTGTTGCGCTATGGCGAGTCGGCCCACCGGTCCCCGCCGTCCCTGCCGTCGCCGCTCGAATGCCAGGAGCCGGGCGTGGGCTATCTCGAACGCGAAACCTTCGATGCCTTTCTGAAGCTGCCCGCGCCTCAGCGCCAGGTGGTGCGGGAGGTGATCCTCACCTTCGCCAAGGTGCATGGCGAAGGCTGAGCACCGGGCAGGGCAGGCAGGGCAGGCGGCGCACCCGCCTGGCGGCAGTCACCGGACGGCCTGCTGCTGCCAGGGCATGGCATGCCAGGGGTGGCGCGGATCGGCCACCCACTGCTGCACTTGCTCGGGCGTCACGCTGCACCCCAGCACGTCGGCGCGGCCACGGGCCAGCCACTGGCTGCGGCCGCGTGCGTAGGCCTGGCCGAAGGCCTGCCAGCTGTCAAAGCAGTCCCGCGCGCGGCATGCGTTCAGGTGCAGGATCTGCTGGTGCAGGGCCTCGTCCACCCAGCCCAGCAGCCAGGCGCAGCGCACATGGAAGGCCACGCGCGCGCAGGCAAAGGCCATGGCGGCATGGGGATCGTCACCGGCCTGCAGGCGCTGCAGGTCCAGCGTGAACCAGCGCTGGCGCAGGCCGTCGGGCAACTGGCGTGCGATCTGGGCATCGTCCAGGTCGGTGCGCAGGCCCAGGTGGTGCAGCACCATGGGGCGCAACTGGGTCGTCAGTGCGGAGTCGGCGCCGTTGAGCTGCCGGTCCGCAAAGCCGCCCTGGATGGCGTGAAAGGCCATGGGATGGGCCAGGGCCAGGGCCCAGTCCAGTGCCGCGTCACCGCTGCGGTAGCTGCTGAAATCCCCGCGTTGGCGCGACGCACGCATGCGCCGCAGGCCGGCGCGCACTGCCCACCAGACCAATGCAGACAGCACAACAAGGGTGAAGGCGTTCATCGCGGATTTCCTGTCCTGCCCGGCGTTCCCGGCGATCCGGGCGATCCCGCCCGGCGGCGCGCCAGCTCCAGTGACTGCTGCAGGGCCGCGCTGCGCGGCATGCGCTCGAAGGCGGGCACGGGCACGGTGTCGCGGCGTGCCGCGACCAGCCATTGCATCAGGGGCGACCGGATGTCCAGCTGCTCCAGCAGCGCCGGGTGGGACTGCAGCAGCCACAGCTGCTCGGCCTCGGTGTGCAGCTCGCTGGCCGCGCACCAGGCAGCCGCGCTGCCCGTGGCCAGCAGCTGTGCCGGTCGGCGCACGATGCCCATGGCCAGGGCGTCCGCCGGCGCCTCGCCATCGGTATCGAGGTGATTGAGCAGGGCCAGCACATCGGCCAGGTAGCGCGCAATCGGCGGGCGGTTCTGCTTGCCCTTGATCTGGTCGATGCGCAGCCGCCCGTCGTCCCGCACCTGGGCGCTGACGGTGATGCGCGGCTGGGCCGTGCCCGTGCGGTAGCTGAACAGCCGCAGCCGGCCCTGCTCGCAGGCTTCGGCGTAGTGCTCGCCATAGCCGCCGCGCAGTGCGCCGCGCTCGCTGAACTGGCCCAGGCAGTGGCGCATCATCTGGCTTTCATAGGCCATTTCGGCGCGCAGGTCCGGGCTTTGGGCATCGAATTCTACGAAGACACCCAGCTGGCCACGCAGCAGCGGGCGCACGGCGCCGGGCCGGTGCTCGGCCCAGCCGCTGTCGCTTCTCCGGGCGAAGGCCAGGTGCTCCAGCGTCCAGCGCGCCAGCGCCTGCGGGCAGTTGATGCGCTGCAGCTTGCCCTCCAGCGCGGTGCCGCGCCGGGTGGACAGGAACTCCAGCAGCCGGCTCTCCAGCGCCAGCAGGGGTGCGCTGTCGGGCTCCACCCACCACAGCGGCGCGCTGCCGTCGGCCGCCGGCCTGTCCGGTGACAGCGGCTGGCGGGACGCATGTTCGCGCAGGCGCTCCAGCGCCCAGGCGGCGGGCTCGGCACGCCGGTGCAGGCGCAGCAGCTCGGCCTGCGTGGACACGGGCTGCACGGCAGGGGGATCGGCGTCGAGGTTGCCGATCACATGGCGGTAGAAGTGGTTGGCCAGCCAGGCGGCGATCTCCTCGCTGTCGCCGCGTGCGGCGCTGCGCTCGCGGATGCGCTGCTTGATGGCCGGCGCATTGACCACGTCGCGCGGCCGATAGGCACTGGCGGCGTTGGCACCGGCGCCCGGGTTCACCACAGCTTCCACCAGGGCTTGCTGTCCGAGCGCAGCTTGAGGCAGCGCTTGAGGCCGTCCTTTGCCATCCTGTGCTCGGCCTCGCCGTCGTCGGGCGTGAGCTTGGCGATGGCCTCGCGGTGCAGGGCCACGGCCTGGTCGATGGGGCCGCAGCTTTCCATGGCGCAGGCCAGGCGGCGCAGCGTGTAGCACTCGCCCAGGGCGCGCACTTCGGGCAGCAGGGCGTCCAGGCGCGGGCGCACCAGTTCGCCATGGTTTTCCGAGAAGAAGTCGAGCAGGGACATCAGCGAGGCCAGGTAGTCGCGCCGCTGTTCGCGCTGGTCGTCCTCGTCCAGTTCCTCGAACCACTGGTCCAGGCGCTCCAGCCAGATGCCGATTTCGCCTGCGCGGCCCAGCTGGTAGAGCGCCAGCGCCGCGCTGGGGAAGTAGTCCGTGGGGCAGTGGCGGCTGTAGCCGTAGTCCTGGGTGAAGTGCCACAGCTGCTCGGCCGCCGTGACGATGCCGGGGCGGTCGTCACGGCGGATGGCGCACCACAGCAGGCCGTCGTGGTGTTCGGCAAAGGGGCTGCTGGACAGGCCCTTGTGGTGCAGGGCCGCCGCCTCGTCATAGCGCTGCTGCGAGCGGTACTTGATGGCCAGGTTGTTGCAGAGCATGGAGTAGACGTGCAGGTGCGCGTCCTTGTACCGGCCCTGGCCGGTGGCCCAGAAGGCCTCGAAGCGGGCCAGGCCCTCTTCGTAGTAACGCTGCACCAGCGGCTCGCGCAACTCGTCGTTCGGCACCTGCCGGCCTTCGCCCATGAGGGAGGCCAGGTCGTCCTCGTCGTCCAGGGTCACGCCCGCTGCATAGCACCAGTGGGCGCCATGGCCCTGCGCAAAGGGGCGCTGCAGCGCCTGCGCGGCGGGCAGCACGGCGAAGCGCGCGGCCCAGAGCATGGGCAGCAGCTCGGAGTTGGCGTGCCGGGGCTGGTCGGTCACGCCGCGCTCCAGCAGAGGCAGGGCCTGCTCCCATTGGCGGTCCTTGGCCAGGCGCCAGCCGTCGATCAGGTCCAGCAGAGGGTGGCCGGGCGCCTGGGTGCGCGCCAGGGCCAGGTAGTCGTCGGCGCTGCGCGTAGCAGCCGGGCTGTCTTCCAGGATCTCCTGCATGTCGGAATCCAGTCCCGCCCAGGCCAGGATCAGCGCCCAGGCCGGTGCATGGGCGGTGTCGCTGTCCACTCTGCGCAAGGCCAGTTCATAGCCCTGACGGGCCGATCCGGGGCGGCTGTGCAGCACGCTTTCCAGCGCCAGGTCCGCCGCATCGGCCAGGCGGCCCGCCTCTTCCAGCCACTGCAGCACCAGGCCGCTGAAGGCATCGTCGGAGTCATCCACCAGGCCGAAGCGGCCCAGCGCGGCCAGCTGCAGCGCGGCCTCGGGCTGGCCCATGGCATGGCAGGCCATGGCCTGCAGCCGGGCCGCATGGACCTTGCGGTGCGTGCGCACCGCCTGCGATGCGGCGGGGCTTTCGGTGCGGGCCAGGTGCTGCTCCGCCGCCATGAGCACGGCCGGAACGCTTTGCGGGGCCAGCGGCAGGACCTCGCGCGCAAGGTGCAACCAGTCGTCGAAGTCCACGTTCTGCTCTGCATCGGCCTGGGTCAGCAGCGCCGTGGCGGCCTGCACCTGGCGCACGGTGGCGGGCACATCGCCGCGCAGACGGGCCAGCTCGGCCTTGCGCAGGCAGGCACGCGCGTCGCGGCGCGCGGGGGAGGCCTCGCCATCCGGGTCGCTGCGTTCGTGGCTGCGCTGCAGGTCCACGCCTTGCTCGGCCAGCTCCCAGGCCTGGGCTTCGCGGGCCAGGTAGTGCCAGCCGTTCCAGTAGCGATAGGGCTCGCCGGTGTGCGGCAGCCGGCCCATGAGATCGGCGGCGGGCGCGAGCAGGGCCACGCCGCCTTCACGGTCGAAGCGCAGCCGGCTCTGGATGTCGCTGAGCGCCAGGCTGGCCGTGGCCAGCAGGTGGTTGTCGCCCTGCAAGGGTTGCAGCGTGGCAGCGCGGTGTTCGCGCAGCAGTGCGTTGGCGGTTTCGGGGCGTTCCAGGTCCAGCCAGAGATCGTGCAGACGCTCCAGCTCGCCCACCGTGGCCGGGGCGAAGCGCTGCTGCGAGAGCAGCTCCATGACGGCCGCCTGGCGTTCGGCCGGGGCGATGGGGCTGGCATCAGCCTCCTGCTGCAGCAGGTCGTGCGCCTGGTCCATGAAGGCATGCAGGGCTTCGCCCTCAAGGACGGCCTGGGCGGTGGCGGGCTGGGAGGTGTTCATGGAATCGATAGCAAGCAAGCGAAGCTGGAAAAGCCCTGCAGGCCGACGGACCTCAGGGCGGCGACCCCGCGATGCTAGCGGGCCAGCCGGCACCCTGCCAGAGTGGCCGGGCTGTTTTCACGTCCTGTTACATGCAAAAAAGCCCGGCATTGCCGGGCTTTGGTTACGCAGGAGGTCGCTGGGCCGCCGGGGCCGGGTTGGGCTCAGTGGCGCACCACGACTTCGCCGCGCAGCGTGAAGGTGCGGGCCTCGGTGATCTTCACATCGATCATCTGGCCGATCAGGCGTTCGTTGCCCGGGAAGTTGACCACGCGGTTGCACTCGGTGCGGCCCATGAGTTCGCTGCCATCGCGCTTGGACAGGCCTTCCACCAGCAGGCGCTGCACCGTGCCCACGCGCTCGTCGCTGATGTCCTTGATGTTGTTGTTGATCACGGCCTGCAGCTCCTGCAGGCGGCGCAGCTTGACCTCGTGCGGCGTGTCGTCGTGCAGGTTGGCGGCCGGCGTGCCGGGGCGGGGGCTGAAGATGAAGCTGAAGCTGTTGTCGAAGCGCACGTCGTGGATGAGCTTCATCATCTTCTGGAAGTCTTCCTCCGTCTCGCCGGGGAAGCCCACGATGAAGTCGCTGCTCATGGCCATCTCGGGCCGGATGGCGCGCAGCTTGCGGATGGTGCTCTTGTATTCCATGGCCGTGTAGCCGCGCTTCATGGCCATGAGGATCTTGTCGCTGCCGTGCTGCACGGGCAGGTGCAGGTGGCTGACCAGCTTGGGCAGCCGAGCGTAGGCCTCGATCAGGCGCGGCGTGAACTCGTTGGGGTGGCTGGTGGTGTAGCGGATGCGCTCGATGCCGGGGATCTCGGACACGTACTCCAGCAGCAGGGCAAAGTCGGCGATCTCGGCCGTGTCACCCATCTTGCCCAGGTAGGCGTTGACGTTCTGGCCCAGCAGCGTGACTTCCTTCACGCCCTGGTCGGCCAGGCCGGCGACCTCGATGAGCACGTCCTCGAACGGGCGGCTGACTTCCTCGCCGCGCGTATAGGGCACGACGCAGTAGCTGCAGTACTTGGAGCAGCCTTCCATGATGGAGACGAAGGCCGAGGAGCCTTCCACGCGCGCGGGCGGAAGGTGGTCGAATTTCTCGATCTCGGGAAAGCTGATATCGACCTGGGGCTTGTGCTTGGCGGCGCGTGCATTGAGCAGCTCGGGCAGGCGGTGCAGGGTCTGCGGGCCGAAGACCACGTCCACATAGGGCGCGCGCTTGATGATTTCCTCGCCCTCCTGGCTGGCCACGCAGCCGCCCACGCCGATGAGCACGCCGCGTTCCTTCAGGTGCTTGTAGCGGCCCAGGTCGCTGAACACCTTCTCCTGCGCCTTCTCGCGCACCGAGCAGGTGTTGAACAGGATCAGGTCGGCCTGCTCGGGATCGTCGGTGGATTCGTAGCCCTGGGCTGCGCCCAGCACATCGGCCATCTTGTCCGAGTCGTACTCGTTCATCTGGCAGCCGAAGGTTTTGATAAAGACTTTCTTGGACATGGTGGGGTTCCGTCAGGCAGCCGCCGCACTGCAAGCGGCGGTCTGCAAAAAATGAAGGTGGCTCGGCCAGGGGGCGGCGTGTCCCATGGCCGGGCCGCTGCGCCCCGCAAGGCGCGGGCCGCGTCAGCCGTGTACGTGCTGTGCGCTTGCTGTGGTGTGCGCGGTGCTCAGTTGAAGATGCGCTGCAGCATCGACTTGGGCTTGTAGTGCTTGTCGGCCTCGGCCTTGGTCAGGATCCAGGCCTGGTGCAGCCACTGCGTCTGCGGCTCGATCACATAGCCCACCACGAGCTTGCTGCCCTGGTAATTGATGGCCTGCACCAGCGTGCGTTCAGGGCTGAACAGGCGAAAGCCCGGACTGGTGCGAATGGTCTTGCCGTCGATCTCCACCTCGGGGAACTGGGTCACGACCAGCTCGCCGAACTGGGCCTGCGGCGGGAAATTGCGCGTCTCGTTGGACGGCAGGCCCTGCGCGGCCACGCCCAGGCTGGCGCAGGCCAGGCCGGCGAGCAGGGCGCCGGCACACAGGCGGCGGACGGGAGAGAAATGGGGCTTGCAGCGGTTCATGGTGTACATCCAGGGGCTGAACCCGCGATTCTACGAACTTGCCGCCGCGCAGGCGCGGCACTCGGGCATTGGTTCAGGTGCGGCCCGGCGCATACAGCACCGCCTTGGGCGGGCGGCACAGGCCCCAGAAACGCAGGCCGATCAGTTCGGCCATCTGCACGCCCATGGCCGTGGGCGCGGAGATGGTGGCCAGGGCGGCGATGCCGACCTTGGCGCATTTGCGCACCAGCTCATGGCTGCCGCGGCTGGAGAGCGCGACAAAACCGGCCTCGCCCAGGCGGCCTGTGCGGGAGAGGCGGCCGACCAGCTTGTCCAGCGCGTTGTGGCGGCCCACGTCTTCGAGCACATCCGTCAGTTGCCCGTCCAGCCCTGCCCAGCCTGCGGCATGCACGGCGCCGGCTTCGGCGTTGAGCAACTGCAGCGGTGGCAGTGCCGCGATGGCTGCGCAGACGGTGTCGGCATCGACACGGGCGATCCAGTCGTGCGCGGGCAGGGGGTCGAAGGACAGGTCCAGCGCCGCGAAGCTGTCCACGCCGCAGACACCGCAGCCCGTGCGCCCGCTCATGCTGCGGCGCCGGTCCTTGAGGCGGGCGAAGCAGCGCGAGGCCACGTCCAGCTGCACCTCGATGCCGTCCATGCCGGCCGGCAGGCCTGCGGCCTGTGCAGCCACGGTGCGCACCTCGATGCCGTAGCAGTCGGCAGCGCTGTCCAGAATGCCTTCGGTGAGCGCAAAGCCCAGCGCAAAGTCTTCCAGGTCCGAGGGCGTGCCCATCATCACGGCATGGGAGATGCCATTGAACACCAGGGCGATGGGGACTTCGCTGGCCAGCACCTGCGGCTCGGCCTGGATGCTGACGGCGCCGCCTTCACCGAGCCGGTGGCGCGCCACCGCATGCGTGCGCAGCGCGGCAATGGCAGGCGGGGCGGCGCATGCAGCATCTGCTGCGCCGGGGCCTGCGTCTGGGGTGGGG
>NZ_JFYT01000109.1:0-13515 GCF_000632165.1 Delftia sp. RIT313 | reverse complement strand
CTGCTGGGGCTGGGGGCGGGCGTGGGGGCACGCTACATCGGCTGGAGCTGGGGCGATGCGGACAACAGCTTCCGCGTACCGTCGTTCACCCTGGTGGATGCCTCGCTGCGCTATGACCTGGGAAAGATGCGCAGTGACTGGCGCGGGGCCAGCGTGAGCCTGACGGTCAAGAACCTGTTCGACAAGTACCACACGGCGTCGTGCTTTTCCGCCAATGCCTGCAACTACGGCGAAGCGCGCAACATGGTGGTTCGGTTCGGGTACATCTGGTAGGCCTTGCGGCGTCAGGCCGGTTGAAAGCGCGGTTGCACGCTCCCTGGCATGGATACAATCGAATAAGAATGATTCTTGTTTGATTGCGGGCCCCGCCCTCAAGGGAATCGGGACCTGCCATGCCATCCGCCTCCACCCCCCAGCACCGAGAAGCCGCCTCCCTGTACGCCGCCCACCATGGCTGGCTGCAGGGCTGGCTGCGCCGCAGGTTGGGCAACGGGGCGGATGCGGCGGACCTGGCGCAGGACACCTTCGTGCGCATCCTGGGCGTGCACGACCTGGCCGGTGTGCAGGAGCCGCGTGCCTACCTGACCACGGTGGCCAAGGGCGTGCTCGTCAACTGGTACAAGCGCCAGGCGCTGGAGCGGGCCTACCTCGAAGCCCTGGCCGCACTGCCCGAGCCTGTGGCGCCTTCGCCCGAGCAGCGCGCCCTGGTGCTGGAGACCCTGCACGAGATAGACGCCATGCTGGACGCGCTGCCGCCCATCGTGCGGCGCACGTTTTTGCTGTCCCAGCTGGACGGCATGAAGTACGAGGACATCGCGCAGCAGCTGGAGGTCTCGCTCACCAGCGTCAAGCGCTACATGGCCCAGGCGTTTCGCCAATGCCTGGTGGCAATGGCGTGATGGAGACGCCCCTGCAAGCGCGCGTGCTCGACGAGGCCGCCGAATGGCTGATGCGCCTGCACGACAGCGGCGCCACCGATGCCGACCGCGCCGCCTGCGAGCGCTGGCGCCAGGCCGACCCACAGCATGCCCTGGCCTGGGAGCGCGCCGAGCGGCTGCTGGGCAAGTTGGGCGGCCTGCCTGCAGCGCTGGCCATGCCGGCGCTGGACCGGCCCCGAAGCCACCGCGCCCAGCGCCGCGCCACCGTGGCCCGGCTGGCCGCGCTGCTGGCCGTGGCGCCTGCAGGCTGGCTGGTATGGAGTGCGGCGGACCAGCGCGGCTGGGGCGCCGACCTGCGCACCGCCACCGGCGAGCGCCGCACCGAGCATCTGGCCGATGGCAGCCGCCTCCTGCTGGACACGGCCAGCGCGGTGGACATCCGGTTTGATGGCGCACTGCGCCTGCTCACCCTGCGCCAGGGCGCGATTTCCATAGAAACGGCGGCCGATACCGCCACGCCGCACCGCCCCTTTGTCGTGGACACCGCCCATGGCCGGCTGCGCGCCCTGGGCACCCGCTTCACCGTGCGGCAGGAGGGGGGCAGGGCGGACGGCGGCCCCGTGCGCCTGGCCGTGACCGAGGGCGCCGTGGAGGTCACGCTGCGCGGCGCCGCCAGCCCGGCGCTGGTCGTTCAAGCCGGTCAGCAAACGGTATTGCGAGCGGGGGAGGTGACCGCGCCCCAGCCCCTGCAGCCCGAAGCCACGGCCTGGACCCACGGCATGCTGATGGCCGACGCCATGCCGCTGGCCGCGTTCTGCGCCGAACTGTCGCGCTACCGGCCCGGCCTGCTGCAGTGCGCGCCCGAGGTGCGCGCGCTGCGCGTGTCCGGCTCCTTTCCGCTGGGCGATACGGACCGGACGCTGACCATGCTGGCCTCCACCTATCCCGTCGACGTGCAGACGCGCATGCGCGGCTACTGGATCACCGTGGTCGCCAGGAACTAGAAAAATCGAGGCAGGGTGACACTTTTTCGGATCTCGGCTGGCAATGGGGAAAGAGCTTCTTTCTTCACCGCCTCCAAGGACCGATTTCCATGCCTGCCGTACCCATGCCGCATCCCGTCTTCCATCCCCTGGCGCATGCCGCCCGCCTGGCCCTGCTGGGCATGGCATTGGCCGCAGGCGCCGTGCAGGCGGCCGAACCGGCCCCCGCAGCCCAGACCTACCAGATCGCGCCTGGGCCGCTGGGCCGCACGCTGGCCGGCGTGGCCACGGCGGCGGGCATTTCGCTGTCCTTCGATCCTGCGCTGACCGAAGGGCTCACCAGCCCGGCCCTGTCCGGTCACTACGCGCCGCAGCAGGCGCTGCAGCGCCTGCTGGCCGGCAGCGGGCTGGACATGGTGGCGCGCAGCGATGGCAGCTACACGCTGCGCAGGCAGGCGACCCAGGCCGTCCAGGCGGCAGGCGCCACCGCGCTGGGCGAGGTGCTGGTCACGGCGCAGGCCGAGCGCAGCGCCGTGACGCAAGGATCGGGCAGCTATGCGGCCACCGGACCCAGCAGCACGGCGACACGGCTGGGCCTGTCGCAGCGCGAGACCCCGCAATCGCTGAGCGTGATCACGCGCGAGCAGATCGATGACCGCGGTTTTCAGTCGCTGGAGGAGGTTGCCCTGGATGCCACGGGCCTGAGCACACGCCAGATCGGAGGCGGAGAACGCACGCAGTTCTTCCTGCGGGGTTTCGAGGTCAACTCTTTCCTGGCCGATGGCGTGCCGCTGGCCTTCGACTACGACACGCAGGGCCTGGCCACCATGGCCATGTACGACCGCGTGGAGGTGCTGCGCGGCGCTGCCGGACTGATGACGGGCACGGGCAATCCGTCCGGCACCATCAACCTCGTGCGCAAGCGCCCCACGGATGCCCCTCAGGTCTCGCTGACGGGCAGCCTGGGCTCCTGGAACAACCTGCGCGGCGAAATCGACGCGTCCGGCTCGCTCAATGCGGCCGGTACGCTGCGAGGCCGCGCCGTGGTGGCCCTGCAGGATACGGACACCTTCAAGCGGGCGTACCGCCATGAGCGCCAACTGGTCTACGGCACGCTGGAGGCCGATATCGCCCCGCGCACGCGGCTGAGCCTGGGCGGCTACTACAACAGGGAAGACAACCCCGGCGCCGACTGGAACGGCCTGCCCACGCGGCGTGACGGCAGCTTCTACCCGCTGTCGAGATCGGCGCGCGTGACGCCTGACTGGGCCTACTGGAACAAGGAAAACGCCAGCCTCTTCGCTGAACTGGAGCATGGCCTGGGCAACGGCTGGAAGACCCAACTGACCGCACGCGTGCTGCAGGCGAAGATGGACATGCTGGGGACCTACCTGTATCCGCTGGAAGATTCCGCCGACTTCGGCCAGGGCGTGGGAGCCTATGCCTACAAGAAGACCCAATACAGTCTCGACGCCTTCGCGCAGGGGCCCTGGCAATGGTTGGGCCGCACCCATGAAATGGTCTTTGGCGCCAGCGTGAGGCAAAACAGCGACGACGACGGGCCTGGCGGGTGGCCGTCGGACTACCAGCAGATCGTGGACCCCATGACCTGGGACCCGGGCTCCGTTGCCCGGCCGGCCATCAACACCCTGTGGTCGCGGCGCGGCCACCAGCGGCAGCTGGGTGCCTACGGAACACTGCGGTTGAGCGTCGCGCAGCCCCTGACCGCGCTGCTGGGCGCGCGCGTGGATTCCTACTCCTACGACATGCTCACGCGCTCGGGGGAATGGAGCGATTCCAGCAGGTACCGGGTCCATGACCGCATCACGCCCTATGCAGGCCTGGTCTATGCGCTGGACAGCCGGCATTCCGCCTATGCCAGCTGGACCGGCGTGTTCCAGCCCCAGAGCAACCAGGGCGCCAGAGGCGCGCTGCTGGACCCGGTGACGGGACGCAACCTCGAGCTTGGCATCAAGGGCGAGTACGCCCAGGGCCGGCTGCAGGCCAGCGCGGCGCTGTTTCAGATCAACCAGAAGAATCTGCCGCTGCAACTGCCGCAATCGCAGTGCAGTCCCAATGTGGCGTCCTGCTATGCGCAGACCGGAGAGGTGCGTAGCAGGGGGGTGGAGTTCGAGCTGGCGGGTGCCGTCACGCCCTCCCTGCAGCTGATGGCCGGCTACACCTACAACAGGGCGCAGCATGTCCGCGACTCGGACGTCGCCAAGGCCGGCACGCCCTATGACACCCAGACCCCGCGCCACCTGCTCAAGCTGTCGGCCCGCTACCAGCTGCCGGGCGCCTGGCAGCGCTGGTCCCTGGGCGGATCCGTGCGCACGCGCAGCGAGACCCGCTCGGCCGGCTACGGCGTGCGCCAGGGGGGCTATACGCTGGTGGACCTCATGGCGAGCTACCAATTCAGCCGGCAGCTGGATATACGACTGAACATCAACAACCTCACGGACAAGTACTACTACCAGGCCATTGGCAGCACCCAGGACAACAACCATTTCGGGGCGCCGCGCAATGTGCTGCTGACGGCGCGCTACCGCTTCTGAAACAGAGACAGGTTGGCATGGATACAATCGAATAAGAATGATTCTTGTTTGATTGTGGGCCCCGCCCCCAAGGGAATCGGGACCTGCCATGCCATCCGCCTCCGCCCCCCAGTACCGAGAAGTCACAGCCCTGTACCTGGCCCACCACGGCTGGCTGCAGGGCTGGCTGCGCAAGAAGGTGGGCAATGCCTTCGACGCGGCCGATCTGGCGCAGAGCACCTTCCTCAAGGTGCTGGGCGCCAAGGGCCTGGACCAGCTCCAGGAGCCGCGCGCCTACCTGACCACCATTGCGCGCAACCTGCTGATCAACCAGGTGCGGCGCCGCGCCATTGAGCAGGCCTATCTCGATGCCCTGGCCGCCATGCCCGAGCCCGTGGCGCCGCCGCCCGAGGTCCGGCTCATGGTGCTGGAGACCCTGGTGGAGATAGACCGCCGCCTGGGCCGCCTGCCCGCGCTGGCCAAGCAGGCCTTCCTGCTGGCCCAGCTCGAAGGGCTCGGCCATGGCGAGATCGCGGCCGAGCTGGGTATCTCCATCTCCACCGTCAAGCGCCACCTGGCCAAGGCGGCCATGCGCTGCTTCTTCCCGGAGTAGGCGGCATGCAGGCGTTCCCTTCCGCTTCTTCCCCCATTTCTGCCGAAGTGGCCCGCCAGGCCGTGCAATGGTGGCTGCAACTGAACTCCGGCAAGGCCCAGGCCCGGCAGCACGCTGGCCTGCAGCGCTGGCGTGCGGCCAGCCCCGAGCATGAGGCCGCCTGGCAGCGCATCGAATCCATGGGCAGCCAGATGGCCGGCATCCCCATGCCGCTGGCGCGGGCCGCGTTGGCCGCACCCGGCTCGGCCGGCAGGCGCCGTGCGGTGCAGGCGCTGGCCGTGCTGCTGGTCTCGGGCGCAGGCTCCGCTGCCGTCGTGCGCTCGCAGGCCTGGCGCGGCTGGACGGCCGACCAGGTGGCTGCCGTGGGCGAGCAGCGCCGGCTGCCGCTGCCCGACGGCGGCAGCGTGGTGCTCAACACCGGCAGCGCCCTCAACCTGCGCTACGGCGCGGCCGAGCGCGTGCTGGAGCTGGTGCGTGGCGAAATCCTCGTGCAGACCGCGCCGGACAGCCTGCACCGTCCCTTCATCGTGCAGACCGCCATGGGCGCCGTTCAGGCCCTGGGCACGCGCTTCACGGTGCGCGAGCGCGAGTCCGGCGTTGAAGTGGGCGTGCTGCAAGGCGCCGTGCAACTGCGGCCCGCGCATGCCCCGCATGCCGCGCAGCGCATCGATGCGGGAGAGCAGGGCACGTTCACGGCCCAGCAGGCCGTGCACTCCGGCGCGCTGGACACGGCGGCCAGCGCCTGGGCCGAAGGCATGCTGGTGGCCTCGCGCATGCGGCTGGAGGATTTCCTGGCCGAGCTGGGCCGCTACCGGCGCGGGCGCCTGGGCTGCGACCCGGCCGTGGCCGGCCTGCACGTCTCCGGCGCCTATCCGCTGGCCGACACCGACCGCGTGCTGGCCGCGCTGACTTCCTCGCTGCCCGTGGAAATCCACTCCTTCTCGCGCTACTGGGTGATGGTGCGGCCTGCCGGGGCGGGCAAGGCATGAGCGGCACGGCCGGCATGAAGGCCTTCGCACTTTCCTGAAAAAATTTGAGCTGATTTGCCGGCGATGGCTGTCAACAGAGACAGGAGCGCACCGCAGCGTGCGCCAACGCTTCTCTACAACCATTGCAACAAGGCCTTTCCATGCGCCCTCAGACCATGCGCCAGAACTCCATGCGGCAGACTGCCGCCTCCACCGTCCGTCCATCCCAGGCGGCCCCGGCGTTACGTCCGGTGGCGCTGGCGCTGCAGGTGCTGTGCGCGGGCACGCTGGCGGGGCTGGCCGCCGCGGGCGCCCTGGCTCCGGCACAGGCCTGGGCGCAGCCGGCTGCCGGTGCTTCGCAGCAACGCCAGTACGACATTGCAGCCGGCCCGCTGGAAAGCGTGCTCAACCAACTCGGGCGCGAGGCCGGCGTGCTGGTCACCTTCGGCTCGGCCGTCACCGAAGGGCTGCGCAGCGGCGGCGTGAGCGGGCGCTTCACCGTGGAGCAGGCGCTGGACCGCGCCTTGCTGGGCACGCCGCTGGCGGCCGTGCGCTCGGCCGGTGGCGGCTACACCCTGCGCGAGATGCCCGTGGTGCCGGCCGCCTCCGCTGCGGGTGCTGCGGGTGCGGCAGGCGCGCCGTCCTCCCAGACACTCAGGACCGTGCTGGTCACGGCCTCGGCCCAGGCCAGCCCCACCACCGAAGGCTCGGGCTCCTACACCACGCCGGCCACGGCGGCCGCCACGGGCCTGAGCCTGTCGCTGCGCGACACGCCGCAGTCCGTCAGCGTGCTCACGCGCCAGCAGATCGAGGACCAGGGCCTGCTCTCGCTCAACGACGCCATGCGCAGCGTCACCGGCATCCATGTCGTCAGCTCGGACAGCGACCGCTCGGACTTCTACTCGCGCGGCTTCTACGTGGACAACCTGCAGTACGACGGCGTGCCCACCTCCATCGGCCTGTCGTTCTACGGTGACTCGGGTACCGATACCACCATCTATGACCGCGTCGAAGTGGTGCGCGGCGCCACGGGTCTGCTCACGGGCGCGGGCAATCCGTCGGCCTCCATCAACATGGTGCGCAAGCACGCCAACAGCAAGGTGTTCACGGGCTCGGCCTCGGCCAGCGTGGGCTCGTGGAACCACCATCGCGGCACGGTGGACCTGTCCATGCCGCTGACGCAGGACGGCCGCATCCGCGCACGCGTCGCAGGCATGGCCGAAGAGCGCGACTCCCATGTGGATCTCTACCACGCGCGCAAGCAGGTCTTCTACGGCGTGATCGATGCCGACCTCACGCCCGACACCACGCTCAGCGTGGGCGCCGACTACCAGTCCAACCGGCCCACCGGCTCGACCTGGGGCGGCCTGCCGCTGGTCTTCACGAACGGCATGCCAGCCGACTGGAGCACCTCCAAGACCACGGCCGCGAACTGGACGCGCTGGAACAGCACCAACAAAAACATCTTCGCCAACCTGCAGCACCGTTTCGGCAACGACTGGAAGCTCAAGGCCAACTTCGTGCACCGCGACAGCGCCTACGACGCCAAGCTGCTGTACCTCATGCGCCAGCCCGACATCACCACCGGCCTGGGCATGGCCGCCTTGCCCAACTACTCCGAATACAGCTTCCAGCAAAACAGCGCCGACCTGCAGGTGACGGGCGGCTGGGAACTGGGCGGGCGCCGCCATGAGGCCGTTGTCGGCCTGAGCAGCAGCCGTGCCCGCGAGCACAAGGCCGGCCATGCGCGCACCAGCCCCCTGCAGGACGTGGGCAACTACTACCAATGGGACGGCTCCTATGCCGAGCCCACCTGGGGGCCGCTGACCACCAGCAGCCTGGACCACACGCGCCAGGACGCGCTGTACGGCGCGCTGCGCCTGTCGCTGGCCGATCCGGTCAAGCTCATCGTGGGCGGGCGCCAGAGCAGCTGGAAGGTGCGCAGCCTCAGCGAGGTGCGCGACCACAACGTCTTCATCCCCTACGCAGGCCTGGTGCTGGACCTGAGCGAAGGCTTCTCGGCCTATGCCAGCTACACCGACATCTTCCAGCCCCAGAACTACCGCGACCGCGGCGGCAGCTACCTGGACCCCGTGGCGGGCAAGAGCTTCGAGATCGGCATCAAGGGCGAGCACCTGGACGGCAGGCTCAACAGCTCGCTGTCCGTCTTCCGCATCCAGCAGGACAACGTGGCCCAGCTGGACGAAGGCCAGGTCGTGCCCGGCACCACCGACTTCGCCTACTACGGCGCCAAGGGCGTGACCAGCAAGGGCTTCGAGGCCCAGGTCTCGGGCGAGCTGGCCACGGGCTGGAACCTGTCGGCCGGCATTGCCCACACCGTCGCGCGTGACGCCCAGGGCCTGTCCATCAACGCCTGGGCGCCCAAGACCCAGGCCCAGCTGTTCACTTCCTACCGCCTGCCCGGTGGATGGAATCAGCTCACCGTGGGCGGCGGCCTGCAATGGCAAAGCCGCACCCGCGCCAGCGTCTTCGTGGCGGGCAATGACCTGGTCTTCGAGCAGAAATCCTTCGCCACCGCCAGCCTCATGGCGCGCTATGCCTTCAGCCCCAGGCTCTCGCTGCAGCTGAACCTGAACAACCTCTTCAACAAGAAGTACTACGTCAACATCGACGGCCAGGGCCAGTTCGGCACGCCGCGCCAGGCCATGGCGGTGCTGAACTACAAGTTCTGAGTGGACAGGGCGGCGGGGGCAACAGCGCAGGCCAACCGTTAGAATGCAAATGAGAATTGATCTCATATTTCGGGCCAGCCGCCCACGCATTCCTCCTCCCGCGCCATGTCTGCCGCCGAAACCTCCCTTCACCGCGAAGTCGCCACGCTCTACACCGACCACCACGGCTGGCTGCAGGGCTGGCTGCGCAAGAAGCTGGGCGATGTGCACCAGGCGGCCGATCTGGCGCACGACACCTTTGTGCGCCTGCTGGCGCGCGACGAGCCTGTGCAGGCGCGTGAGCCGCGCGCCTTTCTGACCACGGTGGCGCAGCGCGTGCTGGCCAACCACTACCGGCGCCAGCAACTGGAGCGCGCGTATCTGGAGGCGCTGGCCCAGGCGCCGCAGTCCTTTGCCATCTCGCCCGAGGAGCGCGCGCTGCTGCTGGAGGCGCTGGACGAGATCGACCGCATGCTCGACGGCCTGCCTGCCCCTGTGCGGCGGGCCTTTCTGATGGCCCAGCTGGATGGCATGAAGCAGGCCGACATTGCGCGCGAGCTGGGCCTGTCGCTGACCACCGTCAAGCGCTACCTGGTGCAGGCCGGCATGCACTGCTATTTCGCGGTGGATGCATGACGGCGCCGGGAGCCGGCCTGCCGCCCGAGGTAGCGCGCAGCGCCATCGAGTGGTGGCTGAAGCACCAGGAGGGCGTCCTGTCCGATGAGTTGGCCCGCGAATGGCAAGCCTGGCAGGCTTGGCGCGCGGCCGATCCGCTGCACGAGCAGGCCTGGCAGCGCATCACTGCCGTCAACCAGCGGCTGGCTGGGCTGGTGCCGCCGCCGCAATCACCGATAGCCCGGGCTGCGCTGGCCCCGCGTGGTTCCGCTCGCCGGCGCGTGATCCGGTCCCTGGCCGTTGCGGCCTTTGGTGCCGGCATTGCCTGGCAGCTGGAGCAGCGCTTGCCCTGGCAAGGCTGGGTGGCCGATGCGCGCACGGCGCGGGGCGAGCGTCGGCAGATGGCGTTGCCGGACGGCACGCAGATCGTGCTCAACGGCGCCAGCGCGCTGGACATCGAATACAGCCGGCGGCACCGCCGCCTGCGCCTGCTGCAGGGCGAGGTGCTGGTCACCACGGCCAAGGACACCGAGCAGCCCGCCCGACCCTTTGCCGTGCAGACCACTGCGGGCGAGGCGCTGGCCCTGGGGACGCGGTTTTCCGTGCGTGCGCTCGCGGATGGTGATTTCCAGGTGGGTGTGTTCGAGGGTGCCGTGCGCCTGACCCCCCGGCTGGCCGGCCACAGTGTGCTGGTGCTCAGGGCGGGCGAGCAGGCCACGCTGCGGGCCGATGGCGTCTCGCCAGCCACCGCCGTGCATGAGGACAGCACCGCCTGGACCGAGGGCATGCTGGTGGCGCGCGGCATGCCGCTGGCCCGGATGCTGGAGGCGCTGCAGCCGTACAGCGATGCGGCCCTGGCCTGCGAGCCCGAAGTGGCCAACCTGCGCATCTCCGGCACCTATCCGCTGGCCGAGGTGCCGCGCGTGCTGGCCGTGATCGGTGCGCTGCCGGGACTGGAGCTGCGCTCCATGACGCGCTGGTGGGGCCGGCGCGAGGTGGTGGTGGGCAAGAAATCGACAGGGGCTTGAAGGGGCCTGCGCAGTTTTTTTGAAGAAATCTGCGCCCGGGGTGGTCTGTTTCGAGAACTCGCGGGACATGGAGGAAGAGGGGGGGGCTTGCCATGCCGGGCCCGCCCATCGATTCGTCCATCCATCCGTTTGTCTTTTCCTTCCAGGCCCAGTCCTTCGCACACCATGGCATATCCCGCAGCGCCCCGGCGCTTTCCCTGCGCCTTGCGCCCCTCCGTCGTCCCGTCCCGTGGCCTGTTGCTGGCATTGGCCTGCGCGGGGCTGGGCAGCAACCTGTGGGCGCAGGCGCCTTCGCCTTCCGTCAACACCACGGCCGCCACAGCAGCCACACGCAGCTACCAGATTCCGGCGGGCACGCTGGAGGACGCGCTCAACCGCTTCGGGCGCGACTCGGGTTTGCTGCTGTCCTTCACCCAGGAACAGGTCCAGGGCCTGCGCAGCCCGGGGCTGCAGGGCAGCCACACCGCGCAGGCCGGCCTGGCCGCGCTGCTGCAGGGCACGGGGCTGGAGGCGGCGGTGCAGCCGCAAGGCGGCTATGTGCTGCGCCAGCGCGCCGTGCCCGATGCCCGGGCGCCAGACGTTGCCCCGCGCGCGGTGTCGCTGGCCGAGGTGCGCGTGGCCGCGCGCCGCGCCGGTGACGGCACGACCGAAGGCACGGGCTCCTACACCAGCCGCGTGACCAGCATTGCCTCCAAGACGGACCAGTCGTTCCGCGAGATTGCGCAGTCGGTATCGGTGGTCACACGCGAACAGCTCGACGACCAGCGCGTGACCGATGTGACCGAGGCCCTCAAGCTCACGCCCGGCGTGGTCGTGGCCAATACCGTGGGCGACTTCTATTCGCGGGGCTTTCAGATCACCAGCATGCAGATCGACGGCGGCGCGCCGCTGGCTTTGGGCGCCTACACCTATTCGCCGCAGCAGGACATGGCCTTCTACGACCGCGTCGAAGTCATGCGCGGCGCCTCGGGCCTGCTGGGCGGCGTGGGCGATCCGGGCGGCATCATCAACCTGGTGCGCAAGAAGCCGCTGGCCCAGCGGCAGTTCAAGGCCGCGCTGTCGGCCGGCTCCTGGAGCCGGCGCGGCGTGGAGCTCGATGCCAGCGCGCCGCTGGCCGACGACGGCCGCGTGCGCGGCCGCGCCGTGCTGTCCTACCACAAGGGCGACTCCTACATGGACCTGCGCAGCAGCGAAAAGCCCTCGCTCTACGGCGTGCTGGAGGCCGACCTCACGCCCGACACCCTGCTGACCGTGGGCGGCAGCTACGGAAAGACCCATGAGAACGGCGACTATGCCGGCCTGCCGCGCTTTGCCGACGGCAGCAGCCTGGGCCTGCCGCGCCACACCAACTTCACCCAGCCCTGGGCCTATTACGACTACGAGACCAAGGAGCTGTTCGCCCAGCTCGAGCACAAGTTCGACAACCGCTGGAAGGCCAAGCTCAACGTCTCGCGCGTGGAGACCGAGCTGGACCGCTTCTGGGTCTACATGGGCGGCGCCATCAACCCGCAGACCCTGGCGGGTGCGGTCTGGCGCGGCGGCCACATCCAGTCCGGCAATACGCAGGAGGTGGTGGACCTGAGCCTGGGCGGTCCCTTCCAGCTCATGGGCCGCACGCATGAATTGCTGCTGGGCGCGGACTGGCAGCGCGTGGAAAGCTTCTGGCAAAGCGCCAATTTCACGGGCAGCGGCACCGTGGCCAGCAATCCGTTTGCTCCCAGCATCTGGACGCCGCCCACGGAAACCTACTTCAACACCCGCTACGGCCCCTGGGGCCAAAAGCAGATGGGCGGCTATGGCGTGCTGCGCCTGCATCCCACGGACAGGCTGCACCTCATCCTGGGTGCGCGCGCCAGCCGCTACGACTTCCAGCAGTCGATCTGGAACCTGGATGCGCAGGGCAACCGCACGCCCTGGTCGAACACGCCGTTCAAGGAACCCACCAAGATCACGCCCTATGGCGGGGTGATCTATGACCTGAACAGCCAGTGGTCGGCCTATGCCAGCTATTCGTCCATCTTCAAGCCGCAGGCGCTGAGCATGGCCGGCCCGGCGCCGGGCACCTCGCTGCCGCCGGTCAAGGGCGCCAGCTACGAGGCCGGCCTCAAGGGCGAGCTGATGGACGGGCGGCTGAACGCCACCTTCAGCCTCTTCAATGTGGAGCGCACGGGCACGGCCGTGGTGGACCCGCGCTACGAGACCAGCAACAGCCGCTGGAGCGGCAACTGCTGCTACCTGGCACAGGGCAAGGTCACCAGTCGGGGCTTCGACATGGAACTGGGCGGCGAGCTGCAGCCCGGCTGGCAACTGGCAGCGGGCTACACCTTCAACAACACCCGCGACCGCAGCACCGAAAAGACCTACAGCAGCATCACGCCGCGCCACCTGTTCAAGCTGTCCACGGCCTATACGCTGCCGGGCGAGCTGTCGCGCTGGAAAGTGGGCGGCAGCGCCCAGATCCAGAGCACACACTACGTCAGCGGCACGGCGCTGTCGGCGGCGGGCACGTCCGTGCCCTTTGACTTCACGCAGGGCGGCTACGCGCTGTGGAATGCCATGGTGCAGTACCGCATCGACCCGCGCTGGACGGTCACGCTGAACATCAACAACCTGCTCGACAAGACCTACTACCAGACCCTGGGCACAACGTTCAGCAACAACCTGTATGGCGCACCGCGCCACGCCATGCTCACGCTGCGCGGCAGCTTCTGAGGACGGCGGCGCAGGCGTTCGGGCCGCCGTGGCGGAGTCAGCGGCCTTGCGGCGGATCACACCACGCGCCGGGCCTCCACCTTCACATGGCCGGCCAGCAGGTCGGCGCTGTCGCGGATGGCGCGCAGCGCATGGGCCAGGGCCTGCTGGCTGTGGTGCTCCTGCGGTGCATGCACTGCCGCCAGGGCCAGTTGCGCCAGGGCTGAGATCTCGGCGCAGTTTTCCTGCACGCTGCCGTGGATCTCGGTGATGGCGCTGGTCAACTGGTGCAGGCTGGGGGGCTGTGTCCTGGTGGTGCCCTTGTCCTTCTCCTTGTCCATGGCCATGCCTCAGCCCTGCGGGCGCACCGGCTCATGGGTGCGGCAGTCGAGCAGTTGCGCCATGGCCTTGGCAGCCGCCTCGGCCGCTTCGGCGCGGCGCATCTCGGCCGCGTCTTCGAACCCGCAGCCCATGGCCTGGGCCTCGGTGCCGGCGTAGTCGGCCAGCGTCTCGGCGCTGTCGCGGATGCTTTG
>NZ_JFYT01000108.1:0-14081 GCF_000632165.1 Delftia sp. RIT313 | reverse complement strand
CGGGGCGCGCTTCTTTGCCCCGCTTTCTTGTCGCGCGACAAGAAAGCGGGTCGGCCGCCGGGCCGAGACCCGGCCTCTGCCCCCAGAGGCACAACACAATCAAAACAGGTCAACCAGAAATCAGCCAATCCGAGCAATCACAGCCCCCAGCACCTGCGCCTTCCCCGCCTCAGCCACCAAAGCCACCACCCCACTGCGATGCGCAGTCACCTGCATCTCCATTTTCATGGCCTCCATGACGGCAATCACATCGCCCTCCTGAACGGTGTCGCCATCGGCCACCTTCCACGCATGCAGATTGCCTGCAATGGGCGAGGTGACGGCAGCGGGGTCCACGGCAGATTCGGCAGCCGGCGCGGCAGCCACACCGCCGCCAGCCGATGCCAGCCCCTGCAGCAGCACCGCAGGCAGGCCCAGCGACACCCGTCGCCCGTCGATCTCGACCGCGCAGCGCACCAGGCTGGAGTCGGGCAGCGGCTCGGCGCGCACGGCGGCGGCCAGGGGTTCGGCGAAGTCGGATTCGATCCAGCGCGTGTGGACCTTGAAGCCGTCGTTGCCCACGAAGTCGGCATGGCCGATGACGGCGCGGTGGAAGGGCAGGACGGAGGACAGACCTTCGATGCGGAACTCGGCCAGCGCGCGGCGTGCACGGGCCAGGGCCTGTTCACGCGTGGCGCCGCTGACGATGAGCTTGGCCATCAGCGAGTCGAAGCTGCCGGGCACGACCGAGCCGGTCTGCACGCCCGTGTCCAGGCGCACGCCGGGGCCCGAGGGCGGGTCGAACCGCACCACGGGGCCGGGCGTGGGCAGGAAGCCCCGGCCCACGTCTTCGGCGTTGATGCGGAATTCGATGGAGTGGCCCAGCGGCGCCGGGGTTTCGGTGATGGACAGGGGCAGGCCGTCGGCCACGCGCAGCTGCTCGATCACCAGGTCCACGCCCGTGGTCTGCTCGGTCACGGGGTGCTCGACCTGCAGGCGCGTGTTGACTTCGAGGAAGGAGATGGCGCCCGTCTGGCTCAACAGGAATTCCACCGTGCCCGCGCTGACGTAGCCGGCCGCCGCGCAGATGTCGCGTGCGGAGCTGTGGATGCGGGCGCGCTGCTCGTCGCTGAGGAAGGGCGCCGGGGCTTCTTCCACCAGCTTCTGGTTGCGCCGCTGCAGCGAGCAGTCGCGCGTGCCCAGCACGACCACGTTGCCATGGGTGTCGGCCAGCACCTGGGCCTCGATGTGGCGGGGGCGGTCCAGGAATTGCTCGACAAAGCATTCGCCGCGGCCGAAGGCGGTGACGGCCTCGCGCACGGCCGAGTGAAAGAGCTCCTCCACCTCGTCCATGCGCCACGCGATCTTCATGCCGCGCCCGCCGCCGCCGAAGGCGGCTTTGATGATGATGGGCAGGCCGTGCTGCTGGGCAAAGGCCAGCACTTCGCCGGCATCCTTGACGGGGTCGGGCGTGCCGGCCACCAGGGGAGCGCCGACCTGCAGGGCGATCTTGCGCGCCTCGACCTTGTCGCCCAGCTTGGCGATGGTCTCGGGCGTGGGGCCGATCCAGCGCAGGCCCGCATCCAGCACGGCGCGCGCAAAGGCTTCGCTTTCGGACAGGAAGCCGTAGCCGGGGTGCACGGCGTCGGCGCCGCTCTTGTGCGCGATGGCGATGAGCTTGGCGATGTTCAGGTAGGTGTCGGCCGGGCGCTCGCCGTCCAGGCCATAGGCCTCGTCGGCCATGCGCACGTGCAGGGCGTCGATATCGGCATCGGCGTAGACGGCCACGGATTTCACGCCGTAGTCGGCGCAGGCGCGGGCGATGCGGACGGCGATCTCGCCACGGTTGGCAATCAGGACTTTTTTCATGATCAGCTTCTTTCAGTTGCGGGCAGGCGCCACCGGGCGCTCCCCGCGTTCAGTTCTTGGAGCCTTGCGCGCCGGGGGTGTATTCCTCGAAGGCGCGAATGGGGTTGAAGCGGATCCAGGCGCCCACGGGAATCTGGCCGGCCAGATCCAGGTGGTGCGGCGCCACGCAGCCGATGACGGGGTAGCCGCCCGTCAGCGGATGGTCGGCCAGGAACAGCACGGGCTGGCCGCTGGGGGGCACCTGGATGGCGCCCAGCGGCGTGCCTTCGCTGGGCAGCTCGCCGGCCACGGCGCGCGCCAGGGGCTGCTCGCCCGCCACGCGCAGGCCCACGCGGTTGGACTGCGGCGTGACCTGCCAGCGCTGCGCGGCCAGCAGGGCCACGGCCTCGGGCGTGAACCAGTCGGTGCGCGGGCCCAGCTCCACGTCCAGCACCACGTCCTGCCCGGTGGTGGGCAGGGATTCGGGCGGCAGCTCGGGTGCGGCCACGGCCTTGCGGTCCGCAGGCCGAACGGGCAGGACCTGGCCCACGGCCAGGGCGGCAGGGCCGACATTCGCCAGGGTGTCGGTGCAGGCGCTGCCCAGCACGGGCGTGACGGCAAAGCCGCCGCGCACCGCCACATAGCAGCGCGCGCCGGCCACGGGCTGACCCACGGTCAACTGGTCGCCATCGGCCAGGGCCACGGCCTGGTAGCGCGGCACGCTCCAGCGCTGGCCGGACCCGGTGGTCACGGTCAGGGGCGCATCGGCGCCCGTGATGGCGACCACGGTCTCGCCCTGGCTTTGCAGCGACAGGCCACCGCCCACGGTCTCCAGCACGGCCAGGTCGCTGGCATTGCCGACCAGGCGGTTGGCAGCCTTGAAGGCTGCCTGGTCCATGGCGCCCGAGGCCGAGACGCCCTGCCCGGCCTGGCCCAGGCGGCCCCGGTCCTGGAACAGCGTCATCAGGCCCGTGGCCTTGACGCGCAGCGCGTTGCCTTCATGCGGCGCGGCCTGCGCCACGGCGGGCGCGGGCGCCTCATCCACCTGGGCCATGCCGGCCGCATCGACAAAGCGCACGCGGTAGCCGGGCTGCAGCAGCGCAGGCAGCTCGCGCGCCAGGTCCCACATGCGGGCCGAGGTGCGGCCTATCAGTTGCCAGCCGCCCGGGCTGGCCTGGGGATAGACGGCGCTGAACGTGCCGCCCAGCGCCACGGAGCCGGCCGGCACGCGCGTGCGCGGCGTGGTGCGGCGCGGCACGTTGAAGATCGGATCGCCCCCGCTGAGGTAGGCAAAGCCGGGCGCGAAGCCCGTGAAGGCCACGGCGTACTCGCTGCCCGTGTGGCGGCGCACGACTTCCTCGGGCGTGATGCCCAGCAGCTGCGCCACGTCGGCCAGGTCCTCGCCGTCGTAGTGCACGGGAATCTCGACCAGCACATTGCTGCGCTCGGCCCGCTGGCCCAGGTCGCGCGCGGCAATGCGGCGCACCAGCTCGGCCACGCCCAGCCTGGCGGGAGCGAACTGCACGAGCACGGTGCGCGCGGCCGGCACCAGCTCCTGCACGCCATCGATGGGCTCGCGCTGCAGCGAGCCCAGCAGGGCCAGGGTTTCATCCAGATCGGCCAGCTCCACCATCAGGGCCTGCCGGTTGACGGGTAGAAAACGCATGGTGTGCCCTCAGCCCACGAAGGAGGAAATGCGCACGCCCTCCTGCTCGAAACGTTCGCGCAGGTGTCGTGCAATGGCCACGGCACCGGGGCTGTCGCCGTGCACGCAGATGGAGTCGGCGGCAATGCGCACCAGGCTGCCATCGACGGCCTCGACCACGCCGTCGCGCACCAGGGACAGCATGCGCGCGGCGATCCGGTCCACATCGTGCAGCACGGCGCCCGGATCGCGGCGCGAGACCAGGGTGCCCTCGGGCGTGTAGCCGCGGTCGGCAAAGGCCTCGGCCACCACGGTCAGGCCCGCATCGCGCGCCCAGTCGATCAGCGGCGAGCCGGCCAGCGCCACCAGCACCAGGCTGGGGTCGATGGCGCGCATGGCGGTGATCACATCGGTGGCCTGGCGCCTGTCGTGGGCGATGGTGTTGTAGAGCGCGCCGTGCGGCTTGACGTAGCGCACCTCGGTGCCGGCCACGCGGGCCAGGCCCTGCAGCGCACCGATCTGGTAGATGACGCCGGCCACCAGGTCGGCGCTGGCCACATCCATGTTGCGCCGGCCGAAGCCGACGAGGTCGGGATAGGACACATGGGCGCCCACCATGGCGCCGCGCTCGCGGGCGGCCTTGAGCGTCTCCAGGATGCCTGCCGGGTCGCCGGCATGGAATCCGCAGGCCACGTTGGCGCTGCTGACGATGTCGAGCATGGCGGCGTCGTCGCCCATGCGCCATCCGCCCAGGCTCTCGCCAAGATCACTGTTCAGGTCAATTTTCATCGTTCTCTCCTCGCCGGACTCGGTGCACAGGCTCTCAGTGCAGCTGGCCGGCGTTTTCCTTCAGATCCTGGGTCACGGTCAGGGCCGTGCGAATGGTCTCGCGCACGGCAGCCACCTGGTCGGCCAGGCACATGCTGGGCATGCCCGGCTTGCGCGCTGCCTGCTCGGGCAGGGCCGGCACGTGGATGAAGCCGCCACGCGCGCCCGGCGCCGCCTTGCCCTGGGCCAGCCAGTGCATGAGCGCGAAAAACACGTGGTTGCAGACAAAGGTGCCCGCCGTGTTGGACACGGAAGACGGAATGCCGCGCGCGCGCAGGTTGTGCACCACGGCCTTGATGGGCAGCGTGGAAAAGTACGCGGCGGGCGCGCCCGGGATCACCACCTGGTCCACGGGCTGGCGCGCCGCATGGTCGGGAATGCGGGCGTCGTCGATATTGATGGCCACGCGCTCGGGCGTGAACTCGCTGCGGCCGCCGGCCAGGCCCAGGCTGATGACCAGCACCGGCTGCAGTTGTGCCAGTGCCTCCTGCAACTGGCGCAGCGACTCGCCGAACACGCAGCGCAGCTGCAGGCCGTGGACAGTGGCGCCGGCCACGGTCTCGCCATGCAGGGCACGCGCCACTTCCCACGAGGGATTGACAGGGTCCTGCTCGAACGGCTCGAAGCCGGTCACCAGGATGCGCGGGGAAGTGGAATCGGTCATGGCAACAGTCCGTCCTTTAACGGAACATCAGGAAGTACAGCAGGAAGACATTGGCGGTCAGCAGGGCCAGGGCCGTGGGCACCTGGGCGCGGATCACGGCATTCTTGTCGATCTCCAGCAGCGCGGCGGGCACCAGGTTGAAGTTGGCCGCCATGGGCGTCAGCAGGGTGCCGCAGTAGCCCGAGAGCATGCCGATGGCCGCCATCACGGCCGGGTCGCCATGGTAGACGCCGACCAGAATGGGCACGCCCACGCCGCCCGTCATCACCGGGAAGGCCGCGAAGCCGTTGCCCATGACCACGGTGAACAGCGCCATGCCCAGCACGTAGACGGCCACGGCCACGAAGCGGATGTCCATGTTGATATAGGTGGTGGTCACATAGGCCACGGCCTTGCCCACGCCGGCGTCCGAGAACACCAGGCCCAGCATGCCCAGCATCTGGGGCAGGACCAGGGCCCAGCCCAGCGCATCGGTCAGGCGGCGCGATTCGCGCATGCCCTGGGCGGGCGTCTCGCGGGTCAGCCAGCAGGCCAGGCCCAGCGCCAGCACGCAGCCCACGCCCAGGCTCACCAGCGTGGTGGCCTTGGGGTCCAGCAGGGGCGTGCCGCCGAAGACCAGGTGCGAGGCGCTGAGCGTGCCCACCATGGTGATCAGAGGAATCGCCAGGGCCGGTGCGAACAGCTTGTTGCCCAGGCGCTTGGCGCTGGCCAGGTATTCGGCATCGCTGCGCGGCGCATGGCGGCCGCTGCCCACGCCGCCAAAACCGGCGATCAGGGCCATGGCCACGGCGATCACGCCCACGACCACGGGCGGCAGTTCATTGCCCACCAGGAAGACGGCTGCATACAGCGCCCAGAACAGGCCGCTGGACCAGCGCTTGGGGTTGCTGGCATCGCGCAGCGTCATCACGGCCGTGACGGCCAGGACGAAGCCGACCAGGTAGTACAGGTGTTGGATGGTCAGCGTCATTTCAGGCTCCCTTGGCTTGGGTGGCGTTGGCGTTGGCTGCGTCGGCTTCGACACCGGCCTTGTACTGGGCCAGTTCGCGCTCCAGCATGCGGTCCAGGCGGCGCAGGCGCCAGGCATGGATCACGAAGGCGCAGATGGCCGTGGGAATGCCCCACAGCGCGACGTGGATGGGCTCGACCTCGATGCCGGCTTCCTTCAGGAAGGTGGTCATCAGCACGATGGCGCCGAAGGCCACGAAGATGTCCTCGCCGAAGAACAGGCCCACGTTGTCCGTGGCGGCCGAGTAGGCGCGCAGCTTGTCGCGCACCTTGGCGGGCAGGATGCCGAAGCGCGACTGGGTCGCACCTTCGGCCATGGGCGCCAGCAGCGGGCGCACCATCTGCGGATGCCCGCCCAGGCTGGTCAGGCCCACGGCGGCCGTCAGCTGGCGTGCGGCCAGGTAGACGATGAGCAGGCGGCCTGCGGTGGCCGACTTGATGGAGCTGATCCAGTTCTGCGCGTGCTGGCGCAGGCCATGGCGCTCCAGCAGGCCGATCACGGCCAGCGGCAGCAGGATGATCAGCGGCAGGTTGCGCGTCTTGATGAAGCCCGTGCCAATGGTGGCCAGCACCTTGTCGACGGGGAAGCCCGCCGCCAGTGCCGTGCCGATGGCCGTGACGATCACGACCAGCATGGGATTGAAGCGCAGCACGAAGCCCGCAACGATGATGGCCACTCCGATAAGCGGCCAGAGATTGACGTCAGTCAGCATGTTGATTCCCCCTTCACACCCCGCGGTGCGGTGCGGCCGTCAAGCCGCCCCGCAGGCCCAACCCGGTGGCGTGGAGTGCGCTGCCAACCTGGTTTTGTTCAACAAAACAAAGAATTTGTCTTACAGAAACGAATTGTGAATAAGACAATCAGCGCATGCTGATAGTACAAACCCGCATATCGTTGCCTAGGGATTGAGCACGCACGGGGTTTTCAAATGCCAAAAACTATCGGATATTGAACATCCATAGAAGGCATGAACACAACAATGCCCCTGCCCCGGTATCGCCTGTGACGAGGCCGCCTCCTACAATGGGCCGCCCTCCCGGCCTGCGGCGCACGCGTGGCAGTCGGCGTGAATGGCACCTTCCTGCTCCCATCCCTTTTGTCCGAGCTCTGAATCCATGCAACGCCGTCAACTTGTTTCCCTGCTTCCCCGTGCTGCAGCCATCGCAGCGGTTCCCGCGCTGGCGCCGGCTTTCGTGCGCAATGCCTTCGCCGATGAGGCAGGCCTGTCCGCCAAGACCATCACCATCGGCTGCTCGGCCGCCATGAGCGGCCCGCTGGCCGGGTTCGGCTCCGACATCAAGCTGGGTACGGAAGCGGCCATGGCGCAGATCAACGCACGTGGCGGCATCCAGGGCCGCACGCTGCAGTTGCAGATGGTTGATGACGGCTACGTGCCCCAGCGCTCGGCCGACAACGTGCGGCAGATGCTCTCCAAGGGCACGGCCTTTGCCCTGCTGTCCTGCGTGGGCACGCCCAACAACGCCGCCGTCATCCCGCTGATCGAGGAAGCCGGCGTTCCCTATGTGGCGCCGTTCACGGGCGCCTCGTCGCTGCGCAAGGGATCGCGCAACGTCTTCCATGTGCGCGCCAGCTACACCACCGAGGTCCGCCGCCTGGTCCAGCGCCTTGCGGGCATGGGGCTCAAGGGCATTGGCATCGTCTACCTGGACAACGCCTACGGCCGCGAAATGCTGGAGGACGCCACGCGCGCCCTGGAGGCCGAGAAGATGGCCCCCGCCGTGCAGGCGGCCATCGCCACCGATGGCAAGAATCTGGCCGATGTGTTGAACAAAGTGGACGCGGCCCACCCCTCGGCCGTGCTGCTGGCCACGGCTGGCACGGTGTCGGTCGATCTGGTGCGCGGCCTGCGCAAGAGCGCGCCCGGCGTGCTGCTCACCGGCCTGAGCGTGACCCTGCCCAACGACAGCCTCAAGCCGCTGGGCGAGGACGCCCGGGGCATTGCCCTGACCATGGTCGTTCCCGCGCCGCACCAGGCCAAGCTGCAGGTGGTGCGCGACTACCAGGCCGCCATGCGCGCCCACGGACAGCAGGAGTTCTCGCTGGGCACGCTGGAAGCCTATGTGAACACACGCGTTCTGGCCGAGGGCCTGGAACGCGCAGGCCGCGACCCCAGCCAGGCCAAGCTGCGCTCGGCGCTGGCCGGCATCCGCAACTGGGACATGGGCGGCTTCGTCATCGACTACAGCGGCCAGACGCCCCATGTCGGCTCCAGCTTCATCGACCTGGGCGTGCTGGGCAATGCGGGGCGCTTCATCGGTTGATGAAGGCGGGTGGCTTGCGGGCCAGGCCGCTGGCGGATCGGCCCATCGTTTCTTCCTGTCGCTGCACCAAGGAGCCTTCGCCATGCCTGCCGAACGTCACCCACTTCCGCACCCCACCTTGCACGCTGCTGCACATCCCGCTTCGCACCGGGGCCTGCAGCGCCGCCTGCTCATCCTGGCAGCGGCTGCCCTGCCCGGCCTTGCCCTGGCGCAGAAATGGCCTGCGCAGCCCGTGCGCATCGTCGTGCCCTACACGGCCGGAGGCGGCTCGGACAACATCGCCCGCGCGCTGGGCACGGAGCTGTCGCGCGAACTGGGCCAGCCCGTGGTCGTGGACAACAAGCCAGGCGCCTCGGCCATGCTGGGCGCCGAGCTGGTGGCACGCGCCGCGCCCGACGGCTACACGCTGCTCCTGGCCGACATGCCGCACACCATCACGCCCAGTCTCTACAAGACACCGTACGACGCGCTCAAAGACTTCACGCCCGTGGCCCTGATCGGCTCCTCGCCGCTGGTGCTGGCCGTCAACCCCAAGCTCAAGGCGCAGAGCGTGAAGGAATACATTGCGATGGCCCGGGCACGGCCCGGCCAGATCAACTTCGCCTCGGGCGGCACGGGCACGGCCACGCATCTGGCAGGCGAGCTGTTCAAGCAGCAGACGGACACCTTCATCACCCACATTCCCTACAAGGGCTCGGGCCAGGCCGTCGCCGACGTGGTGGCCGGCCATACCGAGAGCATGTTCTCCTCGGCCCCCACCGTGATCCCCCATATCAAAAGCGGCGCGCTGCGCGCCCTGGCCACCACCGGTGCCCAGCGCTCGCCGGCCCTGCCCCAGGTGCCCACGATGGCCGAAAGCGGCGTGCGCGGCCTCACCGTGCTGCACTGGTTCGGCCTGCTGGCGCCTGCCCGGTTGCCCCCCGGCATACAGACCGCGCTGCACGATGCCGTGGCCCGCGCCATGGCCACGCCCGCGCTCCAGGCCAAGCTGCAGTCCCTGGGGCTGGAACTGACGCCCCGCACTCCAGCGGAGTTCGGCGCCCAGATGGAGACCGACGCCGCACGCTGGGCCCGCGTCATCAAGGAACGCAACATCAAGGCGGACTGAATGCCCTCCCTGCACCATCACCACGACGCCGTTGACCTGCGCAGCGACACCGTCACGCGCCCCACGCCGCAGATGCTCGAAGCCATGGCCTGCGCCCCGCTGGGCGACGACGGCCTGGACGGCGACCCGACGGTGCGTGCGCTGGAAGAGACGGCGGCACAGCGCTTTGGCAAGGCCGCAGGCCTGTTCGTGGCCAGCGGCACCATGGGCAACCTCGTGGCCGTGCTCGCCCATGGCCGCATGCCCGGCGAGGTGCTGGCCGAGGCCGGCAGCCATCTGCTGAACGCCGAGCGCGCAGCCGCGGGCCTGACCGGCATGCACTACCGCAGCCTGCCCGGCGACGGTGGCCTGATCGCCCTGCCCGCGCTGGAGGCGGCGCTGGACACCTCGGCATCCGCGCGCTGCCCCAGCGCCCTCGTGGCCGTGGAGAACACCCACAACGCACGGGGCGGCAGCGTGGCGGCGCCCGAGTCGCTGGCAGCCCTGCATGCCCTGGCCGCCCGCCATGGCGTGCCCGTGCATACCGATGGCGCGCGCCTGTTCAATGCCGCCGTGGCACTGGGCCTGTCCTGCCACGAGATCGCCGCGCACACGGACTCGGTCACCGTCTGCCTGTCCAAGGGCTTGTCGGCTCCGGTGGGCTCGGTGCTCATGGGCCCGGCCGACTTCATCACGCGGGCGCGCGGCATACGGCGCATGCTGGGCGGCACCATGCGCCAGGCCGGCGTGATCGCGGCGGCGGGCCTGGTGGCGCTGGAGCACATGGTCGATCGCCTGGCCGAGGACCACGCACGCGCCCGCCGCCTGCACCAGGGCCTGCGCGCCATCCACCCGGCATGGTGCGCGGCCGAACTGCCGCAGACCAACATCGTGCAGGTGCGCGTAGGCACCAGCGCGGCCGATGCGCGCCTTTGGGAGGCACGCCTGGCCGAAGCCGGCGTGCTGGTGCGCACGGGCAGCGCAGGCCTGCTGCGCCTGGTCACGCACCGCCACATTGACGACGAGGCCGTGGACAGCACCCTGCAGACCTTCACGCGGCTGCATCACGACAACTGAGCACCACGCGAGGCCGGCAGGAGTGCCGGCCCTGGCTACACTGCCCATCGACCCTTGCATCCCCCATCACCATGACCCGCAGCACCGATATCCTCAACCTGACCGACCGCGTGACCGAGCAGCTGCGCAGCAAACTCATCGATGGTGCCTGGGAGCCCGGGCAAAAGCTGTCGGAGGCCTCACTCAGCGAAAGCCTGCAGATCTCGCGCAACACGCTGCGCGAGGCCTTCCGGCTGCTGACCAAGGAGGGGCTGCTGGTGCACGAGCCCAACAAGGGCGTGTCGGTGGCGGCGCCCAGCATCGCCTCCATCATCGACATCTACCGCGTGCGCCGCATGGTGGAGTGCCAGGCGCTGGCCCAGGCCTATCCCATGCACCCGGC
The DNA here is from genome assembly GCF_000632165.1 of Delftia sp. RIT313. Taxonomy (NCBI): domain Bacteria; kingdom Pseudomonadati; phylum Pseudomonadota; class Betaproteobacteria; order Burkholderiales; family Comamonadaceae; genus Delftia; species Delftia sp. RIT313. The sequence goes on along the minus strand of NZ_JFYT01000108.1, from coordinate 3,280 downwards.
TCGCAGCCTGATGCGCGAAGCCGTGGAGGCGGCACAGCGCCACCGCGAGGCCCAGGACTGGTCGGGCGTGGGCACGGCCAACATGAGTTTCCACAAGGCCGTGGTGCAGCTGGCCGACAGCGAGCGCCTGGACACCATGTTCGAGCACCTGCTGGCCGAGCTGCGGCTGGCCTTCGGCCTGCTGCGAGACCCGCACTTCCTGCATGCCCCCTATGTGGACATGAATGCGCGCATCCTGCAGCAATTCGAGGACGGCAAGCCCGCCGAGGCCGCTGCCGCGCTCAATGACTACCTTGTGCATTCGGAGCGGCTGATCCTGGCCGCCTACGCCCGACGCCTGGCTGAAAAGGGCATCAAAGTGTGAAAACAATAGACACCCCCTGAGGCGCTTCGCGCCTTCCCCCTCTCTCGCTACGCGGGAGGGGGACGACACCCTCGGTGCGGGGCTGCCCTTCCTCGGTGTCCCCGGCTTTGGGCAGCGCCGGTTTCATTGGCGGTGTTCAGCGCACAACACTGGCTCGCATTCAACGCCGCGCGTCCAGGCTCCAGCGCGCCACGGGCGCCAGCATCAGTTGCACAAATCCCCCGGCGATCGCCAGGTTCTTCAGGAACTGCACCAGCTGGCCCTTGTCGCCGAACTGGTTGTGGAACATCAGCGCCGACATGACGCTGAACACGGCCATCACGGCCGCGGCCTCGCGGGTACGCCAGCCCAGCAGCAGGGCCGTGGCCACGCCCAGCTCCACCACCAGCGCCATGGCATACGACAGCATGGGCAGCGGCAGGCCCGCCTTGGCGATATAGGCCATGGTGCCCTCCGGCCCCATCAGCTTGCCGATGCCGCTGTAGATGAACAGCAGGCTCAGCAGCACCCGGGCCAGCAGCGGTGCGAAGTCGGCCCAGGGCGATGCTGCGGCGTGGGCAGCGCGATGCGTGGCGGCGCGCGTCATCGCATCAGCCCGGGACACGGCCGGAACCCTGGCCTTCGGCCGCCTTCACCGAGCCACCCAGGCGCTGCACTTCGGCCAGGTACTCGGGGCCGCTGCGCATGCGCTGGTACTGGGCCAGGCGCTGCTGGTAGTCGGCATCCCAGTGGTTCACGTCGGACTCGCGGTAGACGTTGAGGCCGGCGCGGTTCCACAGGGCCAGGTCGGCCTGAACCTCGGCCCGCGACAGCGCGGGGCCGGAGGCGACGGGCTCGGCGCCGAACCAGGTTTCTGCAGATACCGTGGCGGCCGGTGCGGCCGAGGCCATGCCCGACCACAAGGCGGAGGAAAGGGCGGCGGAAAGGGAAACGATGGCGAAGAGGGTCTTTGCGTGCTTCATGGCGAATCCTTTGTCAAATCCTGCAGCGCGTGATTGCGTTCTGCATGGCTGCAGTCTCGTCTTCGCCCGCCTGCACGTCAGTGCCTAAACGCACAGCTTTGCGCAAACTCTCCGGTTCCCGCGCTCACCGTCCACGCCCACCATCCACGCTCACGGCCACTGCAGGCCGGGCCGCGCCACATGCAGGGCCGGCAAGGGCTCGGAGCGCCCGCGCACCTGCACCTGCCGGACTTCGCCCAGGCCATCGGCCACGCCCGCGCGGCGCGCCACCTCCAGCGACAGCACCAGCCGCGCCTGGGCGCTCTTGGTGTATTCCTGCAGGCGGCTGGCCGTGTTGACCACCTCGCCCACGGCCGTGAAGGTGGTGGTGTGCTCGAAACCCACGCGCCCCACGGCGGCGCGCCCCGCATGCAGGCCCATGCCGAAATCCACCGGCTGGCCGAACTGCGCCTCGAAGGTGTGGCTCCATTCCTGCATGCGCCGGTCGATGAGGGCGCTGGCCTGCACGGCCTGGCGGCAGGCCGTGTCCAGGTCGGTATCCAGGCCGAAGATGGCCATCACGCTGTCGCCGATGAACTGGTTGGCCATGCCGCCGCTGTCGTGCACGGCCTGGCCCACGCGCTCGAAATACTGGTCCAGCACCCAGGACAGGTCCACGGGCCATTGCCGCTCGGCAAGGCCCGACCAGCGGCGCAGGTCCACGAACAGGATGGCCACCGCGCGCACTTCGCGGACCTCGCGCTGCCCGTCACCCCGCCCGGCCTGGGCGGCTGCCGGCGAGCGGAACAGCGGCGCCACCTGCACATCGCCCGTGGGCCGCAACTGGCAGGCCAGCCGCACGTCCTGCGGCGCGCCCACGCGCTCCAGCGTGAGGCGCTCGTCCCGCCCCGGCGCAGGCAGGTGGGCCGCCGGGCCGGACACGCGCACCCGGCAGGTGGAGCAACGCGCCCTGCCGCCGCACAGCGACAAATGGGCAATGCCATGCTCGCGGCTGGCTTCGAGCACGCTCATGCCCTGGGCCACCTGCACGGTGCGGCCCGGATAGTGCAGCAGCACCTGGCGGGCGCCGCGCAGACGCATGCGCCGCCACAGCCAGGGGCCGGCCAGCAGCGCGGCCAGGCAGGCCAGCCAGCCCTGGCGCAGCCCGGCCGTCAGCGCGCGCAGCCACTGCGATGCCTCGGGCGAGGGGCCGGCCGGCGCTGGCAGGCCGGCCGCCGCGATCTCGCGCGCCATGGAGACGATGCCCAGCGCCGCCAGCACGGGCAGCAGCACGGCGGCCGTGAGCAGCAGCGGCTGCCACCGCCGCCACCAGCCGCGCGCACGCAGGGCCATGTGCAGGCCCATGCAGCCATGGGTCCAGGCGGCCGTCATCAGCAGCAGCTGGATGGCCATGCTGGACGGATTCCAGGAAGAACGCACGATGCGCGCATACGAGGGGTCCACGCCCCAGGCCTCCTGTGCCAGCCGCGTGGCCGGCACGTGCAGGGCCAGCAGCAGCGGCAGGCCCAGCCCCAGCAGCAGCCGCACGGCCTCCAGCGCCGGCATGCGCAGGCTGCGCCGCCGCGCCAGCGCCTGCAGCGCCAGCCCCATGTGCACGGCCAGCGCGCCGTAGAGCAGCAGGCTGCCGGGCAGTGATCGCCACACGCCGTGGACCAGCTCGCGCACGGCCTCGGCCGTGGCCAGCGAGACCAGGCCCAGGGCGTGATTGGACAGGTGCAGCGCCGCATAGGTCCACAGCACCAGGCCGGTGGACCAGTGGAGGCTGCGCAGGGACGGCAGAGCCGGCAGAACCGGATGAGGGACACGGGCCATGGAAAGCGATGATGCGCCCGACGGCGGAAGAAGACAGGAGAAGACCGCAAGAACGGCAGCTTGAAGGAACTTAGGCCGGGCCTGGCCGATCCAGAATCTTTGTACCTTACGCCCGCTATTGGTTCCATGGCCCACCCCACCC